>NZ_JAVDYB010000001.1:3529545-3835909 GCF_031458235.1 Catenuloplanes atrovinosus | reverse complement strand
GTGCCGCACGCCGCGCGGATCTGGAACTACTGGATGGGCGGCACGGACAACTTCGCCGCCGACCGGGCCGCGGGCGACGCCGTCGTGCGGGTCTACCCGCAGATCGCGGCGATGGCGCGGCTGTCCCGCGGCTTCCTGATCCGGGCGGTGCGCCACCTCGCGGCGGAGGCCGGCATCCGGCAGTTCCTGGACGTCGGCACCGGGCTGCCCACCATGCAGAACACGCACGAGGTCGCGCGGGGCGTGGCGCACGAGGCGCGCGTCGTCTACGTGGACAACGACCCGATGGTGCTGGCGCACGCCCGCACCCTGCTGGACGGCGGCGGCGCCACCCGGTACGTGCACGCCGACTACCACGAGCCGGAGCGAATCCTGGCCGAGGCCGCGACCGCGCTGGACTTCCGCGAGCCGATCGCGGTCATGTTCATGGGCGTGATGGGCTACGAGCCGGACCTGGCCGTGGTCCGGTCGATCGTCGCGCGGATGATGGCCGACACGGTGCCCGGCAGTCACCTGGTGCTGTGGGACGGCACCAACACCACGCCCGCCGTGGTCGAGGGCGCGCGCCGGCTGGCCGAGAGCGGCGGCGTGCCGTACGTCCTGCGCAGCCCCGAGGAGCTCGCCACCTGCTTCGACGGACTGTCCATGGTGGAGCCCGGCCTGGTGCGGATCTCCGCGTGGCGGCCGGACTCCGCCGACGTCGAGCCGATCGACGCCTACGGCGCCGTGGCGCGGAAGGTCTGAGTCACCTACCAGAACTTGCGGCGGTAGTGCCCCTTGTGCCGGTAGTGCCCCTTGTATCGGGAGTGACCGTGGTAGCCACCACCGTGGTGATATCCGGGCGGCGGCCCGTACGGGTGACGCCCGTAGCCGCCGTGCCCGTGGCCGTGCCCGTAGAGGCGCCGGTTGATCTCACCCAGCAGCCCGCCCGCGACCGGATTGCCCCGGTGCGCCCTCCGCTGGAGCCTCGACGCCACCATCGACAGCAGGAACCGCTTGACGAAACCGCTCACCGCACCCCATCTCCTCACCAACTCTGCCACCCACGGTAACCGACCGCTTCCAGTGCTCCCGGTGCCGAAACTGCCGGTTCCCTGAGAGAGCGCACTCACCGGCCGCCGGGCCGGCCACCGCGGTTCGCGCACCTTTGACAACCGTTCGTATTCCCGCTTCCGGCGTGATCACGCCCGTACGCTCCCGCGGGCCAACCTCGCGGCGGCTCCGCCGCCGCTCCGACGCCGCATCGGAGCCGGTCCCGCCGCTGGTCCCGGAACTGCCGCGAGTCTCGCCGTGATCGGGTGGGCGCGGCGGTGGCCGCGCCCACGGGCCGGAACGGGTCAGTCGCAGAAGGCGTGGGTGACGAGGGTGTCGATGGCGGCGTCCCAGGTGGCGTTCTCGGCCGGGTCGGCGGTGCGGGTGAAGACGGAGACGGTGAGGACGCGGTCGCGCTCGACGTCGATGCCGGGGAAGACGGAGTAGCCGAAGCCGTTGCCGCCGTGGCCCCAGTGGCCGCCGCCGCACGGGAGCGGGCGATAGAAGATGCCGAGTCCGTCGCCGCTGCCGGACGGGTAGCCCTGGTCGTCCGGGACCGTGACCAGCGTGCGCATCTCGGCGAGCTGTGCGGGCGGCAGCAGCCGGCCGCCGAGCAGCGCGCGGAGGAACGCGTTCACGTCGGACGCCGTGCTGATCATGGAACCGTCCGCGCCGCTGTCCAGGCCGCGGACCGCGACGGTGGTGTCGGTCAACGGCGCCCCGGGTGCGAAGCGCAGGTAGTTGCGGGCGTGCGGCTGCGGCAGGTACGGCCAGGTGCCCGGTGTGATCGTGTGGCGCAGGCCGAGCGGGCGGAGGACGCGGGCGTGCACCTCGTGCTCCCAGCTGTGCCCGGTCACCTGCTCGATCAGCCGCCCGAGCAGCAGGTAATTGGTGTTCGAGTAGCTCCAGCCCGTACCCGTGGAGGGGTGTTGGAACGCGATGCCGATGAGTTCGTCCGGTGCGTAGGTGCGCCAGCGGTTGCGCCGGTAGTCGTCGGGCGTGAGGTAGTCGGGCAGCAGGTCCTGTGTGTAGTCGTGGATGCCGCTGGTGTGCTGGAGCAGCTGCCGGACCGTCACGCGGGCCGGCACGCCGGGCACCGGCGCGTCCAGCGACAGCCGCCCCTCCGCGCACAGTTGCAGCACGACCACGGCCACGAACGCCTTGGTGGTGCTGCCGATCCGCAGGTACGGGTCGGACGTGGGCGTGCCGGCGGTGGCGATCGTGGTGCCGGACGTGGTCTCGAGGCGGGCCAGCGCGGCGGTGACGCCGAGCGCCCGCAGCGCGTCGACGTCCCGTTGCAGGCGGGTGGGACCGGCGGCGGCCGCGGTGACGGTCAGCAGCAGCGTGGCCGCGAGCGCGCATCGGAGCAGGACGATTCGCATGCGGCCAGCATGGCGGCCGGGCCGGGGCGTGCGCACTCCCGCGAGCCCGACTGCCAGGGCGGGGGACAACCCTACCAGGTATTGACAGTTTGCAATGTAACGCCTAGGTTAAGCGGCCTGGGAAACCGCTTTCCGCCGCCACCGGGAAGCGCACCGCACGGCCGTGGCCCGCCGCGCCCGCCGCCGGTGCCGGCCACCGACCGGCACCGGCCGGACCCTCACGCGGACCGCGGCCTCGAGCGCAGGGGACCCCCGCAGATGAAACGTCTCAAGAAACGGTACGTGCTGCTGACCGCCACCGGGCTGTTGCTCACCGGCGGCGGCGTGACCGTCGCGCACGCGGCGGAGACGGAGCCCGCGACCGGCGGGACGCCGGCCGCCGTCGACGACACCGCGAACCTCGGCCGCGGCCTGGTCAGCATCCGCACCGACCGCGGCAACTTCCTCTCCTGGCGGCTGCTGCGGTCCGACCCGGCCGGCGTGACGTTCACCGTGTACCGGGACGGCGTCCGGATCGGCACCGCGCCTGCCACGAACTTCACCGACGCCGGCGCGCCCGCGAACGCCACCTACACGGTCCGGCCGGTCACCGGCGGCGTCGAGACCCTGGCCGCGGAGGAGCCGGTGCGCACGCTCGCCAGCAGCCAGGACGTGCCGATCCAGGTGCCGGCCGGCGGCACCACCCCGGACGGCGTCGCCTACACGTACGCGGCGAACGACGCGTCCGTGGGCGACCTGGACGGCGACGGCGCGTACGAGATCGTGCTGAAGTGGGACCCGTCCAACGCCAAGGACAACTCGCAGTCCGGCTACACCGGGAACGTGTTCATCGACGCGTACGAGCTGAACGGCACCCGGCTGTGGCGCATCGACCTCGGGCGCAACATCCGGGCCGGCGCGCACTACACGCAGTTCCAGGTCTTCGACTACGACGGGGACGGCCGGGCCGAAGTGGCGATGAAGACCGCGGACGGCACGCGCGACGGGGCCGGCACCGTGATCGGCAACGCGAGCGCGGACCACCGGAACAGCTCCGGCTACATCCTGGCCGGGCCGGAGTTCCTGACCGTCTTCAACGGACAGACCGGGCGCGCGATGGCCACCGTGGACTACGTGCCGCCGCGCGGGAACGTGTCGTCGTGGGGTGACAGCTACGGCAACCGGGTGGACCGGTTCCTGGCCGGCACGGCCTATCTCAACGGGTCGTACCCGAGCATCATCATGGCGCGCGGCTACTACACCCGTACCGTGGTGGCGGCCTGGGACTTCCGCAACGGCGCACTCACTCGCAAGTGGACGTTCGACAGCAACTCCTCGACCAACGGCTCCGCCTGGGCCGGGCAGGGCAACCACAACCTGTCCATCGCCGACGTGGACGCGGACGGGCGCGACGAGATCGTCTACGGCGCGATCGCGATCGACGACAACGGCGCCGGGCTGTGGCGCACCGGCCAGGGGCACGGCGACGCGCTGCACGTGGGCGACCTAATCCCCAGCCGCGGCGGCCTCGAGGTGTTCAAGGTCGACGAGGACGGGACGAAGCTCGCCGCGTACATGGCGGACGCCCGCACCGGCGCGATCATCTGGTCGAACCCGGCCTGCGGCTGCGACAACGGCCGCGGCGTCTCCGCCGACATCTGGTCCGGCAGCCCCGGCGCGGAGTCCTGGTCCAACGCGGTCGACGGGCTGCGCAACACGTCCGGCGCGAACATCGGGCGCAAGCCGTCCTCGGCCAACTTCGTCATCTGGTGGGACGGCGACGGCCAGCGCGAACTGCTGGACGGCACCACCATCAGGAAGTACGGCACATCGGCCGACACCACGCTGCTGTCCGCCGGCGGCGTGCACTCCAACAACGGCACCAAGGCGACCCCGTCGCTGCAGGCCGACATCCTCGGCGACTGGCGCGAGGAGGTGATCTGGCCGACCACGAACAACACGGCGCTGCGGATCTACCAGACCACGGAGCCGACCAGCATCTCCCGCGTGTCGCTGATGCAGGACCGGATGTACCGCGCGGCGGTCGCCTGGCAGAACACCGCCTACAACCAGCCGCCGCACCCGAGCTTCGCGATCGGCTGAGCAAGACCTATCACGGGGTACGCACGTGCGCCGCCGGGGCGGCCGACGAGCGGATCGCCATCCCGCCGCCGCGGACGCCCGTGGCGGCGGGATGCCGGAAGTTGTCGTACCTCTGGAGTATGAAGAACACCGTCACGCAGCAGCTTGAGGAGACGAGTGTTCATGCCCACGACCGCCGGTAACGAGATCGCACCCGTCGTCGACGCGGCGCACGCCGCGCCGTTCGCCACCGCCGACGACTACCGGGAGGCGATCGCGCGGATGCGGGAGGCCGCCGCGGCGTACTACGCGGGCGAGGACATCGTCATGGACGATGCGACCTACGACGCGCTGTTCGCGCGGGTCTCGGCCAGCGAGGCGGCGCACCCGGAGTGGGCGGTGGCGGACTCGCCGACCGAGGTGGTCGCGGCCGGCGGCGGCGTGGCCGGCGACGTCGTGCACAGCACCCCCATGCTGAGCCTGGCGAACGTGTTCGACTCCGACGAGTTGCGGCAGTGGGCGGCCCGCCTGGAGAAGGTGATCGGCCGGCCGGTCGCCGGGTTCACGGTCGAGCCGAAGATCGACGGCATGGCGATCGCCGCGCGCTACGTCGACGGCGCCCTGGTGCAGGTCGCGACGCGCGGCGACGGCACGGCGGGGGAGGACGTGACCGCACAGGCGCGGGCGGTCGCCGGGCTGCCCGGCCGGCTGACCCGGCCGGTCACGGTGGAGGTGCGCGGCGAGGTCTTCATGACCGACGACGACTTCGCCCGGGCGAACGAGCTGCGCGTCGCGCACGGCGGCGCCCCGTTCGCGAACCCGCGCAACGCCGCCGCCGGCACGCTGCGCGCGCAGGACCGGGCGTACCTGGCGCCCCTGTCCTTCCTGGCGTACGCGGTGCACGACCTGCCGGACGGTGAGGGGCTCACGCACAGCGCCGCGATGGCCGCGATCGCGGAGCTGGGCGTCACCACCACCGCGCAGTCGCCGGCCGGCATGCCGCGCTGCGCGACCGCGGACGAGTTGGTCGACGCGGTCACCTCGCTCGGCGCGCTGCGCGGCAAGCTCGGCTTCGACATCGACGGCGCGGTGATCAAGGCGGACGCGCCGGCGGACCGGGACGCGGCCGGTTCGTCCAGCCGCGCGCCGCGCTGGGCGACCGCGTTCAAGTTCCCGGCCGACACCCGGACCAGCACGCTCACCGCGATCGAGGTGCAGGTCGGGCGCACCGGCGTGATCACCCCGGTGGCCGTGATCGCGCCGGTCCAGGTCGGCGGCGTCGTGGTCACCTCCGCCACGCTGCACAACTTCGACGATCTGGTGCGCCGGGACGTGCGCGTCGGCGACACCGTCTTCGTCCGCCGGGCCGGCGAGGTCATCCCGGAGATCACCGGGGCGAAACTGGACGAGCGCGCGGCCGACTCGGTGGCGTTCACGCCGCCGGAGCACTGCCCGCGCTGCGGCGGCGAGATCGACCGCTCGCAGAAGCGCTGGCGGTGCACGCAGGGCCGCGCGTGCGGCGCGACCGAGTCGTTGGCGTACTTCGCGGCCCGCGACTCGATGGACATCGAGGGCCTCGGCGACAAGGTGATCCGCGCGCTGGTCGCGGCCGGCATGGTCACCGACCCGGCCGACCTCTACGACCTGGACGTGGCGGCGGTCGCGCAGCTGGAGCGGCTCGGCGCCACCTCCGCGGCCAAGCTGATCGCGAACATCGAGGGTTCCAAGACGCAGCCGATGTCCCGCGTGCTGACCGGGCTCGGCGTGCGGATGACCGGGCGGTCGATGTCCCGGCGGCTGGCCCGCCACTTCGGCACCATGGGCGAGCTGACCGGCGCCTCCGTCGAGCAACTGCAGGAGGTGGAGGGCGTCGGCCCGGAGCGCGCCGCCACCATCGCGGCCGAGCTGCGCGAACTCGCCCCGATCATCGACAAGCTGGCGGCCCGCGGCGTCAACCTGGTGGAGCCGGGCGTCATCCCGGCCTCGGAGCGCGCCGCGGCAGCCGCCGCCGAGTCGGGCTCGACCGCGGAGGCGGCCGGCGGCGGCGCGCGGCTGCCGCTGCGGAACGAGGACGGCACGCCGATGACCGTGGTGGTCACCGGCTCGGTCCCCGGCCTGAGCCGCAACGAGGGCAACGAGGCGGTCGAGCGGCTGGGCGGCAAGTCCTCCGGCTCCGTCTCGAAGAAGACGCAGCTGGTGGTGGTCGGCGACGGCGCCGGCTCCAAGGCGGCGAAGGCGGAGGAACTCGGCATCCGCATCATGCCGGCCGACCGCTTCGCCGCCCTCCTGGCAGCCCACGACGCGGGCGACCAGCCCTCCCTGGCCGCCTTCTGACCCCGGCCCCGCGCGGGCTCCCGGCCCGTGGTGGGGTCCCGGCCTGCGGTGCCCTCCCGGCCCGCGGTGCCCTGCTGGCCCGTGGTGCCCTGCTGGCCCGTGGTGCCCTGCTGGCCCGTGGTGCCCTCCCGGCCCGCGGTGCACTTCTGGCCTGCGGTGCCCTTCTGGCCTGCGGTGCCCTTCTGGCCTGCGGTGCCCTTCTGGCCTGCGGTGCCCTTCTGGCCTGCGGTGCCCTTCTGGCCTGCGGTGCCCTTCTGGCCCTCGGTGCCCTTCTGGCCCTCGGTGCCCTTCTGGCCCGCGGTGCCCTCCCGGCCTGCCGCGGGCTCCCGGCCTGGGGCGGGCGCTCGGCCCGCCGCGGGCTCCGTCCGGCGTGCGCCCACGGCCCGCGGCGCACCGCCGCCGCCCCCTCCGTGCCGATCTAGGGCGGATTCCAGCACTTCGATCTCCAAAAGCGTGAATCCTCCCTAGATCGGCGCGGAGGGCGTCGGCGTGCGACGGCGTGGCGGGCGTCGGCGTGCGACGGCGTGGCGGGCGTCGGCGCGGAGGGCGACGGCGTGCGACGGCGCGGAGGGCGTCGGTGTGCGACGGCGTGGCGGGCGGGAGGGCGGGGAGGGGGTGTGGGCTAGAGGGGTGGGTGGGGGAGGGCGACGGCCTTGCCGCTGATGGCGTTGGTTTCGATGTCGTGGTGGGCGTCGCGGATGCGGTCGAGCGGGTAGGTGGTGATCGGGCCGAGCGTGAGCGTGCCGGCCGCGATCTGGTCGAGCGCGCGCTGGAGCACGGCCGGCGGCAGGTCGGACGCGTCGCCGCTGTAGCCGGTCAGCCGCACGCCGGCCGGGAGGTAGGCGATCGGGTAGAAGTCCGGCACGGTCCACACGTTGGACAGCATTCCGGCCATGCACACGGTTCCGTGCACGCGCGTGGCCGCCAGCGTGTCCGGGAGCGTGGGCGTGCCGACCAGTTCCAGCGCCGCGTCCACGCCGTCCGGCAGGATGCGGCGGACGGAGGCGGCCACCGCGCCGTCGTCGAGCAGTGGATGATCGACGCCGTGGGCGGCGAGGTCATCGAGGCGGGCGCGCTGCCGCGTGGTGGCGAGCACGGTCGCGCCGAGGTCGCGGGCCAGTGCCGCGGTGGCGTAGCCGAGCGCGGACGTGCCGCCCCGGATCAGCAGCGTCTGCCCGGGGCGCAGGTCGAGGCCGACGGTGAGCGAGCCGTACGCGGTCTGCAGCGTCTCCGGCACCGCGCCGAGCACCTCCCACGGCAGCTCGGACCGGAACGGGATCACCTGCGCGCGCGGCACCACCGTGTACTCCGCGTAGCCGCCGTCGAACGCGCGGCCCATCCCGCCCATCATGGCCACCACCTGCTGGCCGGGCCGCAGGTCCGTGCCGGGCGCGGCGTCCACCACGCCGGTGGCCTCGATGCCGGGCACGATCGGGAAGCGGGCGTTGTGCGCGTACCCGAGCCGGAGGTGCAGTTCGGAGCGGTTCAGGCCGAACGCGCGCACCGCGATGCGTACCCACCCCGGCTCCGGCTCCGGGATCGGCAGATCCCGCACGGACAGATTCTCGACCGGTCCCGGACCGGTCAGCACGACAGCTCGCATGGTCATGCCACTCGCCAACGCATTCCGTGGAAGAATATTCCAAGGAACATAAAAGGAGATTCCGTGAGCGACCGCATCACCTGGCTGGACGACCTGATCCGCGTGCAGATCCTGCTCTGGGATCGGGTCGACGCGCGCCTGCGCGACGCGCACGATGTGACGCTGGCCCGCTTCCAGGCGCTGCACGCGCTGGCCGGCGGCCCGGCCCGGGTCGGCGACCTCGCGCAGCGGATGAGCATCACGGTCGGCGGCGCGAGCAAGCTCGCCGACCGGATGGTCACGCTCGGCCTGCTCGCCCGCGAGCCGGACCCGGACGACCGCCGCGCCAGCCGCCTGGCCCTCACCGGTGCCGGCCGGGACACGCTCGCCGCCGCGTCCGTCACCTACGCGGAGGCGGTGGCCGAGGCCGTCGACCCGGTGCTGCCGCCGGCGGATCGGGACCGGCTGCACGAGCTGGTCGGCCGGCTGCTCACCCGGCTCGGCGGATGACCGATGAGTTCCGGCGCCGTCGCGGGTCTGTACCGGTGACGGACCACGAGGAGGACATCATGGGCATCGTTCACATCGACCTGTTCGCGACGCTGGACCTGGTCGGGCAGGCGCCGGGCGGACCGCACGAGGACCCGGAGGGTTTCCCGTTCGGCGGGTGGCAGGCGCCGCTGTCGGACGAGACGACCGGGGAGCGCGTGCTCGCCGGCATGGAGGGGATGGACGCGCTGCTGCTCGGCCGCCGCACCTACGACATCTTCGCCGCGTACTGGCCGGGGCGCGACGACGTGATCGCCCGGCTGTTCAACCGCATCCCGAAGTACGTCGCCTCGCGCGGCACGCCCGCGCTGGACTGGGCCGGCTCGACGCTGCTCGGCCCGGACCTGGCCGGCGCCGTGGAGAAGGTGCGGGCCACGCACGAGAAGATCCACGTGATCGGCAGCCTGAACCTGGTGCAGTCGCTGCTGCGCGAGCGCCTCTTCGACCGGCTGAACCTGTGGATCCACCCGATCGTGCTCGGCGTCGGCAAGAAGGTGTTCGACGGCGGCGCGGTGCCGTCCAGCCTCGAGCTGCTGGAGCCGCCGTTCACCTCGCCGAAGGGCGTGCTGCTGCTGCGGTACGGCCTGCGCCCCGGCACTCCCGGCACCGGCGACATGAGCGACTGAGCCGGACCCCCTGCTCCGGCGTGCCCGGGCGCGGCAGCAGAATGGACCGGTGACACAACCGACTGGCCGCGGCACCGCGGCGCGCGAGGGAGGCAGGGGCGCCGGGCTGGTGCGACGCGTGTCCCACCAGGAGCGGCGACGGCGGCTCGAGGTGCTCCGGGTCGAGGAGCTGAGCCCCACCATGCGCCGCGTCGTGCTGGGCGGGCCGGAGCTGGAGGCCGACTTCCCGTGGGTGCCGCTGGCCGCGGCCGACCACGTGCGGATCGTGGTGCCGGACCCGGAGACCGGCGAGCTGGCGCTGCCCGCGCCGGGCCGCCGGGACGCGAGCGCGATCCGCGACTACACGCCGCGCCGGTTCGACGCGGACGCCGTGGAGCTGACGCTCGACTTCGTGCTGCACGCGCACGGCCCGGCCGGCCGGTGGGCCACCACGGCCGCGCCCGGCGACGCGCTGGGCGTGATCGGGCCGCGGGTCAGCCAGGTCTTCCCGGCCGACTGCGACGACTACCTGCTGATCGCGGACGAGACCGGGCTGCCCGCGGCCGAGCGGTTCCTGGAGGAACTGCCGCCGGAGGCGGTCGTCCGGGTGCTGGTGCTGGCCGAGGGCCCGGAGCGGGTGCTCGGCGGTGGTCGCCCGGCCGACCTCCGCCGGCTGGGCGCGGCGCCGGTGGAGACCGTGATCGACGCGGTGCGCGGCGTGCCGATCGGGCCCGGCTCGTTCGTCTGGGGCGCGGGCGAGGCCGCGGTGATGCGCGCGTTGCGCACCCACTTCCGGCACGAACGGGGCCTGCCGGCCGAGCGGGTGGCGGTCCGCGGCTACTGGCGGGAGGGCGCGGCGGGCGCGCTCTCCGGCGAGGACTGAGCGGCGGCGCTCACCACGGGGCCCAGGCCTCCAGCAGCGCGGAGACGACGCCGACGACGACCGCGGCCGTGCCCACTATCGCCAGGTAGCCGGGCCCGGACGCGGCACGCTCCACGTACCGCCTGCGCGACTCCACGACCACCCACCCCCTCCTCAGTGGACACAGGGTACGCCGGAGCGGCCGGGAGCGCCCGGCCACCCCGGTCAGACCGCCACGGATGCGTCGCGCAGCACCCGGCGGCCGGGGATCTCGACGCTGAGGAACGCGAGCAGGCCCACCACCCCCACCACCGCGGGGCCGATCCACCACGGCCCGGCCGGCCACGGCCGGTGCAGGAACCCCAGGGACAGCAGCATCAGCGGTACGACCGCCAGCCCCACGCCGCCCACGGTCGCGAAGACCCAGATCAGCGTGGCCTCGCCGCGCAGCATGGCGCGGACCTGCGCCGGGGTCGCGCCGGTCAGCCGCAGCAGCGTCAGCTCGTCCCGGCGCTGCGCGGTCGCGGTGACCAGCTTGTTCGCGATGCCGAGCAGCAGGTAGCCGAGCAGCACGCCGAGCACGGCGATGTTCAGCCACAGCTCCGGCGACACGCGCGCGGACCCGGGGTCGGCCGGGCCGGCCACCGTACCCGGCCGGGACGCGACCAGCGCCTCCACCGCCGCGATCGCCGCCGCGGAGTCCGCGCGCACCAGCAGCCGCTGGTCCAGGCCGGTGGCGTGCCCGGCCGCCAGGTCGCGGGAGAGCACGACCGGGCCGAAGCCGAGACCGCGGCCGTAGACCGCGACCACCCGCGCGGTGGCCGGCGTGCCGTCGCCGAGCGCCAGCGTGATCTCGTCGCCCACCCCCACGCCGCGAGCGCGCGCCGCACCGGCGTCGACCGCGACCGTGGCACCGGTCAGCCCGCTCAGGTCGCCGTCGCGCACGTCCAGGTCCAGCACGGACGCGGCGTCCGGCGTCAGCACGGTGGCGGCCGACGGCTCCACCTGTTCCTCGCCGAACAGCCGGTACGTCCAGATCACCGCGGTGTCGCCGACCATCGCCGCGCCGGTCACGCCGGGCACCTGCCGGACCGCGCCGGCCAGCTCGGACGGCACCCGGCCCAGCGCCGGCGCGGTCACGGACAGCTGGGCGCGGGTGGCGTCCGTGAGGTCCCGGGTGGCGCCGGCCAGCACCGTGGTCTGGGTCAGCGCGTAGGTGAGCGTGAACACCACCGCGACCGCGAGCGTGCTGATCGCGGCGGCGGTGCGCACCGCGTACCCCCGGGTGTTGGCGACCGCGAGCCACGTCGGCGCCGCCGCCCGCGCCGGGAGCCGGCGTGCCATCGCGCGACCGGCGCGGGCCAGCAGGCCGGGACCGGACATGGCCAGGCCGACCGCGGCCAGGATGCCGGCCATCGCGGTGGTCGCGGCGCCGATCTCGGTGCGCGACACCAGCGGCAGCACCGCCAGCGCGTTCGCGCCGGCCAGCACGACCAGGCCCGCGGAGAAGCGCCAGACCGAGGGGGTACGCGGTTCCGTCCGCGAGCCGGCCACGGCCTCGGTCGCCGGCATCCGCGAGGTCTTCAGCACCGCGCACAGCGCCGCGATCCACGAGGTCAGCGCCATCAGCAGCACCGCGGCCACGGCCGGCAGCGGGCTCCACAGCAGCGGCAGCCCGGCCGGGACCATGCCCAGCCCGGCCAGCAGCCCGCGGAACGCCTCCGCCACCAGGTAGCCGAGCGCGGCGCCGGGGATCGACGCGACGGTGGAGGCGATCAGCGCCTGCCGGGTCGCGAGCCGGCGGATCTGCCGGGGCGTGGCGCCGACCGCGCGCAGCAGCGCCAGCTCGCGCCGCTGCCCGGCCAGCGCGACCGCGAGCGCGCCCCCGACGATGATGCCCATCACCACCAGGGTGACGCCGGACAGCGACCCGGCCAGCAGCGGCAGCATCCGCCGTGCCGCCGCGGCCGCCGGGTCCGCCACGTCGCCGCGCGCCGCGCCGGTGCTCACCGCGAGCCCGCCGTCCAGCGCGCGGGCCGCGTCCGCGACCTCGTCCGCGCGGCCCGGCTCGGTGCGCAGCGCGACCAGGTCCACCCGGTCCCCGGTACGGCCGCTGAGCGTGATCGCGGTCCGGTCGGCGAAGTACACGGCCGGGCCGCCGGCGTCGAGCACGGCCGTGACCCGGTAGTCGCCGGTCCGCCCGCCGGAGCTGAGCCGCACGGTCCCGCCGGGCGCGACACCGGCCGCGCTCGCGGTCGCGGCGTCCATCGCCACCTCGGCGTCGCCGGCCGGCGCGGTCAGCCCGTCCGGGATGCCGGTCGGCCGCCCGCCCTCCTCGGTGCCGGTCGGCCCGGTCCCGGTGCCCGGCAGCAGCGCGGTCGACGACCAGCCGTGCCCCTCGACCGGCAGCACCCGCCCGTCCGGGCCGAACACGGCCGCGGCCACGGTCACGTCGCCGATCGCCGCGGTCACGCCGGGCAGCCCGGCCAGCGCGGTGACCAGCGAGGACGGCACGCCGGCCCGCTCCGGCAGCGCGATCGGCAGGTCCTCGGGCACCTGATAGAGCTGCGGCGCGGACACCACCACGTCCGCCGGCGCCAGGCGCCCCGGGTCGGGGTGCCCGCGCAGGCCGGACTCCGCGACCACGCCGATCGCGGCGACCAGTGCGGCGCCGCCCATCGTGGCGCAGGCGACCGCGACCAGCCCGGCTATCCGCTGCCGGGCCATGCGTGCGGCGAGGTACAGCATGGCGTTACTCCGTTTCCAGCTCGGTGAGCCGGCGGGCCAGGTGCGGCGCGGCCGGCGCGACGATCGTGTCGGCGATCCGCCCGTCCGCCATCACCAGCGCGAGATCGGCGCGGGCGGCGGCGGCCGGGTCGTGGGTGACCATGACGACGGTCTGGCCGAACTCGTCGACGAGCGCCCGCAGAAGATCAAGGACCTCCCGGGCGGTACGGATGTCCAGCGCGCCGGTCGGCTCGTCCGCGAACACCACGGCCGGCCGGCTGACCAGCGCGCGGGCGACCGCGACGCGCTGCTGCTGCCCGCCGGACAGCTCGGACGGGCGGTGGTGCAGACGCCCGGCCAGGCCGACGCGGTCGACCAGCGTGCCGATCCACTCGCGGTCCGGCGCGGCCCCGGCCAGGCGCAGCGGCAGCGTGATGTTGTCCGCCACGCTGAGCGAGGGCAGCAGGTTGTACTGCTGGAAGATGAAGCCGACGCGGGCGCGGCGCAGCTCGGTGCGCTTCGTCTCGTTGAGCCGGCTGATCTCCGTACCCTCGATGAACGCCCGTCCGCTGGTCGGTGTGTCGAGCCCGGCCGCGCAGTGCATCAGCGTGCTCTTGCCGGAGCCGGACGGGCCCATCACGGCCAGGAACGTGCCGGCGTCCACGGACAGCGACACGCCGTCCAGGGCGCGGACGCCGCCGGGGTACGTCTTGACGACGTCCTCCAGCGTCACCGCGGTGCGCGTGGTCGTGGCCAGCATCAGCGCTTCCCCTTGCGGTAGTTGACGACCAGCGCGACCGCGGTGCCGAGCACGATCACGCCGACCGCGGAGCCGGCCCAGACGTTCACGGTCGACAGCGCGGCGTTGAGGCCGGCGCTGACCACCAGCACCACCCAGAGCACCAGCCGGGTGCGGTGATTCTGGGTGTCCTGCGGCGTCCGCGAGGGGTCCTGCGGGTCCTGCGGGTCGGAATCGGTCAGTCGGTACGGGTCGGCGGCCATGTCGAACTCCTTCACGGGGGGTCCTCTCGATGTCTTCGACGCTATGGGCGGGCCCGTTCGTCGCCGATCCCGCGCACTGCCCAGCCGTGGTACAGCAGGCTGTACTTTCCGGCCGCGCCCCTTGCCGTGCCTACCGGCCCGTGGCCTACGGTCGCCGGGAAGCACTCGCTCACCGGGAGGCATCGCATGTCCGTCGCCGAGGCCGTCCAACGGCGCCTCCGGATCGGGATCACGGCCGTGGAGCGCGCCGGGACCGGCATGTGGACCGGCACCCTGGCGCTGCTGACGCTGTGGCCGCTCGCGCTGGCGCTGGTCCTGCCGCGCGTCGCGCCGTTCGCCATGGGGCGGCTGCGCGCGGTCGCGGACGTGGAGCGCCGCCGCCTCGGCCTGCCCACCGGCCTGCCGCCGCAAAGTGAGCTGCGCGCCGTGCTCACCGACCCGGCGACCGGCCGCGAGCTGCGCTGGCTCGGGCTGCACGCCACCGTGGGGTTCTTCCTCGGCGCGGTCGGGCTGACCATCGCGATCGACATCGTGCGCGACGGGTTGTTCCCGCTCTACTGGCGGTTCGTCCCGGCCGCGGACGCGACGCCGGCCATCGGCTGGCCGCTGATCCGCACCCAGGGCGGCGCCTGGCTGGTCGGGCTGATGGGCGCCGGATACCTGCTGCTCACGCTGTACGCGCTGCCGTACCTGGTCACGCTCCAGGAGCTGCCCGGCCGGCGACTGCTGCGGCCCGCGCCCGGCGAGGACATGGCGATGCGGATCGCGGAGCTGACCGCCACCCGCGCCGCCGCGCTGGACGCGCACGCGGTGGAGCTGCGCCGCATCGAGCGCGCGCTGCACGACGGCACCCAGAACCGGCTGGTCGCGGTGAACGTGCTGCTCGGCGCGGCCCGGCGCGCGGTCCGCCGGGACCCGGACACCGCGGACGAGATCCTGGAGCGCGCGCAGAGCGCGGCCGAACTGGCCCTCGCGGAGCTGCGCGGGGTGGTGCGCAGTATCCTGCCGCCGGTGCTGTCCGATCGAAGTCTCCCCGACGCGCTCGCCTCGCTGGCCGCGACCTGCCCGGTCCCGGTCACGGTCGACGCGGACGTGCCCGGCCGGTGCGCGGCGTCCGTGGAGGCGACCGCGTACTTCGTGGCCGCCGAGGCGCTGACCAACGTCGCCAAGCACAGCGGCGCCTCCCGGGCCTCGATCACGCTCACCCGCGCGGCGGACGTGCTGCGCCTGGTCGTCACGGACGACGGCCACGGCGGCGCGGACGCCGACGGCGGGACCGGCCTGACCGGCATCCGCCGCCGGGCCGAGGCGCACGACGGCACCGTCACGCTGACCAGCCCGGTGGGCGGTCCGACCACTGTGGAGGTGGAGCTGCCGTGCGGATTGTGATCGCGGAGGACGACGCGCTGCTGCGCGAGGGCCTGGCGCTGCTGCTGCGCGCGGAGGGCCTGGACGTGGTGGACACCGCGGACAACCCGGTGACGTTCCTCGCCGCCGTGGACGAGCACGAGCCCGACGTGGCCATCGTCGACGTGCGCATGCCGCCCACCCACACCGACGAGGGCATCCAGGCCGCCGTCGAGGCGCGCCGCCGGCGGCCCGGCCTCGCCGTGCTGGTGCTCTCCGCGTACGTCGAGCAGGCGTTCGCCACCGAGCTGTTCACCCAGGGCGGCGGCAGCCTGGGTTACATGCTCAAGGAGCGTGTCGGCCGGGTCGAGGAGTTCATGGCCGCGCTGCACCGGGTGGCCGGCGGCGGCACCGCCATCGACCCCGAGGTGGTGGCACAGCTGCTCACCCGCACCCGCCCCGACTCCAAACTCGCGCGGCTGAGCCCTCGCGAACGCGACGTGCTCGCGCTGATGGCCGAGGGCCTCGGCAACGCCGCCATCGCCGAGAAGCTGTTCGTCACGGACGGCGCGGTCCACAAGCACATCCGCAGCATCTTCGCCAAACTCGAACTCTCACCGGACGACCAGACCGACCGCCGGGTCGCCGCCGTCCTGCACTACCTCCGCGGCGAGGCCAGCCGCTGACGGTGTGTGCGAGCCGCCCGGCCGCTCATCGGCGAGGCAGCGGTATCCGCGGGGCGGTACTCAGCCCGTCCAGCACGATGTCCAGCAGGTGCCCGTTCCGCCGGTCGCGGTCCGGGTCCGGGTCGCCGCGCCAGAGAAACCCGACGAGCAGCAGCAGGTGCTCGGCGTCGGCGTCGTCGCGGATCCGGCCGGCGTCCCGGCCCGCGCGCAGCAGCAGCGCGATCGCCTCGACGACCGGGCGGTAGTGGCCGGCGCTCAGGTCCGCGTACGTCGCCGCGTGCAGCGCGCCGGCCAGCCCGTGCTTGACCCGGCCGAACGAGGCCAGCCGGTCCAGCCAGCGCCGCAGCGCCAGCACCGGGTCGGGCGTCTCGGCCAGCAGCGTCGTCGCCGCGTCGACCAGTTCGGTGACGTCGTGCCGGTAGACCGCCAGCAGCAGCGCCTCCCGGGTCGGGAAGTGCCGGTAGAGCGTGCCCTGGCCGACGCCGGCCCGCTTCGCGATCGCGTGCATGCTGACGTCGGCCGCTCGGGCCAGTTCCTCCCGTGCGGCCGTCAAGATCCGCTCCCGGTTCTGCGCCGCGTCCGCGCGCCGCGCCGTGCCCTCCGCCATCCGGCTCATCCCTCCCTTGGCTAAGCGGACAGTTGTCCGCTAGCGTGAAGACGTCCGCGGACAGCTGTCCGCTTAAGTCTAAGGGGTGCTCCATGTCAGGAATCGAGGGCAAGGTCGTCGCGATCACCGGGGCCAGCGACGGCATCGGCGCCGTGACCGCTCGCATGCTGGCCGCGCGCGGCGCCCGGGTCGTGCTGGGCGCCCGCCGCGCCGACCGCCTGGAACGGATCGCCGCGGAGATCACCGAGGCCGGGGGAGCGGCCGCCGTCACCGTCACCGACGTCACCCGGCGTGCCGACCTCGCGTCCCTGGTCGCGCTCGCCCGGCAGCGCTTCGGGCGACTGGACGTGCTGGTCAGCAACGCCGGCATCGGTCCCATCTCGCCCCTCGACGACCTGCACGTGGCCGAGTGGGACGCGATGATCGACGTCAACCTCAAGGGCGTGCTGTACGGCGTGGCCGCCGCGTTGCCGGTCTTCCGCGCGCAGGGCGACGGACACTTCGTCAACGTCGTCTCCGTCGCCGGGCTGGCCGTCCGTCCCGGCATGACGGTCTACGGCGCGACCAAGAACGCGGTCCGCACCGTCTCCGAAGGGCTGCGCCAGGAGGGCGGGGGCGGCTTCCGGGTCACCGTCGTGTCGCCGGGGTTCGTGCGGACCGGCTTCACCGACACGATCCCGAACGAGCGGATGCGGGCCACGCTCACCGCGGCCAGGGACCGGGTCGCGATCGCACCGGAATCGATCGGCGAGGCGATCGCGTACGCCATCTCCCAGCCTCCCTCCGTCGACGTCAACGACCTCGTGGTCCGCGCCACCGCCCAGGACTGAGGCCGCTCGCGGGCACCGCGGGACCGGCAGGGAGGAGCGCCGGCGACGACCGGTGCCCGCGGGAGCACCGGGAGGCGACCACGCCGGGAGCGGGAATATGATTTCGATCATGATGCTCTCACTGGCCGAGGAGATCGTGCTGCTCGCCTACGGCGACGACGGAAGGCCGCACGGCACCGCGCGGTTCCTGCCGCACGGCGTCGGCGGGGCGTGCCTGCTGGAGCTGGTGGTCGCCGGGCGGGTCGCGGTCGACGGTGACCTGGTGACCGTGGTCGATCGGGCGCCGACCGGCATGGCCACGGTGGACGCGGCGCTGGAGCGGCTCGCCGCGGAGAAGGCGATGCCGGCCCGGCAGTGGGTGGTGGAGCTGGGCCGGGACGGGACCGACGCGGTGCTGGACCGGCTGGTCGCGGCCGGGGTGCTGGAGCGGGTACGGGACCGGGTGCTGCTGGTGTTCCCCCGGACGCGCTTCCCGAGCCCGCACGGCGCCGAACCGGCCGAGGAGACCGGCGCGCGGCGACGGATGGCCGCGGCCGTGGCGGGCGACGGGCCGGTGGACGCGCGCACGGCCGCGCTCTGCGTGCTGGTCGGCGCGCTCGGCTGGGACGGCGTGATCTTCCCGGACGTGCCCGCGCCGCGGTTGCGGGAGCGGCTCGCGCGGCTGCGCGACGGCGCGGGCGTGACGGGGGCGCTGGCGGCGGTGGAGGCCGCGGTGGCGATCGCGGCCGTCCTCCCCGCCGTGATCACCTGAGAGGTCAGACCAGGTTCAGCACGTGGTGCAGCCCGCGCGGGCCGGTGGGGGCCGGCTTCGGCAGCAGGAACGCGAACATGCCGGCCGCGACCGCGCCGGAGTCGGTGAGCGGGTTGTCGCCGACCATCAGCGTGCGGTCCGGGGCGACGCCGAGCCGGTCCGCCGCCGCGGTGAAGCAGGTGACGGCCGGTTTGCAGGCGCCGTGCTCGAAGGACATGACGATCGTCTCCACGTACGGCGTGATGCCCAGCCGGTCGAGCGCGGGCCGCAGGTCGAAGCCGGTGTCGCTGACCACGCCGACGCGCAGGCCGCGCTCGCGCAGGCCGTGCAGCGTGGGCAGGGTGTCCTCGAACGCCTCCCACGACTCCGCGGCCACGGTGAGCTCGTAGAGGTCGTCGCTGAGGCCGGGCAGCAGCTTGTCGCAGCCGGCCTCGGCGTAGAGCGCGGTCCACACCTGGCGATGCCGGTCGGGGGAGAGGTCGCGGCCCTTCGCCAGTTCCTCGGCGGTGCTGCTGCGGTCGAGCACCCGCTGCCAGGCCGCGCTCACCTCGCCCGCGTCCAGCGGGCCGGCGCCACGGGCCGCGGCGGCGCGGTGCAGCAGCGTCTCGCCGCTGCCGGAGAGGCGGATGAGCGTATCGCCCGCGTCGAACAGGACCGCCTCGAACCGGGTCACGGCTGCGCCTCCCTGACAGTGGTGTGCTCCGCCAGCGCGCGGAGCTCGGTAAAGAGCATGCGGGACGTGTCGTCCCAGGTGGGGAACGTGTCGGCCTTCCGTCGCGCGGCCGTGGCCATCGCGGTGCGGTACGCGTCGTCGGTGGCCAGGCGCAGCAGCGCGGCGGTGAGCGCCACCCGGTCGCCGGGCGGCACCGCCAGCCCCTCCACGCCGTGGGTGGCCAGGTGCGGGAGGTTGCCGGCGTTCCAGCCGACGACCGGCAGCCCGGCCGCCATCGCCTCGCCGTAGACCGTGCCGTACGGCTCGCGCGTGCTCGCCAGCGCGAAGACGTCGGCCCGGCGGTAGAAGCCGGCCACCTCGGCGGGCGTGACGACGCCGTGCGTGACGACGCGGTCCCGCAGGTCCGGCCGTCGCAGCCGGGCCCGGACGCGCGCGGCGTAGCCGGGCTCCACGGTCTCGTCGCCGACCAGGTGCAGCGTGGCGGCGCCGGGCGGCAGATTCGAGAACGCCTCGAGCAGGTCGAGCAGGCCCTTGCGCGCCATCCAGTTGCCGACCGAGAGGATCGCGACCTGCCGGCCCTGCCGGAGGTCGCCGGGCGGGTCGACCGGCTCGGCGGCGGCGTCCCGGCCCGGTGGGACGACCGCGAGCAGCGCCGGGTCGAATCCCTGGCCACGAAGCGTGTTCGCCAGGTCCTCGGACGCGACGATCATGCGCCGGACCCGCTTGTAGAAGGCCCGGTCCAGCGAGGCCTGCGCGCGCTGACGGCCGGAGGCGTGGTCGATGCCGCCGGGCGGCTGGTGCAGGATGGCCGCGATCGGCGGCAGCCCGCGCGTCGCGGCCAGCCACGGCCCGGCCAGCCCGGCCACGATGCTGTCGACCAGCAGCACGTCCGGCGCGGCGGCCCGGATCCGGCGCAGCATGGTGGCGCCGGCCAGCGCGGGCAGCGGGAACCGCCAGGACGGCAGCGACACGAAGTCGACCCGCGCGCCGAAGCGCGGCGCCCGGTCGGCGACGCGCCGGTGGTAGAGGTAACCACCGGTCATCGTGGCCGGGTCGCCGAGCGTGAGCAGCGAGACGGCGAGGTCAGTCACCGAGCGGGCCCTCGTATCCGCCGTACATCCGCGGGTCCTCCCAGACGCGCACGTGCAGTGTGGCGCCCGCGACCGGGCCGACCGCGCTCGCCAGCACCGCGTGCAGCCACTGGGAGAAGACCTCCACGGTGACCGCGTCCTTGGTGGTCTCCTTGCCGACGATCTCGTCCAGGTCGGCCTCGTGCAGCCGGTCGGTCACGCCGCGCAGCGCGTCGTTGAGCACGTCGAGGTCGACGACCATGTCGCGCGCGTCCAGCCGGGGGCGGGTGACGCGGATGTCGAGGCGGTAGTCGTGGGAGTGCCGCTCGCCCTCGGGCGGGGGCATTCCGGGCATCGTGTGGTAAGCGCGGACTTCTCGGGAGGTGCCGACTTCGTACATGCCCTCATTCATATCGCAGCGCCGCGTGCAGGACTCCGGGTGCGCCCCGGTCGAGTGCCTCGTAGGCGGCGGGCGCGTTCTCGAACGCGAACTCCGTGGTGGCGAGCGCGGCCAGCGGCAACCCCGGCATCAGGGCCAGCGCGGTGGCGCGGCGGCGGTCGCGGGTCCACCGGTCCTGCTGCGCGGCCGGGATCGTGGACACCTGGCTGGAGCGGATGGTGAGGCGGCGGCGGTGGAAGTCGCCGCCGAGCGGCAGGGAGACCGGCTTGGTGCCGTACCAGGAGCCGACCAGCGCGGTGCCCTCGTGACGCAGCCGCCCGAGCCCGTCCGCGAGCGCGCGCGGGGCACCAGACGTCTCCACCAGCAGCGCCGCCCGCGCGTCCGACTCGTCCGGGTGCCGCGCGGTGATGCCGACCGAGCCGGCCAGCGAGCGCCGCCACTGCTGCGGCTCCAGCGCCACCACCTCCGCGCCGGCCCGGGTGAGTAGCAGCGAGGTCAGCAGCCCCACCGCGCCGAGGCCGGTGACCAGCACGGTCTCGCCCAGCACCGGGCCCGCGTCGAGGCTGAGCTGCAACGCGGTCTCGACGAGCGGGAACATGGTGGCCAGCCGCGGATCCAGGCCGTCCGGCAGCGGCAGCACGTCGGCGGCGGGCGCGGTGAAGTGGGACTGGTGCGGGTGGAACGCGAAGACCGCGGTGCCGTCGGGGGTGCGGCCGACCGCGCTGTAGCCGTACCCGAACGGGTAATGAAAGCCACCCTCGAAGGCGGCGAGCGTCTCGTCGAGCGGCGTCTCCGCGTCCAGTTCGCCGCGGTAGGCCAGCAGCTCCGTGCCCGCGCTGATTCCGGAGTAGACGGTGCGTACCAGCAGCTCATCGCCGGTCGGGTCGTCGAGGTGCACGTCCTCGACCGCGACCGAGCGCGGTGCCAGGAACCGGACGGCGCGCGCTTTCACGGACTTCCCCCAAAGATCTCTTTAATGGACATATAGCCATATAGCCCCGGCGTGGGCATTTATCGGTCTGGCGGTGGGCAGTGGCTGATCCACGTGGTAGCAAAGGTGCCATGATTCTTCCGCCACAGCGAACGGGCGATCCGGCGCCCGCGCCGGTCGAGGTCTGTTCCGTGGTGATTCCCACGCCGTACGGGGAGTTCCGGACCCGGGTCTTCGAGACCGCGGCCGGGCACACGCTGCTCGCGCTGATCCGCGGCGACGTCACCGGCAGTGAGCCCGTGCTCACCCGCCTCCACTCGGAGTGCCTCACCGGCGACGCGCTCGGCTCGCTGCGCTGCGACTGCGGCGTGCAGCTGCGCACCGCGATGCGCACCGTGGCCGCCGCCGGGCGTGGCGTGGTCCTCTACATCACCGGCCACGAGGGTCGCGGGATCGGCCTGGTCAACAAGCTCCGCGCGTACGTCGAGCAGGACAACGGCGCGGACACGCTGGACGCGAACCTGCGCCTCGGCCTGCCCGCGGACGCGCGCACTTACGGCGAGTCCGCGCACGTGCTGCGCGCGATCGGCGTCGAGTCGGTCAACCTGATGTCGAACAACCCGGACAAGGTCGAGGGCCTGCGCGCCGGCGGCCTCACCGTGCAGACCATGGTCGGCCTGCAGACCGCGGCCCACGCGCGCAACGCCGCCTACCTCACCACGAAGGCCGCGCGGATGGGCCACGTCGCCCCGATCGGCGCGGAGCCGGTCACCGTGCCGGAGGCCGGCATCGACGTCCGCGGCCTGATCGGCCGGATCCGCCCGCGCCCGGACCGCCCGTATGTGATGGTCCGCGTCACCCAGACCCTGGACGGCCGCATCCAGCGCGACCCCGGCATCCCCACGGCCGAGGAGCACGCGCTGCGCGCCGCCACCGACGCGGTCATGGTCGGCGCCGGTACCGTCCGCCGCACCGACCCGTCCCTCACGGTCGAGCTGGTCCCCGGCGCCCACCCGCTCCGCGTGGTCCTGGACGGCGACCTCGACCTGCCGCTCACCGCGCGCGTCTTCGGCGGCGACGCCGCCACCACGGTCTTCACCACCAAGGCCGCCGACGCCGCCCGCGCCGACGCGATCCAGGCCGCCGGCGTCGGCCTGCGCGAGGTCTCCGCCGGCCCGCACGGCGTCGACCTCCCCACGGTCCTCGCCGAACTGCGCCGCAGCGGCGTCCAGACCCTGCTGGTCGAGGGCGGCGCCCGGCTGATCACGTCGCTGCTCGACGCCGGCCTCGCCGACCGCCTGATCGTCGCCATCTCCGCCACCACCGAAACCCCCGGCGACACCCGCCTCCCCACCGGCCTCAGCCTGACGAACCGCACCGCCTACACCGCGGGCGACGCCCTCCTCCTCGGCTGGGACATCACCACCTGACCGGCCCGCCGAAGCGGGAAGACCCCCGTGCTCTTCCCGCTTCCGGCGTGGCGCGGCCCGCATGCTCCCGCGGGCCAACCTCGCGGCGGCTCCGCCGCCGCTCCGCCGCCGCATCGGAGCCGGTTCCGCCGCTGGTCACGGAAACCCCGCGGCGTCCGCCGCACTTGTGTCCCCGGCGCACGGCTCGGTTTCTCCGCGGGAACCCCACGCGGCGTCCGTCGCGCTCGTGTCCCCGGCCGCGCGGCTCGGTCTCTCCGCGGGAACCTGCGGCGTCCGTCGCGCTCGTGTCCCCGGCCGCGCGGCTCGGTTCCTCTGCGGAAATCTCGCCGTTTCCGCCACGCCCCTATCCCGGTCGCATGTCGTCATCCTCTGTGGAACGAGTCCCCGTCGGCCGACGTCCCGAGGGAGTGTGCGCGACGCCGGCCTCGCGAGCGCCGGGGGCACGCGACCGTCCTCAACGGACCGACAGGTAACTGACTGAGCACTCAGTCCGCGAACGCCGGCTGAGTGGATGGCCGGCCGTTACTGTCCGGCCGTGCAGTCGGTGATGGTGCAGGGCTGGATCAGGACGTTGTCGAGGACCGGGCCGTGCGCGCCCGGCGTGGTGCTGACGAACTCCACCGACGTCTCCGCGCGCGTGGCGCGGAACGTGAACCACTGCTCCGCGTACCCCATGGTGGTCGTGGTCCTGCCGGTGGTGTCGAACGCGAGCTCCAGCCGCTCCTGGCCGTCGATGCCGGCCACGCCGGTCTTGACGGCCGGGCCGCCCGACGGGTTCCCGGCCAGCCGGAAGCCGACGCGGTAGGTGGCGGCCAGCGTGGTGCGGAACGTCGCGCGGATCGCGCCGGCGGCCGTACCGTTCAGATCCATCGACTGCGCCTCGTGCTGCGCCGCCCAGAAACCGCCGCCGATCAGGTCGACGTCACCGCCGATCACGGTCCACGGGCCGGCCACCGCACCCTGACGGTACGTGTGGAAGCCGCCGGCCGGCGCCGGCGGCTCCTCGAAGCTGTCCCAGAACGCGCCCGCCGTGGCGGGCGCGGGCGCGGCGGCGACGAGGACCGACAGCGCGCCCGCGACGACGGGTGCGGCACGACGTGACATGATCTCCCCCTCTACGTCGGACGATCGGGGCGCTGCCGCGCGAAACGGCGGCCGAGAGGGAGCGCGTCTACCGCATTTTACCTGCTCACCGCGGCTCCGGTGGGCGGATCAGGCGCCGGCGGCAGCGGCCACGGTGATCGCCGCGACCGTGGACGCGATGAGTGCGGCCAGCTCCTTGACCAGCCTGCCCACCGCGACGCCGGCCCAGTGCTGCTCGCCGAGCTCCTTGAGGCGCTTCCGCGTCTCCCGCTTCGGCAGGTCCGGGAAGACCCGGCGCTCCCAGTCGAGCGCGTGGACCAGGGTGCACAGCGCCAGCGTCCGCGTGTCCGGCGTGGTGTCGGTGCCGTCGACCGCCGCGCGCATCAGCCGCCGGCGCTCGGTCTCCACGGCGGGCTCGCCGCCGTCCGGGGACGGGTACCGGGTGACCGGGATGATGCGCAGCACCTTCTCCGCCCGACGTTCCAGGATGCCGCGCTCCACCAGCGCGTCCAGCACCGGCGTGCGCGCCCGCTTGGACAGCCGGTAGATCAGGTCCTGCGCCTTGCGCGGCTTGTCGTCCGCCGCGATCGTGGCCAGCGCCGCGTCGACCGGCGGCGACCCGGTCGGCGTCGCGTCGATCACGGTGACCCGGCCGTCGCGCAGCTCGATCCGCTCCGCCAGCGCCAGCTCCACCAGGTGCGCGCCGGCCACGCCGTAGTCGAGCCACGTACTCATCCCGTACGCGCTGCCCTCGTCGTTGTACGCGAGCAGAACCAGTTCCTCAGCCAGCGAGATCGTCATGTCCGAAAGGCTATGCGACCAGCGCCAACGCTCACATCCGCCGTGCGCCGGACCCACCGCGTCCACCGCGAGCCGCACGCGCTCGTCCGCGGGACGGATCTTCGGGCGCGCCGGCGCTACCGGTCCGGTCGATCTTTGCACTTGAATGGGGGCATGGACGTCATCACGGGGGACGGGCGGACGCTGCGGGTCCACGATCGAGGCACGGGCTCGCGCGTGGTCATGTGGCATCACGGGACGCCGAACGTGGGCACGCCACCGGGCCCGCTGTACGCGGCGGCGAACCGGCTGGGCGTGCGGCTGATCGGCTACGACCGGCCCGGCTACGGCGGTTCCACGCCGGTGCCGGGGCGCGATGTCGCGTCCGCGGCCCGGGACGCGGCCACGGTCGCGGACGCGCTGGGCGTGGACCGGTTCGCGGTGCTCGGTCACTCCGGTGGCGGACCGCACGCGCTGGCCTGCGCCGCGCTGCTGCCGGGCCGGGTGACCGCGGCGGCGTCGATCTCCGGGCCGGCGCCGTACCGCGACGAGACCTGGTTCGACGGCATGGGGCCGGTCACGGAGGCCGGGCTGCGCGCCGCCGTCGCCGGCCGTACCGCCAAGGAGGCCCACGAGGCGGTGAGCGCCCCGCCGCCGGACTTCACGGCCGCGGACTGGGCGGCGCTGGACGGGGAGTGGTCCTGGTTCGGCGAGGTGGTCGCGCCCGCGGTGGCGAACGGCCCGGGGCCGCTGATCGACGACGACCTGGCGTACGTCACACCGTGGGGCTTCGACCCGGCCGCGATCGCGGCGCCGGTGCTGCTGGCGCACGGCGCGGACGACCGGGTGGTGCCGGCCGCGCACGCGCGTGACCTGGTCCCCGGCGCCGAGGTGTGGATCGTCCCGGGGGAGGGGCACATCTCCGTGCTGCCCTGGACCGCGGTCCCGGCGCTGGAGTGGCTGGCCGCCAGGACGTGAGCGCCCGGCGCGACCTCTGTCCACGGTGGCGGCGATCGTGCGCCCGGGCTCAGAACCTGAGGCGCGCCGCGATCGGGAGGTGGTCGCTGCCGGTGCGGTCCAGCGTCCAGATGCGGGTGACGGTGAGCGAGCGCGCCATGATCTGGTCGATCCGGGCGATCGGCGTGCCGGCCGGCCAGGAGAACGCGAAGCCCCGGCCCGTGGTGGTGACCACGGCGCGGATCGGGCGCAGGCCGCGGTCGTCGGTGGTGCCGTTCAGGTCGCCGATCAGGACGATCCGGTCGAGCGGCTCGCGTGCCAGCGCGTTGCCGAGGAAGGTGGCGCTCTCGTCGCGCCGCTCGCTGCCGAAGCCGCCGGCGCCGAGCCGCAGCGACGGCAGGTGCGCGACGTAGACCGCGACGTCGCCGCGCGGCGTGCCGACGACCGCGCGCAGGCCGCGGTTCCACTCGGGATCGTCCACGTCGGACGGGCGCAGGTCGACCAGGCGCGACTCGGCGATCGGGAACCGGGACCACAGGCCGACGGTGCCGTGCACGGCCCGGTACGGGTACTCGGCGGCGAACACCGCCTGGTAGGCCGCGACGTTCTCCGGCAGCAGTTCCTCGACGCCGATCAGGTCGGGCCGCGCGGCCATCAGCGCGCGTGCCGTACCGGCGGGATCGGGGTTCTCGTCACTGAGGTTGTGCTGCACCACGGTCAGGTCGTGCGGGGCGTCCCGGCCGGGCAGCAGCTTGCCGCCGCAGACGATCAGCCACGCGGCCAGCGGCAGCACGGCGGTGAGCACGACGATCCGTGACCGGGCGGTCAGCGCGAGCACCAGCACCACCGGGACGCCCAGGCCCAGCCAGGGCAGGAACGTCTCGATCAGGCTGCCCAGCCGCGGCCCCGCGTTCGGCACCAGGCCGTGCAGCCCGATCGCCACGGCCAGCAGCACCGCGGTCACCGCGACGATCGTCCTCCACACGCGCACGCGTGGATCATGCCAGGCCGGGGGCCGGCGTGGTCGCCGCGGCCGGGCGGATCAGGCGTACGTGCGGTGCAGGTAGGCGATGTCGCGGCCGAACGACCAGATTAGCGCGGCCAGCGCGGCGGCCACCAGGACGCCGGCGACCAGGCCCGGGAGCAGGCCGGACGCGGCCGTGACCAGCACCACGCCCTGCACCGCGGCCACGGTCTTGCGGGAGTAGCGCACCGGCAGGTCGCCCCGCAGCCAGGTGAAGTGCCAGCCGGCCGCCACGAACGCGTACCGGAACGCGCCGATCGCCAGCACCCACCAGCCCAGGTGGTACGACACGTACACGCTCAGGACCAGGATCAGGAACGCGTCGACCTCGCCGTCGAAGCGGGCGCCGAACGGGGAGGTGCTGCCGGTGCGGCGGGCGACGACGCCGTCCACGCCGTCCAGCACCAGCGCGACGGAGGCGAGCACGACCAGCACGGCGACCGGGGTACGGGCCTCCGTGACCAGCGCGGTGACGCCGCCGACCAGGGTGGCGCGGGACAGCGTGACCGCGTTGGCCGGGCCGAACACGCGCAGCCCGGAGCGGTGCATGGCGCGGGCGAGCAGGGCGCAGAGCGCGAGCGCGTAGACCGTGCCGGTCACCCAGCCGCCCGCGCCGAGACCGACCGCGGCGGTGAGGCCGCCGAGCACGGCGAACTGCGCGAGCAGCCCGGCCGCGGGGCCGCGAAGGGGACTGACCGTGCCGGTCCATACGCCTGCAGTCACTGTGCATCCTCCATGCCGGGTGACCACGGCGGCTCGCCGCGGTCGCGTTCTGTCAACACGGAAACTCGCGGCGGACGGTTCACCGGATCATCGAACCGGATCCGCGAAATGCTCGTACCTCCAGGTGACGTCGACCGCCGGAGATCTTGACCGGCCGGGAGGCGGAGCACCCATCGTTACCGTCAGTGGAGGCCGGGATGAGAGTCGCCGAAGCGCCGAGGTACGCCTCGACGTGGCTGGACCTGCGTGAGCCCGCGGACGCCGCGGCCCGCGCGACGGAGCTGGTGGACCTGCTCCGCGGCCGCCTGGCGGACGTCCCCGACCCGGTGATCCTGGACCTCGGCTGCGGCACCGGCTCGATGGCCCGCTGGCTGGCACCGCTGCTGGACGGCCGCCAGCACTGGATCATGCAGGACCGGGACCCGGACCTGCTCGACGTGGCGGCGGCCAGCATGATCGGCACCGGCGCCGCGGTCACCGTGGAGACCCGGCGCGGCGACATCACCAAGCTGACCGCGGCGGACCTGGACGGCGTCTCGCTGGTCACCGCGTCCGCGCTGCTGGACCTGCTGGACGCGGGCGACGCGGCCCGGCTCGCCGCCGCCTGCGCCGAGTCCGGCACGCCCGCGCTGCTCACCCTCTCCGTCACCGGGCGCGCCGAGCTCGACCCGGCGGAACCGCTGGACGGGCCGCTGAACAGCGCGTTCAACGCCCACCTGCGGCACCACGTGGCCGGCCGCACGCTGCTCGGCCCGGACGCGGCCGACGCGCTGGCGGACGCGTTCCGCGCGCGCGGCGTCACGGTGCACGCGGCGCCCAGCCCGTGGCGGCTCGGCCCGGACCGGCGCGAGCTGACCGCGGAGTGGCTGCGCGGCTGGGTCACCGCAGCCTCCACCCGGCTGGGCCGCGACACCGGCGTCGAGCGCGAGATCGACGACTACCTCAGCCGCCGCCTCGCGCGGGCCGCGGCCGGTGACCTGACCGTCACCGTGCACCACACCGACCTGCTGGCGCTGCCGACCGAGGTGTCCCGATGATGCAGAAGTTCCTCTCCTGGGCGAAGCCGGTCGCGGGCGCCGCGATCCTCGCGCTGCTGTTCTGGCGGCTCGGCTCGGTCGCGTTCCTCGACGGCCTGCGCGTGCTGACCTGGCCCACGCTGCTCGCGGCGGCCGGCATCGGCCTGCTCACCACGGTCTTCAGCGCCTGGCGCTGGTGCCTGACCGCGCGCGCCCTCGGCATCCGGCTCCCGCTGCGCGGCGCGATCGCCGACTACTACCAGGCGCTGTTCCTCAACGCCACGCTCCCCGGCGGGCTGCTCGGCGACGTCGACCGCGCGGTGCGCAACGGCCGTGACACCGGCGACGTCGGGCGTGGCGTCCGGGTGGTGGTGCTGGAACGTACCGCCGGTCAGATCATGCTCTTCGCGGTCGGCGCGGTCGTGCTCGTCGCGCACCCCGGCCTGGCGCTGGCGGTCGCGGACGTCGTCTCGGTCTCCCCGGCCGTGCTCGCGGCCGTCGCCACCGGCATCGTGCTGGCCTGCGCGTTCGCCGTGATCAAGCTGCGCCGCAACCCGGGCCGGCTGCGCCGCGCCTGGCGCACCGCCACCGGCGACATCCGCCGTGGCCTGCTCGCCCGCCGCACGCTGCCCGGCATCCTGCTCGCCTCCGCGATCGTCCTCGGCGGGCACCTGGCCACGTTCCTGCTGGCCGCGCGCGCCGCCGGGTCGTACGCCCCCGCGCGGACGCTGCTCCCGCTGCTGGTCACCGCGCTGCTGGTGATGGTGCTGCCGGTCAGCATCGGCGGCTTCGGCCCGCGCGAGGGCTTCCTCGCCTGGGCGTTCGCCACCGCCGGCTTCAGCGCCACCCAGGGCCTCACGGTCGCGGTCGTCTACGGCCTGTTCGCCCTGGTCGCCAGCCTCCCCGGCGTCGCGGTCCTGGCCCTGCGCCTGCTGGCCCGCCGCCGCACCCCGGCCCCGGTCCCGATCGCCGTGCCGGTGGAGCCGCTCATCCCGGCCGACGTGGTCACCACCCGGACGATCAAGACCCTGGAGCCCGCGGCTGCCTAGATCCGCGATTCGAGGTGTGCGAAGAGCGAGGAGCACCAGCGGACGTACGGCTCCGCGGTGCCCTCGCGGGTGGGGTGGACGCGGTTGGCGAGGATGAGCACGCCCAGGCCGCGGGACGGTGAGAGCCAGAGGCGGTTGCCGACGTAGCCGGTGTGGCCGAAGCCGGGCAGCCGGGTGGACCCGAGACCCGGGCGCGGCGTGACCATCCAGCCCAGGCCGAACGTGGCGCCCGGCCGGGCCGGGGTGATCGCCGGGCCGCGCAGCCAGGTCTGTGCCGCGGCCGTGACCAGCGACAGCGTGCCGAACGCGCCGGCCTGACCGGCCACGCCGCCCATCGCGGCGGCGTTCTCGTCGTGCACCTCGCCGACGATCAGCCGGCCGCGCCACGGGTCGAGTTCGGTCGCGACCGAGGACGACGGCGGTGCGCCGAAGCGCAGGCCGGTACGGTCGCGGGCGAGCGCGTCCAGCGTGCGGCCGGACAGCGCCTCCACCATCCGGCCGAGCAGCATGAAACCGAGATCGCTGTAGACCTCCTCGGGCGGGCCGAGCGGCTGGGCGAGCACCGCGCGCAGCACCGCGTCGCGGCCGGTCGCGGTGCGGTAGAACGGGACGGTGGCGGGCAGGCCGGCCGTGTGCGTGAGCAGCGCGCGAACCGTGGCGCGGCCGACGGCGTACCCCCGTGCCTCGGGCCAGAGGTCTTCCAGCGGCAGGTCCGGGTTCGGCACCAGATCGCGCACCTCCGGCAACGTGACCAGCACCTTCGTCAGGCTGGCCAGGTCCCACCAGTCCTCGTCGGTGACCGGCCGGCCGGTGGTCAGGTCCGCGGTGCCGTGCACCACCCGGGTGAACACCTCGTCCGGGCCGAACACGGCGACGGCGGTGGCCGGCGCGGGCGACCGGCGGACGATGTCGAGCAGTGAAGACCCCACGTGGACAGGTATAGCGGACGCACTATTTTGGTCCGGTGACGCACCTCTGCATCGACTTCGGCACGTCCAGCACGGTCGCGGTGCTGGCCGGACGCCAGGGCGTACGCCCCGTGCTGTTCGACGGCGTGCCGGCGCTGCCCTCCGGCGTCTGCGCGGACCCGGCCGGGCGCCTGGTGGCCGGCCCGGACGCGGTGCACGCGGCGGCGTCCGCGCCGGAGCGGTTCGAGCCCTACCCGAAGCAGCGCATCGACGAGAAGTCGGTGCTGCTCGGCGGCGTGGAGTTCGCGGTGGCCGACCTGATCGCGACCGTGCTGCGCCGGGTGGTCGCGCAGCTTCCCGCGCCGCCGCAGCGCGTCACGCTGACCCATCCGGCCGCGTGGGGCGCCCAGCGCCGCGAGGTGCTGTGGGAGGCCGCCGCCCGCGCCGGGCTGAACTCGGTGCGCCTGATCAGCGAGCCGGTCGCGGCCGCGGCCCACTTCGCCGCCACCGCCGGTGACGCGCTCCCGGCCGGCGGCACCGCGCTGGTCTGCGACGTGGGCGCGGGCACGGTGGACGCGTCCGTGGTCCGCCGCACGCCGACCGGCTTCGAGGTGCTGGCCACGACCGGCCTGCCGGACGGCGGCGGCCTGGACCTGGACGCCGCGATCGTCGCGCACCTCGGCACGGTCTACGCGCCGCGCCACGGCGCCGCCTGGACCCGGCTGGTCGCGCCGTCCGCGCCCGCCGACCGGGCCGCGTCCCGCGCCTTCTGGACCGGCGTGCGGGTCGGCAAGGAGGCGCTGTCCCGCTCCCCGGGCACCCACATCCACCTGCCGATCCTCCAGCAGGAGGCGCCGCTGGGCCGCGAGCAGTTCGAGGCGCTGGCCCGCCCGGTGCTGGACCGGACCGTCGACGCCACGCTGGCCGTGCTGCGCGAGGCGCGGGTGGAGCGGTCGTCGCTGGGCGGCGTGTTCCTGGTCGGCGGCGGCAGCCGGGTGCCGCTGCTGGCCACGCTGCTGCACCGCGCGCTGGGGGTGGCGCCGGCCGCGGTGGAGGCGCCGGAACTGGCGGTCGCGTCCGGCGCGGTCACCGCCGAGGACGTCAGCGGCCCGGACGCGGAGCTGACCGTGAAGGCGGCCCGGCCGATGGACCGGACGAAGGTGTACGGCGCCGCCGCGATCCCGGTCTCCACGCCGGCCGGGCGCGGGCGCCGGGTGATGTTCGTGGCCGCGCTGGTGGTGGCGGCCGCGCTCGCCGGTGCCACGGCCGCCGCCTGGCCGCGCGGCGACGACAACACCACCGGGCCGTACGACGACACGACCGTCACCGAGAACGTCTGGAACGGCGAGTTCTTCATGCAGATCGACAGCGCCGGCCGGGACCGTTCCTCCGGCCGGCTGCTGCTGCGGGTTCGCCAGGCGAGCCAGGATGAGAACCGGGAGACGATCGACGGCACCGGGCCGTGGGTGACGGTCCGGGTCGACCCGGCCGCCGAGGTGTGGCGCGCGGACCGCACACCGAGCAGCGTGGACGAGCTGTTCACGGACCTGAGCGCGCGCGACGACACCACCGGCGGCTTCCGGCTCACGTTCGACCCGCAGGGCACCGTGACCGAGGTCCGCTGGCTCTAGCCTCGCTCCGCCCCCCTTCGATAAAGGCTCTAGCCGGCCGCGGCCCGTTCGAGGGTCTGCCGGAACGCGCGGGCCGCCGGCGACGCCGCGCCCGCGACGCGCTGCGCCGTGAAGATGGTGCGGCGCGGCGCGGACGGCAGCTCCACCAGCCGGCACGACGTGGACCGTCCGGTCCAGACCAGGTCCGGGATGAGCGCGACCGCGTTGCCGGACTCGACCAGCCGGATCTGCGACTGCAGGTCCGCGGTCTCGTAGCGCACGTCCGGCTCGAACCCGGCGACCCGGCAGGTCTGCAGCGCGAAGTGCCGGGACGCGGTGCCGTGCGGCTCCATCACCCACGGCATGTCGCGGGCGTCGCGGAGGTCGCTGACCGGGCGCGGCGACGTCTCGGCCGGCGGCAGCGCGAGCCGGATCGCGTCCGTGGTCAGGTCGCGCCGGTCCAGGCCGGGGTGGTGCGGTGCCGCGTGCGCCGGGTACTGCTCCGCGACCACCATGTCGAAGTCGCGCGCCCAGGTCTCGCGCAGCGCCTCCTCCGGCTCCCGCTGCACCATCTCCACGCGTACGTCCGGATGGTTCTCCGCCATGCTGCGCAGCGCGGCCGGCATCAGCGCCAGCGCCGCGGACTGGAACACGGCCACCCGCACGCGCCCGCTGACCCGGGTGAGCGAGGCCTGCAACGCGGCCTCCGCGCGCTCCAGGGTGTCCAGCACCTCGCCCGCGGACGCGACCAGCACCTCGGCCTGCGGGGTGAGCTGCAGCCGCCGGCCGGACTTGCGCAGCAGCACCATGCCGGTCTCCTTCTCCAGCAGGCTGAGCTGCTGGGAAACGGCGGAGGGGGAGAAGTTGAGCGCCTCGGCGACGGCCGCGATCGTGCCCCGGATGGCGAGCTCGCGCAGCAGCACGAGCCGGCGGATCTCCAGCATCCGGTCACTCCTCGCTGATCTGATCAAGAGCGCGGGTGCGGGAAACGAAGACCGTGTTGTCGCGCACCCGCGGAGAGACAGTTAACCCAGCCTGAAGAATACCCGTCACAAACGATCGCTTTTCCTAATGCAAGGAGGGGACCGAAACTGGGCATCTCAAGCCATGGAGGGAACCACCGAGATGAACGCCACCGACCCCGAGCTGAGCGCCGCGGCCGTCACCCTGGTCCGGCGCTGGCTGCGTGAGGCCGAGACGTATCCCGTCTCCGGCTCCGCCGCCCAGCTGGCCGGCGTGCTGCGCGACCCCAAGGGCCTGTCGTTCGCGGTCGGCTTCGTCGACGGCGTCGTCCGGCCGGAGGATCCGCGGGTCAGCGCCCGCGCGCTCAGCCGCCTGGCCCGCGACGTGCCGTCGTTCCTGCCCGCGCCGTTGCGCGCGGCCGTGAAGGCCGGTGGCGCGCTCGCCCCCACGATGCCCGGCGTGGTGGTGCCGATCGCCCGCCGCGTGCTGCGCGAGATGGTCGGCCACCTGATCGTCGACGCGACCGACGCCCGCCTCGGCAAGGCCATCCAGAAGATCAAGGGCCAGGGGGTACGGCTCAACGTCAACCTCCTCGGCGAGGCCGTGCTGGGCCGGGGCGAGGCCGCGCACCGGCTGACCGAGACCGAGCGGCTGCTCGCCCGCCCGGACGTCGACTACGTCTCGATCAAGGTGTCGGCCACGGTCGCGCCGCACAACCCGTGGGCGTTCGACGAGGCGGTCGCGCACATCCAGACGCGGTTGACGCCGCTGTTCACCCGCGCCCGGGACGAGCGCAAGTTCATCAACCTCGACATGGAGGAGTACAAGGACCTCGATCTGACCATCGAGGTCTTCACCCGCCTGCTCGACCGCCCGGAGTTCCTGGACCTGGAGGCCGGGATCGTGCTCCAGGCGTACCTCCCGGACGCCCTGTCCGCCATGATGCGGCTGCAGGAGTGGTCCGCGGCCCGGCGCGCCCGGGGCGGCGCCGGCATCAAGGTGCGCCTGGTGAAGGGCGCGAACCTGCCGATGGAGCAGGTCGAGGCGTCGCTGCACGGCTGGCCGCTGGCCACCTGGGGCAGCAAGGTCGAGACGGACACGAACTACAAGCGGGTGCTGGACTACGCGCTGCACCCGGACCGGATCGGGAACGTGCGACTGGGCGTGGCCGGCCACAACCTGTTCGACGTGGCGTACGCGTGGCTGCTGGCCGGCGAGCGCGGCGTCCGGGACGGCATCGAGTTCGAGATGCTGCTCGGCATGGCGCAGGGCCAGGCGGAGGCGGTCCGGCGCGAGGTCGGCGGGCTGCTGCTCTACACGCCGGTGGTCAAGCCGGCCCAGTTCGACGTGGCGATCGCGTACCTGATCCGCCGCCTGGAAGAGGGCGCGAGCAGCGAGAACTTCATGTCCGCGGTGTTCGACCTGAACTCCTCCGAGGCGCTCTTCGAGCGGGAGCGGCGCCGGTTCGAGGCCTCGCTGGCCGCGCTGGACGCCGAGGTGCCGCCGGCGCACCGGGTCGCGGACCGGCACGCGGTCGTCCCGGTCGCCACGATCGGGCACTTCGAGAACACGCCGGACACGGACCCGTCGGTGGCCACCAACCGCGACTGGGTCCGCGCCGCCGTGCGAAAGGCCGAGAGCTCCGACATCGGTACGGCGCGGATCGACGCGGCCCGGATCGACAGCACGGCCGCGCTCAACGACCTCCTCGAGAAGGCCGGCGCCACCACCTGGGGCGGCGTCACCGGCGAGGACCGGGCCAAGGTGCTGCACCGCGTCGGTGAGCGGATCGAGGCGCACCGCGCCGCGCTGATCGAGGTGATGGCCGCGGAGGCCGGCAAGACCGCGGACCAGGCCGACCCCGAGGTGTCCGAGGCCGTCGACTTCGCCCACTACTACGCGGAACTGGCCCGCGAGCTGGACGACGTCGACGGCGCCGCGTTCACGCCCGCCGGGATCACGCTGGTCACGCCGCCGTGGAACTTTCCGGTCGCGATCCCGGCCGGCGGCGTGCTGGCCGCGCTCGCCGCCGGGTCCGCCGCCGTGCTCAAGCCCGCCGGCCCGGCCGAGCGCTGCGGCGCCGTGCTGGCCGAGGCGATCTGGGAGGCGCTCGACGACGCCGGCGTCTCCCGCGACGTGCTCACGCTGGTGCAGGTCGACGAGGGCGAGCTGGGCGCGTCGCTGATCGCCCACCCGAAGATCGACCGGACGATCCTGACCGGCGCGTACGAGACCGCGGAGCTGTTCCGCTCGTTCCGCCCCGACCTGCCGCTGCTGGCCGAGACCAGCGGCAAGAACGCGATCATCGTGACGCCCAGCGCGGACCTCGACCTCGCGGTCAAGGACGTGGTCCACTCCGCGTTCGGCCATGCCGGGCAGAAGTGCTCGGCCGCGTCGCTGGTCGTGCTGGTCGGCTCCGTCGCCCGCTCCACGCGGTTCCGCACCCAGCTGCTGGACGCGGTCTCCTCACTCACGGTCGGCTACCCGTGGGACCCGGCCGCGCAGGTCGGCCCGGTGATCGAGCCGGCCACCGGCAAGCTGCTCGACGGCCTGACCACGCTCGGCGAGGGCGAGTCCTGGCTGCTGGAACCGAAGCGGCTCGACGAGACCGGCCGGCTGTGGAGCCCCGGCGTGCGGGACGGCGTGCGGCGCGGCTCCGCCTACCACCACACCGAGTACTTCGGCCCGATCCTCGGCATCATGACCGCGGACACGCTCAGCGAGGCGATCGACATCGTCAACGAGGTCGAGTACGGCCTGACCTCCGGCATCCACTCGCTGGACGTGGCCGAGCTGCGCACCTGGCTCAACCGGGTCCGGGCCGGCAACCTCTACGTCAACCGCGGCACCACCGGCGCGATCGTGCGCCGGCAGCCGTTCGGCGGCTGGAAGCGCTCCTCGGTCGGCCCCGGCACCAAGGCCGGCGGCCCGAACTACCTGATCGGCCTCGGTGACTGGGCGTCCCGCCCGGCCGCCGCGGTCACCGAGCCGAGCGCGCGCGTCCGCAACCTGCTCGGCCGCGCTAAGCAGGCCCTGTCCGGCGACGACGCCGCCTACCTGGAGCGCGCCGCCCGCAGCGACGCCGAGGCGTGGGCGGGCCACTTCGCGCCCTCGGACGTCTCCGGCCTGGCCGCGGAGCGCAACGTGCTGCGCTACCTGCCGGTCCCGGTCGAGCTGCGCCTCGAGGCCGGCGGCTCGGTCGCGGAGCTGGTCCGCCTGGTCGTGGCCGGCACGCTGGCCGGCGCGGACCTGACCGTCTCCACCGCGGTGCCGCTGCCCGAGGCGCTCGGCATCGCGCACACGGTCGAGCCGCTGGAGGCGTGGACCGCGCGCCTCGGCCCGGGCCGCGCCCGCCTGGTCGGCGGCTCGGTCCCCGCCGTGGTCACCGCCACCGGCGGCCGTCCCGACCTGGCCGTCTACGGCGGCCCGGTGACCGAGTCGGGCCGCATCGAGCTGCTGCCGTTCCTGCGCGAGCAGGCGGTCAGCATCACCGCGCACCGCTTCGGCAACCCGGACGGCGTCGCGGCCGCGGTCCTCTAGAAGATCACGATCCGGCGGGGGTACGGCGTACCCCCGCCGGATTCGTCGTCGTGTCAGACCGGCGGGCGGCCGGTGAGGCAGTAGACGCCGCCGGCCGGGTCCCGCATCACGGTCCAGCCGGGGAACTCGGCCACGAACGCCGCGCCCAGCGCCTCGTGCCGGGCCCGGACCGCGGGAATGTCCGCACACGCCAGGTCCGGGTGCGCGCCGGCCGGCCGCTCCGTCGCGCAGCGCTGGACGAGCAACTGGATCGGCGCACCCGCCGGCGGGTGCAGCCGCCGCAGCTCCGGCAGCGAGGTCGGCCGCGGGTCCCAGCCGGTGATCGCGGTCCAGAACGCCAGCTCGGCATCGTGCGCGTCCGGGCCGATGTCCAGCGACACCTGGTCGAGCAGCACGCCCTCGGCCGGCGCCGGCCGCACGTGCCGGCCGTCCGCGGTGTCCACGCAGAACGTCAGCCCGGCGGGGGAGCGCAGCACCCGCCACGCGCCGTGATCGGCCACCTCGGCGGCGCCGGCCCGGACCGCGAGCGCGGCGAACGCGGGCACGTTCTCCACCGCCAGGTCCAGGTGCACGCCGCCCGGCCCGTCCTGGACGCCCTGCACCATCACGCTCACGTCCCCGGCGACCGGTCGCAGCCCGACGAACCGCGGCGACCGCTGCGGCACCGCGAACGCGCCGGTCACGGACTCCCAGAAGGCGACCGCCTCGTCGAGCGCCCGCTCCGGCCGGTCCAGGTACGCGGTGACCCATGTCAGCATCCCGTGATTGTCCGCCGCGCGCAGCCAGGGTGCGACGCACCCAGGACGGATTCCGTCCTGGAACGCGCCCGCCCGGCGGCGAAGCATCGAGGTCATGAGCGATATCCACACCTCAGCCACCGGCGCGCTCGCCGGGCGCGTCGCCGTGATCACCGGAGCCAGCGCGGGCATCGGCGCCGCCACCGCACGCCGGTTCGCCGCCGAGGGCGCGGCGGTCGCGCTGCTCGGCCGGCGCGCCGCGCGACTCGACGAGCTCGCCGCGGAACTGCGCGCCTCCGGCGCCGCGGCGGTGCTCCCGCTGCCGGTCGACGTCGGCGTGCCGTCCGCGCTGACCGGCGCCGCCACCGCGATCCGGGACGCGCTCGGCCGGCCCGACCTGGTCGTGGCGAACGCCGGCACGATGCTCGGCGCGCCGTTCGAGGTCGCCGACCCGGCCGAATGGGACCGCATGATCGACGTGAACCTGCGGGGCCTGGTGGCCACCGGCCGCGCGTTCGTCGGCGACCTGCTCGGCGCGGCCGGCGACGGCCGCGCCGCGGACCTGGTCAACGTCGGCTCCATCGCGGCCGACACGATCTTCGCGGACTACCCGGTCTACGGCGCCACCAAGGCCGCCGTCGCGCAGTTGACCCGGAATCTGCGCGCCTCCCTCGGCCCGCGCGGCGTGCGGGTGCGCACGATCGCCCCCGCCTTCGCCGTCACCGAACTCGGCGACGACATGACGCACGAGGCCACCCGCGCCGGCCTGGGCGAGCTGCGGGCCGCCATCGAAACCATCACGGCCGACGACGTGGCCGCGGCGATCACGTTCTCGGTGTCCGTCCCCGCGCGGGTCAACCTCGCGGACCTGACGGTCGTACCGACGCGGTTCGGCTGACCGGCGCCCGGTCGCCTCGTGAGCGGACCGTGACTCCCGCGGTACGGCTCGGCCCTGACCCGCCGCCCGCACCGCAACGCCCACCCGGCGACGGGGTCATGAAAGAACCTTCCACATCGACGGTACGGGCAAGGCCTCATTGGACGCTGCCGCGGCGCACAGGCCGGGCTGCTCCAACAGCGCGACGATCCGGGCGGCCGGCAGGCGGGGGCAGGCCGCCGCCGCCCGGCGTACCGTGGGATCGCGGTCGTCCAGCAGCGTCGCCGGATCGAGCCGTGGATCGCGGAGCGCCACGATCCTGAGCTGCGGATCAGCGTCGGCGGCCAGCGGCGCCAGGCCGGTCGTCGGGAAGTTCCGATGCCGGGTCAGCTCCCTTCGGTGCCGGTTCCGCCGGAAGGCGTCCAGCAGCACGGCGGGCGGCGCGTCCGGATGGTGGCGGGCGAGCAGATCGCGCACCACCGGGTCGGCGTCCTCGGCGAGCGCGGCCACCGGGCCGGCGGGCAGGCGCGGGTCGATCGCGGCCCGGCGGCGCAGCAGCGGATTCACGGACGCGGCCATCCGGACCGAGTCGGCCACGTCCTCGCACGGCGCGGACGGGAACGAGCGGGGCATCGTGGAGACGTCGATGTCGATCGCCGCGCGTTCCGGCTCGGTGAGCGCGGGGTGCAGGGACACGCGGGTGCGCACGGACGCGTCCGGGTCGGCGGCGAGCCGGTCGAGCTGCGCGCGGGTCAGGTCCGGGCGCCGCGCCGCCGCGGCCCGCACCTCCGGCGCGGGGTGGCCGGCCACGGCTTCGACGGCGTCCGGCGTCAGGTGCGGGTTGCCGGCGACGGCCTCGGCGCCGCCACTGGCCACGCCGGTCTCCAGCGTGTACGCGATCAGCTCCGGCGCGAGGCGGCACTCGGCCATCAGCGCGCGGTACGCGTACCCGTTCATCCGTACCCGCAGATCGTCCATCGTGTACACATGGTCGCGCCGGCGGGCCCGGTCGCCCGCGCGGCGCTCGATCTCCGAGCGCACCCGCTCGTCCTCGTCCGCGGTGAGGCGGCGCCAGTGCGGTCCGTCGATCGGCACGACCAGTGCGGCGGCGCGCCGGATCAGCGGGTCCGGATGCTCCGCCGCGACCGCCGGCACCGCCTCGTTCCGGTAGGGCAGCTCCCGGGCGATCTCGTCGAGCAGTTCGTGCTCCTCCATGCGCGCACGCCGGAACAGCGACAGCATCCGCTCGATCTGCCGGACCGCCAGCGTGCGCGCCGCTTCCGGCCAGGGCGGCGAGGCCGCGCGCCCCGCCGCGCATTCCGCGATCGCCATGATCGGGTCGTGCGCGAGCACCGACCGGATGCCCGGAGTCAGGTCCGGGTTGCCCGCGAGCGCCCGGCGGGTCGCCTCGTCCGGGTGCCGGGCCGCGGCCTCGGCGACCGGATGCGGCAGGTCCGGACGGTGCCGCAGCGCCACGGCCATGGCGTCCGGGCGCCGGTCGAGCATCCGCAGGAGCAGCTCCACCGGCGCGGCCGGATTGACGGCGAGGCCGTGAACCGGTGCCGCCTCGCCGTCCGGGAGCAGGGCGGGGTCGTCGAGGTACGGGTTCCAGCTCGTCACGACGAGCCAGCCTAGGCCCGGCCCTACCGCTGACCGCCCCACGGCGACGGTGGGGGCGGTGGGACCACCGGTGGGCGGTCGTCGCAGGTGATGGTGTTGGGGAGCATCCAGGGGGCGAGCCAGCCGCCGTCGTTGCCGCCGCCGTCGAGGATGGTGAACTCGGAGCCGGAGGGCGGGAAGCCGAAGCTGCCGCAGTTGTTGACGCCCACCGCGCCCACGTTCCGGGCGTCCACATCGGTCACCGTGAGCGAGCCCGCCACCCGCGCGCTGATCACCGAGGTGCCGGTGCCGTCCACGCGGGTGTCGCTGACCACCACGTCGCTGATCGAGTAGAGGTCCTTGACCGGCCAGTCGGAGACCAGCATGACCGCGTTGTACGTGCTGTCCAGGAAGTGGTTGCCGGACGCGCGGACGCCGGAGTCGATGTCGCTCTCCAGTGCGTACAGCCACAGAGCCCCCAGCCCGACCCGCCAGTTCAGCTCGAACGTGCCGGCCCGTACCGTCGTGTTGCCGGTGAAGCGCAACGTGCCGGCGAAGGGCTCGGCGCCGAAGCGGGAACCGGCGTGCAGCGCGCTGCCCTCGCGGATCGGGTCGGCGACCAGGTTGCCGGAGACCGTGTTGTCCGTGCCGCCGTAGACGGCGATGCCGTTGGCCAGCACCGGGGTCTGCACGGTGTTGCGGTCGATGACGTTGCGCGCGTTCGCGGTCGTCTCCGACCACATCGCCAGCGCGTCGTCGCCGGAGTTGCGCACCACGTTGTTGCGCACCACCGAGTCGGTGACGCCGGTGTGGAAGTTGAGCCCGTCCGCGATCTGGTCGACGATCATGTTGTTCAGCACGCGCATGCGGGTCATCGGGCCGTCGAACCAGAGGCCGACCTTGGTGTGCCGGATGTGCAGGTGCTCGATCACGGAGTCGCTCATCGCCCCGCCGACGCCGTTGACCTGGTCGGTGTCGATCCGTTCGCGGACGTCGCCCTCGATCGCGAAGTGCGCCAGCCGTACGTTCCGGGAGCCGCCGTCCGCGCCGTAGAACCCGACGCCGGTGTGCACGGACCCGTCCGGCGCGGGCGGATCCAGCGCGACCTGCCGGCCCTTGACGATCGTGTGCCAGGTGCCGGCGCCCTCGATCGTCACGTCGTCCACGATGATGTGCCGGTTCACCTGGAACGTGCCGGGCGGCAGATAGACCGGCACGCGCACCTTGCGGGCGAACGCGATGGCCCGCTCGATCGCCGGCGCCGCGTCCCGCCGCCCGGTCGGGTCCGCGCCGAACGCCAGCACGTTCGCGGCCCGCGTCAGCACCCGCGGCGGCCCGGCGAGCTCGGAGTCGAGCAGGTCGATCACGGTCCACGCCGCGCGCGTCCCGGTCGGCGCGGTCAGCCGCACCCGGTCGCCGGCCCGGTACACCCGATCCAGCCGCAGCCGCTGCTCGTCGTAGAAGTGGCTCGGCCGGAACGGCTTCGTGATGACCGGTGCGGGCGTGGTGGCGGCCGGCACGCACCCGCACTCGGTGATCCACCAGTCCGGGTGCAGCAGGTCCGCGCCCGGGTCGTTGGTGAACGGATACTGGTTGTACAGCCAGGAGTATTCCGAGGTCAGCGTCATGGTGCGGGCGTCGCGGCCGTTGACGGTGACGGTCAGCGGCGCGGTGATCCCGCCGCCGCCCGGCGCGTCCGGGATGCTGTAGCGCACCGTGATCGCGTCGGCCGCGCGCGGCAGCGTGAACTCCACCCACTGCCCGGGCGCGAGCGAGACCGCGCTGCGCCCGGACGCCTCCGCCGGCAGCGTGTAGGCGTCGCGCGACGGGCCGATCACGGTCCCGCTGGTGGCGGCGCGCTCCGCCTCCTGCTCCAGGAACGGCACGTCCGCGCCGCGCCCGGCGGTGAGCGCGGGGTCGATGCCGGCCCGGGTCACCGGCGTGGGCGTGGGCGAGGCGTGCGCGGGCGCGGCGACGAGACCGGAGAGGAGCACGGCGGTCACGATCACCCGTCCCGCGCGGCGGGGCGAGGACATCACGGACACTCGATTCGTCGATGGGTGCCCGACACTACGAAGCGCACCGATCCCCGCGCAAGACGCGTGCGCAACATTTCCGTAATCCCGTCTTATTCTTGCGCCGAAACCCCCACAATCAGACGGCGATGAGGTACGCCTGCGGCGTCCGCTCCCGCCCCTGCGGCTCCCGCACCGCCGTCGTGTGCGCCACGAAACCGGCCGCCACCAGCAGAGCCATCACGGTGCCGGGATCCCACCGGTACGCGTCGAGCGTCAGGCCCTCGTGCCCGTACGCGCGCTCCACCCGTACCCGATCGGGCATCCCGGGGTGGATGGACTGAAAGGCCAGCAGCAGCGGACCGCCCGGCCGCACCACGCGGCGACACTCCGCCAGCAGCCCCGGCACCCCCTCCCGCGGCGTGTGAATGATCGAGTACCACGCGACCGCACCGGCCAGCCCACCGTCCGCGATCCCGTCCAGCCGGTCGATCGACCCCACCTCGAACCGCGGCCCCGGATAGCGGCGCCGCGCCTCCGCGATCATCGCCGGCGACAGATCCACGCCCACCACGTCCGGAACGCCCAGCCCGTGCAGGTACGCGGAGACCCGCCCCGGCCCGCACCCGAGGTCGCCGACCGGGCCGTCACCGGCGAGCGCGGCCAGCACACCGAGCATCGCCCGGTCCACCGGCTTGCCGGCCAGCTCGTCCGCGAGCTGATCGGCGTAGGCCGCCGCCACGGTGTCGTAGGAGGCGCGAACGGCGTCGAGGTGGCTGGTCATGCCGGGGACGGTACCGGGTGGCGGGCGGCGGGCCCTTACGATGTTGCGGCGGGACACGGGCCGGTGGAGGGAGGCGCATGGAGACCGGGGCTCTGAGCGGGGGCGGGATTCTCGATCCCGAGGGCGCTATGGATCGGATGCGCGCCTGGAAGGGCCGGATCGACAAGCTCGCCGCGGACACCAGGGCGATGAGCGAGCGGCTCGACGGGCTCCGCGTGACGGTCTCCGACGAGCACGGCCTGTGCGAGGTCACGGTGGACAACACCGGCGCGCTGCTCGACCTGACGCTCGGCCGCGGCATCCAGCGCGTCGCGCCCGAGGTCGTCGCGCGCACGATCATGGACACGATCCGGCTGGCGAAGACGCAGATCGCGGACCGCTCCCAGGAGATCATCGCGGAGACCGTGGGCACCGACTCCGCCGCCGCACGCGCGATCGCCGAGCGGGTCGACCGCCGGCTGCGCCCGGAGCCGGACCCCGACGAGTGGCGGCCCGGCTCCGGATACGACGGCCACGGCTGGCGGGGGTAGCGGATGGCGGCCGGGGAGGGCTGGGCGGTCGACGCGGACCAGATCCGCGCGCACGCCGGCAACATCGACGCGGTCCGCGCGGCGTTCGGGCCGGTCAAGGACGCGAGCACGCACATCGGCCAGGACGACGCGGCGTACGGGCTGCTCTGCGGCTGGATCGCCGGCATCCTGGAGAGCCGGCACACCCGGCAGGACGAGATCATCGCGTACGTCGAGGAGAACCTCCGCATCGCGGCCGACCTGCTCCGCAAGACCGCGGACGCGTACGAGGCGGCCGACAGCGACGCGGAGAACTCGATGAAGGGCCTGGAAGGGCGGCTCACCTGATGGCCGATGGCTCGCTCGTCGCGCCGGTCGAGTCGACGCGCACCGGATACACCGGCATCTCGCTGGCCGAGGGCTTCGCCGACCTGAACGCGGCGATCCAGAGCGAGGGCTGGGTCGACGACCTGCTCGCCGGTGCCGCGTTCGGCCTGGACGCGGTCTCCACCGTGCTGGACCCGTTCAGCGCGCTGCTGGCCAGCGGCATCAGCTGGGCGATGGAGTACTTCGAGCCGCTGCGCGAGATGCTGGACGCGCTCACCGGCATGCCCGACGTGATCGCCTCGCACGCCGCCACCTGGGAGAACATGGCCGGCGCGCTCCAGCAGATGTCCGTAGACCTCCAGTCGCACCTGGCCGGCGACGTGCCGGACTGGGCCGGGCACGCGGCCGAGGCGTACCAGTCGCTGATGGGCCACAACGTGGCCGCGGTCGCCGGGCTCGGCGGCATCTCGGTGGCGATGGCGTCCGCGACCACCGCCGCCGGAAACCTGGTCACGTTCGTCCGCGAGGTGGTCCGCGACCTGATCGCCGACCTGGTCGCCCGTGTGATCGTCTGGGCGGTCGAGGCCATCTTCGTGGTCACCATCCCGGTGATCGCCGCCCAGATCGTGGCCGCGGTCGCGAAGTGGGCCGGCCGCATCCTGATGTACACGACCGCGCTGGTCACCAGCCTGACCAACCTCTCCAAGCTGGTGAACGGCTGAATTGTCGTACCCCTGTGACAGCATGTCGGCATGCGTCACGTGTCCGATCATGAGCGGCGCGCCCGGCTGGGCGTCCGCCACGCCCTGGCCCCGCCGTTCCGCGCCACCACCGTGGAGGACGCCGCCCGCGCCGTGACCGTGCTGCACGCCACCGAGCCGCCCACGGTCTACCTGTCCTGCTGGGCGCGGATGGACACGCTGAAGCCCGACGATTTGGACCGCGCACTCCACGCCGACCGCACCCTGGTCAAGCAGCTCGCGATGCGGCGCACCCTCTTCGTCTTCCCGCGCGACCTGCTGCCCTTCGCCTGGCCGAGCGCGTCCGCGCGGGTCGCCGCCACCGAGCGCGCCCGCCTCGCCAAGGACGTGGTCACCGACGGCCTCACCCCCGACGGCGGCGCCTGGCTGGACCGGGCACGCGCCGAGGTGCTGGCCGCGCTGGACGGCGTGCCCGGCGGCCGCACCGCACAGGAGATCCGCCTCGCCGTACCCATGATCGACGTCAAGGCCGCCGGCCTCCCCGTCGCCGGCCGCGTCCTCAACCACCTCGGCCTCACCGCCGACCTCGTGCGCGGCACCAACACCGGCGGCTGGCACGTCTCCCGCCCCCGCTGGACCCCGATGGCCGACTGGCTCGGCACGTCCCCCAGCTGGCCGACCGCCGCCGACGGATACCGCGAGATCATCCGCCGCTGGCTCTGGTCGTTCGGCCCCGGCACCGAGGACGACCTGGTGTGGTGGCTCGGCGGCACCAAGTCCACCGTCCGCGCCGCCCTCACCACCCTCGCCGCCGAGCAGGTCACCCTCGACTCCGGCCGCACCGGCTGGCTCCTCCCCGACGACCTCGACGAGGTGCCCGCCCCCGCCCCGTGGGCCGCCCTGCTCCCCGTGCTCGACCCGACCGTGATGGGCTGGCAGTCCCGCGACTTCTACCTCGGCCCCCACCGCGACCTGATCTTCGACACCCGCGGCAACGCCGGCACCACCGCCTGGGTGAACGGCCGCGTCGTCGGCGCCTGGATCCAGGACCCGTCCGGCGCGGTGCGCATCCGGCTGGCCGAGCCGGTGTCCGCGGTGGAGGAGGAACTGCTTCATGCGGAGGCCAGGCGCCTGACGGACTGGCTCGCCGGCTTCCGCGTCTCCTCGGTCTACTCCTCCCCGATCATGAAGGGCTAGCGGAGCCACGACGAAGACCACGAGTTCCATTGTCCCGCTTCCGGCGTGGTGCCGATCCGCATGCTCCCGCGGGCACCGGTCGTCGCTGGCGCTCCTCCCTGCCGGTCCCGCGGTAGATGGAGCGGGGCGATGCCCTGTTCGACGACGTCGCGCAACCCGTCCGGGGCCTCTGGTGTGCGTGCGTCCGCGTTGCGGATTACCGGCCTGATGCCGCGACCGCGGCACTCGGCTCGGAGACCCTTGCCGTCGCGGCCCGTGCCAGCCAGCACCGGAAGCGTGGCCGCACACCCCCGCCGGCGATCGGCGGCACGGAACCGAGCAGGGCCACGGCCATGCTGATGTCCGGCACGGTCGCGCCGATCGTGATCACGTCGAGCCGCGTCCCTGCGCCGTCGGCGATCGGATGCGCTTGTTGCCGGGTCTACCGCGCGGGTGATCGGCATCGCCGAGCGCCCCGCACCGCCGCTCCGCCCCACCCGGACGGGATCTCTAGCGCACGAGGCCGGGAGGTGGCCGATTCGCCGGGGTCTGTTCTGAATTCGGGCTGAGATTTGTCGGTTACGTTCCCTCCGTGCGGTGCTACGACCCGCCCGATCCTTGCTGGAGGCAACCGTGACACGACGTCGAATCCTCGCCCGCTCGATCCTCGGCCTCGCGGTCGGGCTGGCGCTGGCCGTAACCGCCGGCCCACCCACCCCCGCCGCGGCGGCGACCGCCTCGCCGGCGACGTGGCGGCTGATCGACCTGCATCAGCGGTTCTGCACGCCCACCGATCTCGGACGCATCATCTACTTCCCGGTCTTCATCGAGGGCACCTGGTCGGAGGAGCTTCGGATCAGGCTCGTGGACACTCCGCCGGGGTTCGAGCCCGCCCAGGGCCCGAACCTCCCGCCCGGCCACTCGGACGACCACGGCGCGGTGGGCGGGGCATCGGCCTGGATGCCGCCGATCCCGGAGAAGTCCGAGTACGTGCTGAAGGTGCGCGCCACCTCGGGCTCACACACGCAGGAGGTCCCCGTATACCTCGGCATCAACGACGACTGGCTCGACTGCGTCAACAACGGCCCACGGGGGTGACGCCGATCAGCCCGGCCGCGGCTCCCGCACGCCGCTGACGGCCAGGACCGAACTCAGAAACGCCCGAGCCCGCCCCGGAGCGGCACGGTACACCGGTCGGGCCGACATCGGCCCGACCGGCGCCCGTGCTCGGGATGCCGATGGGTAGCCGCCGGCGCGACGCTCACCGCGAACGACGACGCCGACCTCGACCGGGACGAGCACGAGAAGATCCGCCGCGACCACGCCGACCACGCCCCACAGGCCGCAAGCCTGTGGCCCGGCAGGAGCGTCCGCAGGCACACCGGCACCGCACCGGCCACGGACGATTCTCCCGCCACGTCGGCAGCAACGGCTCGATCAGCTCCCACGACAATGCACATTGCTGTACGACTGGAACCCCACGGATCTGCCGCTGTCCAAGCACGCGCCAGCCTTAAGCGAGTGCCACACGGTGCAGCCGGGTCCGCAGGGTGGCCGCCATCCGGACCTGCCGGTGCCTGCACGAGCCTCGCCGAGATTCAGCCTCCTTTATCGGACTCACTGTCTGCTCCCCGGAGTGGCTCCGGTGGCTGCGCCGCTTGATGGCGGTGATCGTCGAGTAGCGTGAGGTGGGCGCGGATGGCGGTGGTCTGTGGGTGGTTGGGGCCGAGGGCGGCCAGGCTGATGGTCAGGGCCTGCTCGTACTGGGTGTGGGCCTCGTCCAGTCGGCCCAGTTCCTGCAACACGCCGCCGAGGTTGCTGCGCCAGATACCGATGGTCGGGTGGTTGGGGCCGAGGGCGGCCAGGCTGATGGTCAGGGCCTGCTCGTACTGGGTGTGGGCCTCGTCCAGCCGGCCCAGTTCCTGCAACACGCTGCCGAGGTTGCCGCGCCGGATGCCGATGTCGGGGTGGTTGGGGCCGAGGGCGGCCAGGCCGACGGTCAGGGCCTGCTCGTATTGAGCGCGGGCCTCGTCCAGCCGGCCCAGTTCCTGCAACACGCCGCCGAGGTTGCTGCGCCGGATGCCGATGTCGGGGTGGTTGGGGCCGAGGGCGGCCAGGCTGATGGTCAGGGCCTGCTCGTATTGGGTGTGGGCCTCGTCCAGCCGGCCCAGCGACTGCAACACGCTGCCGAGGTTGTTGCGCCAACTGCCGATGTGCGGGTGGTTGGGGCCGAGGGCGGCCAGGCTGATGGTCAGGGCCTGCTCGTATTGGGTGTGGGCCTCGTCCAGCCGGCCTAGATCCTGCAACACGTCGCCGAGGTTGCCGCGCCGGATGCCGATTTCGGGGTGGTCGGGGCCGAGGGCGGCCAGGCTGATCGTCAGGGCCTGCTCCAACTGGGTGTGGGCCTCGTCGAGTCGGCCCAGCGCCTGCAACACGCGGCCGAGGTTGCCGCGCCAGGTGCCGATCTCCGGGTGGTCGGGACCGAGGGTGGCCAGGCCGATGGTCAGGGCCTGCTCGAACTGGGTGTGGGCCTCGTCGAGTCGGCCCAGCGCCTGCAACACGCGGCCGAGGTTGTTGCGCCAGATGCCGATGTCGGGGTGGTTGGGGCCGAGGGTGGCCAGGCTGATCGTCAGGGCCTGCTCTAACTGGGTGTGGGCCTCGTCCAGCCGGCCCAACTCCTGCAACACGCCGCCGAGATTGCCGCGCCAGATGCCGATGTGAGGATGGTCGGGACCGAGTGCGGCCAGGCCGATCGTCAGCGCCAGCTCCAACTGGGCGTGGGCCTCGTCCAGCCGGCCCAACTCCTGCAACACGCGGCCGAGGTTGTTGCGCCAGATACCAATGGCCGGGTGGTCGGGGCCGAAGGTGGCCAGGCCGATCGCCAGGGCCTGCTCGAACTGGGTGTGGGCCTCGTCCAGTTGGCCCAGATCCTGTAAGACGCGGCCGAGTTCGTCGTGGCGCCAGGCGGTGTCGGGGTGTTCGGGGCCGGATGCGGTGCTGGTGAGGTGCAGGGCGCGTCGGGCGAGTGGTTCGGCTTGCCGGTACTGACCCGACTCACGTAGATAGGCGGACGCGCGGTGCAGCAGGAAGCCCGCGTCGTCTTCGCCGACGTGCAGGCGTTCGGCGTGCTCGGCCACGGCCAGCACCTGTGGCAGCAGACGCCGGCAGTCATCCCAGCGCTCCACCTCCCAGCTGTCGTCCGGAAACAGCGCACGCACCAGTGTGATCGCGACACCGGCCCAGCGGGCTTCCTCGACCGGGTCGAGGCGGGCCTGCACGACGGTCTGAACCAAGCGGTGCATCTCGGTATGGGCCGGGGTCAGCTCGATCAGCGCGTACCGGCCCGCGGCCTCCAGCAGCCGGTTGTAGGCCAGCCGGTCCGACACCACCACACCAAGCTCCGGCGGCAACAGGTCCGGCGCCTCAGCGACCAAGCCCCGCGGAACCTGCGGCGCCAGAAACGCCAACACCGTCAGCAGTCGCTCGGCCAGCGGCTGCGTCGTATGGACCCGTTCCAGCGACAACGACCACACCGTGGCCACCCGCCGCCCATCAACGTCCCCCGGCGTACCCACACCCTCCTCTGCCACGGCTGGTGCGAAGATCTCCCGGGCACGGTCGCGGACCAGCCCGACGTAGACGGCCAAATCTTCACCGGTCTGTTCCAGATAGGCCGCGGCCTCTTCCACCGCCAGCGGCAGGTCACCCACCAACTCCGCCAACTGCGACAGCAACCGTTCGTCGTCGTGCCGGGTCCGGGACCGCAGGAAAGCCACCGACTCCGCCCGCCGCCACACACCCACCTGCACCGTGCGCGCCCGCCCCCGCCAATCCGGCCAGCGCGAGGTCACCAGCACATGCCCCCCACCACCGGCCGGGATCAGACCGGCAAGCGACGACGGATGCTCCGCGTTATCAAAGATCAGCAGCCACCGGTCCAAACCCTGCAACCGCCCGAACACGGCCGCGACCACATCCGGATCGTCGACCGGCACCGTCAAACCCAACTCCCGGCCGAGCGCGGCCAACTGCCCCACCACGGTCGCGGGCTGCTCCGCGTCGATCCACCACACCACGTCGTAATCACTGCGGAACCGGTACGCGTACTCGACCGCCAGGGTGGTCTTACCCACCCCACCCAGCCCGTGCAACGCCCCCGACACCACCGCCGCCGGCCCCGGTGACCGCAACCCCTCATACACCTGCCGCACCAAGCCGTCCCGGCCGGTGAACAACAGATTCCGCTGCGGCAGATTCGCCACCTCCGGCCCGGCGCCGGGAAACCGCACCGGCCGCGGCACACCACCCCGCCCCGGATAAGGCGCCGACGCCGGCCGTGGCCGGTCGGTGTCCACCGCCGCCAGCAACTTCCGCCGCGCACCCACCTCACCGACCTCGGTCAGGTCCACATACACCCGGCTGGCCAGCAAACCCGGCGGCTCACACGGCTGCACCAACACCGGGATCAGCACACCGAGTTCACCCGTCGGATCCCGCGCGAACGCCGCGCGCCACTCCGACTCGCCGAATTCCGACACCAGATATGCCGGCGACAACACCGCGATCGTCCGCTCCGCGGCCACAATCGCCGCCTGCATCTCATGCACGAAATCCCGGCCCGGCCGGAAATCCGCTGCCTGATACCGCGTCGAGTACCCCGCCCCTTCAAGCTGCACCGAGATCCACTCAGCCCACACGCGATTCTCACTCGCATAACTGATGAAGAAATCCAGCCCCGACCGCTCTCCAGCCACCCCAAAGCCTCCCCGGCAACCAGCGAACGCCCATGCTACCGAGCCCACACCACCCACAACGCACACAGAATAGGTCAACACACGACAGCACGAGAGAAGCGGAAGAACAGCCGAGCACGGCAATTCACCGTTTCGAAGATCGACGCCATAGCTGCCCGAGTCATGATCAGATATACGGATCTGCCGCGATCCAAGCGATACGCGGACGTCGCTGTTGTCCGGTAGGCGGGATCTTGATGCGGAACCGGTCGCGCAGCGACTTGCCGACGGCTGTCTTCTGCCCCGAACGGGGCCGGCTTCGGCGGACGAAACTACCCGGTCTCCCCGTGGACGGCCAGGTCTTCGCCGCTGAAAACGAGGCAGCCGAGAATACCGGCCAAGACGCTTCGCTGGCGATGTGTCAGAGTGTTCACGAAGACTGCGGCGTCTATCTGCGACTCCCGGCACGCCTGGGCGATCTCGCGGAGCTTGCCATGGGTCAGCAGTGTGCGGCGTGAGAAGGGCTGCGACATTCGCAGCGATCCGCCGGGGCGCCGCTTCCACCGGTCGGAGGCCCCCCGGCGCTGGACAAACCGGGCCACCACCCGTCCGCCGCGGGCCTCCACCAGGCCGGCGAATTCGTCCAGCCTGGCCTCGTACTGCTTCTCCTTGGCCGAGAACAGGCCGATGAGTACGACATCGGCACCATCGAGTGGGTCGCCGAGGTCCCGGTACTGCTTCACGCTGCCATGATCGCCTCGGGTGCGCCGACGAGCTACCGGTTTTCGACCGTTGACCATCGCGACGTCGGGCGCTGAGCGCCACTCAGGGCCAGCTCGAACGCGGCGTCGCCGGTGTGGCTGTCACCGCCCGCCCCACCACGTGAACCACTTTGTCTACCAGGCCCCCGATGGTGACCGGAATTGCGCTCCGGCGCCGCATACACATTCAGAGCCATCTATGTAATCCTGAGGAGTCGGATCGCCGTCCCAGGAGGAGTCCGAATGACTCCCACTTCCCGTCTCCGGCGGCGATCACGGCGATCGCTGCGATCGCTGCGGTCTGCCGTACGTCAGCGGTTCGTCGCGGTCCTCGTCACCGCTGTCATCTGCGGCGCGGCCGGGTTGGCCGGGGCGCAACCGGTGGCCGCCGCGGCGGCGCCGTGGGTCACCGTGTCCGGAGGTTTCGTGTCGTTCCGCGTTCCGGCCGCCGACGTTCAGGACGCCGTCGGCACCGTGTCGTCGGTCGTCGTCGAGGCGAACTTCGGCCCGTCCTCGAACGTGTCGGAACTCGGCCTGAGCCGCTCCGGCGATGCCTGGACGTCGGTGATCGGGCCGCTGCCGGCCGGGTTGTACCACTACCGGCTCAAGGGTGACGGCACGAGGATCTTCGCGGATTCCACGAACGACGCGACGGTCACCTCGGATCCGAGCTGGCGTACCCTGTTCATCCCGGGTGACTCGGCGCGGCTCCTCACCGACGTGCCGGCGGGCCAGGGCGGCGCGATCACGACGGTCACCTACCGGGGCCGGGCGGCGAACGTCTGGACCCCGCCGCGGTACGACGCGCGCCGTACCCGGCCGTACCCGGTGCTGTACCTGCAGCACGGTGCGGGTGGCGGCCACGCCGACTGGGCCGAGCTCGGACGCGCCCGGCAGATCTTGGACAACCTCTCGGTCGAGGGCCGGATGGAGCCGATGGTCGTCGTGATGGGCGGCAGCGACACCGCCGACTTCCGGACCGAGCTGAAGCACCTCATGCGCGCCGTGCACGCCAGGTACAACGTTGCCCGCGACCCGGAGCGCCAGGCACTCGCCGGCGCGTCGTCCGGTGGCGCGCAGGCCCTTCGCATCGCGTTGACCCGCCCGGGCGAATTCGCGTACGTCGGGTCGTTCGCCGGCGGCTACCCCGAGGGCGGCCTCCACGCCGACGCCCGATCGGTCAACGCGGGCACCCGGTTGCTGCGGCTGTACACCGGCAACGTGACCGACGCCGCGTACAACCCCACCTACCGGTTGCTGCGCAGGCTGGACCGGGTCGGCGTCAGGCATCAATTCGACGGGGTCAACCCCGACGCCGGTCACAACTGGACGGCTTGGCAGGAGAATCTGGCCGATTTCGTGCCCAGGCTGTTCCGTTCCGCGCCGGACCACGGCCCGAGCCGCGGCCACCTGCCCCTGCGGCACGAGTTCACGCCGCCGGCGCCCGGGACGACCCCGACTCCGTGGCTCACCACCCTCGCCAACGGCGACACCTTCGTCACGGTCGAGACCGGCACCGAGTTCGCCGGCGCGCAGCAGGTCACGCTCTGGGGCAACTGGGCGCCCGGCGGCAGCTGGGTCAATGTTCCGCTGACCCGCGTCGGTGACCGGTGGCGGGGAACCGTGGGACCCCTCAAGCCGTGGTTCTACTACTACAAGTTCATCGTGGACGGCGTCTCGAAGAAGGACACCTCGAACCCGACGAGGATCACCACGGAGCCGACGTGGAGCACGTTCCTGGTCCCCGGTGAGCGGGCGCGCCTGCTCACCGACGTCCCGCCCGGCCAGGGCGGCACGGTCGAGACGCTCACCTATCACAGCACCGTGGCCGGAGAGCAACGCTCGGCCTACGTGTGGACGCCACCGGGCTACGATCCGCACCGGCCGGCCCCGTACCCGGTGCTCTATCTGCAGCACGGCGGTGGCCAGAGCTACACCGACTGGGTCGAGATGGGCCGCGCCAAACAGATTCTCGACAACGAGTTCCGTGACGGCGACATCGTCCCGATGGTGGTCGTGATGGGCAACGGCAACGTTCCCGACTTCACCAAGGAGCTGCGGGAGAACATCCTCCCGGCGGCCCGCGCCGAATACCACATCGCCGAGGATCCGGCGGGACAGGCGCTCGCCGGTCTGTCGATGGGCGGATTCCAGACGTACGACGTCCTCAAGACGCACCCCGGCGAGTTCGCCTACATCGGCACGTTCTCCTCGGCGATCGGCACGCCCGGCGGCGGCGTCGACCCCACCGGCTATGACGCCGAGGCCATCAACAACGGCACGAAACTGCTCCGGGTGTACGTCGGCAACGCGACCGACTTCGTGTACCCCTTCACGATGGCCACGATGGCCGCGTTCGACCGCCTGGGCATCCGGTACGAGTTCGCCGGGGTCACCGAGGGCCCGCACGGCTGGGACGCATGGCAGAAGAACCTCATCGATTTCGCCCCGCGCCTGTTCCGGCCGGACACACAATGAGCCCTGTTCATCCTGGGCCGCGGTTGTTGTCGACCTGGTGCGGGACGAGGACCGCCCGCCCGATCACGGTGGTGCGGCAGCCACATCCGGTCGCCGGCTGCGGACCGCGACGTCGACGTATGAGCCCTCATGTCAGCCGTTGCGGGGCCTGGCCCGACTCCGGTTAGAGCCGGGCGAGCAGCGCCACGGCGGAGTCACCCAACCCGTGTAGCAGCGGCGGCTGTCCGCGGTGGTTTCGCCCGGCCGCCGCGGACAGCCACGTATCGGATGTACCCGGCAATCCATATCGGCCTTCCATATAGGACGGATATCGTAACGAGCCAAGCAGCAGTGCCCCGGCGCGCGCCGGGCGTGACCATCAGGAGTTCCGCATGACAGACGATCTGCTCCCGCCGGGCACGGGCCGGTCGGCGTACACCAGTTGGCGCGGGCGGGTGGCGACGCTGGCGGTGGCCGTTGCGGCCGCGGGCCTGCTCGTCGCCGGAATCGCCGGTGCGCCGCCCTCGCACGCGGACCCGGCCGGGCCGCCCCCGGTGACGGTGCCGATCGACTTCCTGGCCGCCGGCAGCAGCGTGGACGCGGGCCGTGAGGCCATCGCCATCTGGAATCGTGCCGTACCGTCGATCCGGTTCGTCGAGCAGTCGACGCCTGCCACGCTCAGCGTTGAGGAGATCGAGACCCCGGACGGCCACCAGTCGCGCGTGGACCCGGTCGGCCTCGGCATGGGTCTGATCTACATCGACGTGACCGACGCCAGGCGGTACGGTGCCGTCCGCGTCCTGGTGCACGAGCTGGGTCACATGCTGTCCCTGGGCGACCTCCAACGCGAGGACTGCACGAAGGTGATGGCTCTCCCTCAGCCCGAGTGCACGAACACCGAACCCGACGCCGAAGAGCGCGCCGCGGTCACCGAGTTCTTCCGGCACCACCAGCTCGGCGACACGATGCCGGGGTGGGAGCTTCCCCCGTCCGGGGGGCTGGTCCGAGGGCTCTGACCGGGGCGGAGTCGTACCGCCGAGGGGGTCGTGTGGCTCGGACCGGCGGGCAGCCGCTGGGGGTCGCGGAGACCGGTTCTCGCGGCCGAGGTCGGCCGGCGGTAGTGCACCGCCGGCCGAGGTCGGAGCTCAGCTTATGCGTTGAACCACTGTTGATTGAGGGTGAGCGGGTTGTAGCAGGTCCAGGCGGTTATGGTGCCTGCACTGTCCCACGACGCGTCGAGGCATTTCCCGCTGTTGTCGTTGGTGATCCTGTTGCCCGGGCCGTTGTAGGAGATGGTCCATGACTGGGTTTGCGCGCCGCTGCACCAGCTGACCATGACGTGAGCGTTGAACTTGTCCGGCTGCGTGAGGCAGTAGTTGTTGACCCCGTGACCGTACGCGATCAGCCGATAGTTGTTCACGATGCTGTCCGGATTCGGGACGAACAGCCACCGCGTCGTTCCGGAAGTGCTGCACTCGTCGAGGTATACGACGTTGTCGTCAAAGTTGAGGCAGTGCGTACGGTCGTTGTAGGCGTTGATGAGTTTCATCGGTACGTCCGCGGCGGACGCCGCCTGCGGAGCGACCGCGGTGACCGCGGTCAGGGCGACGACGGCGACGAACAGCGTCCTGATCCGCATTGAGGATCGGCGCCACCCGGGCCTGGAACTGACGCGGAAGGTGCCGGCGCGGCCGGCCGGCAGGCCGAACGCCCGCGCGATTCGGTGTTCGCTTTTCAGCATGAGATTTCGTCTCCATCTTTCAACGATCGAATAGACGTCATAGACGGCGCCAGCTGCGCGGCTGTATAAGCGGCGCCTGCGCTACGGTCGCGGCTCTACCACCCCCAGCGCGAACACGCACCGGTGTGGTAGCCGCCGTTGTTGTGGTCGTAGATCTGGTGGTGGAACCAGAAGGCGGTCTGGGGGCCGTATCGTCCGTCCACCGCGATCCCCGCGTTGTACTGCGAATTGATGATGTTCTGGGCATTGCGCACGGCTCGCTCCGTGTTGGCGCCGAATTGCCCGTCCGTAGCGAGCCCTTGCCCGTAGCATCTGTTCAGGCTTTCCTGCAGGGCCAGCACGCCGACGTTGTTCATGCCCCGGGCCAGGACGCAGTCGACGTCCCCGGAGTCCCAACCGACCGTCGGTATGTGCAGGTAGTAGGCCGGCGAGCGCTGGAACATGTTGCTGAAGCTGGTGCAGCCGACCTCCGCCTCGGCCCGGGCGTGAGCGACGGCGGTCCCCGCCACGCCCGCTTGTGCGGCACCACCCGGGAGCAACGCGGCCCACAGCGCGAGCATGGTCATCAGAGTGAGCGTTCCGGCGACCCGGCGTTTGTTCTTCGACATGAAGCATCCCTCCGTCTTGTACCGATCGACATGGACATCGGGCCGGCGTTCCGGCCCACCGCTGTCCGAGGCTGGCGACCCGGCGTCATCCGCACCAGCAGCCGTGGGGGCCTTGCGCCCACGGCTTGTACGCCGTGCTGCGGGCTCCCGGTCGGCTGCGAGACGTCGGCACCGGTCGCGCCGCCGATGAGCAGCGTGGCGGCCGCCGCCGACGTGGTGAGGGAATCGGCCGCGGAGCGATTCGCATGTGGCACGTCCCTTCGTCGGATGATCCGCGGGTCGTTCACCGGTGGACGGCCCGCTCAGTGTTGGACGTCGATCCCCGGGCGACAGCGAACTTCGGACGAATTCGGATGCCGACCGCGGGCCGGCCGCCGGCGATCCGGACGATCACGGCGACCGTCCCGTGTGACCTGCCGCCAGCGCCGCGAGCGCTAACATCGACACGGACATCGGATCCGGCTGATGGGGGCGATGCCGTGCCGGGTGACCCCGTGACCACGTCGGCGCAGGAGTTCGCGATGCTGCCCAACCCCTCGGGGGCCGCCAGCCTTGATGATCTCGTCGAACAGCTGCGCCGGCTGAAGGCCTGGGCCGGTAATCCGTCCTACGAGACGATCAAAGGCCGGGTGAACGCGGCCTGGACCGCGGCGGGCCGGCCGGCCCGTGAGCTGGTGTCCAGGTCCACCGTCGCGTACTGCTTCCGGCCGGGCCGGCGGCGGATGGACGCCGACCTGGTGGTGGCGGTGGTCCATGCGCTGCATCCCGATACCGGGTACGTGACGGCGTGGCGGCAGGCCCTACGTGTGGTGGACGGGGAGATCGAGGCGGTGTCCCAGGTCCGTGTGCGGGACCGCCTCCCGCCGGAACCGACCTGGTTCACCGGCCGCACCGATGAACTCGACCGGATCCGTCACGCGGGACAGGACGAGCATGCGGTGGCGGTCGTCGCGATCGAGGGCATGGCCGGGGTCGGCAAGACCGAGCTCGCGGTGCGTGCCGGACACCTGCTCCACCGGCAGCAGCCGTTCGAGCGGGTGCTCTTCGTCAACGTGCGCGGCTTCGATCCCGACCCCGCGCAGCCGCCGGCGGACCCGGCTGCGGTCCTGGACGGATTCCTGCGCCTGCTCGGGATGCCCGGCCAGCGGATTCCGCACGACCTCGCCGGGCGCACCGCCGCCTACCGTGACCACCTCGCCGGTATCCGGGCCCTGGTTGTGCTGGACAACGCCGCCTCCACCGAGCAGGTCCGCCCGCTGCTCGCGACCCTCCCGGGGTGTCTCACCCTGATCACCAGCCGGCGCCGCCTCACCGGCCTGCGTTCCGCGGTCCACCTGCCGGTGGACGTGTTCACCCCCGATGAGGCGCTGGCGTTTCTCACCCGGGCCGTCCCCGACGCACCTATGGGCCCCGATCCGCACGCTGCCGCGCGGATCGCCCGGCGGTGCGACTATCTCCCCCTGGCCCTGAGCCTGACTACCGGGCACATCAGCGGCACACCGGGCTGGACGTTGACCGACCACGCCGACCGGCTCGACGAACGCCATCACCAGCGGCGCCTGGATGCCGGCGTCGAGGTCGCCCTCCACCTGTCCTACCAGCACCTGCCCGCCGACCAGCGACGGACACTCCGGCTGCTCGCCCTGCACCCGGGCCAGGACTTCGACGCCTACGCCGCCGCGGCCATCGTCGGCACCGATCCGACCACCGTTCGGGCCGATCTCGACCGACTTCACCGCGATCATCTGCTGCAGCAGGCCGTACCGGGACGGTACTCCTTCCACGACCTCGTTCGCGCCTACGCCACCACGCAAGCCACCGACGAAGACCGTCCGGCCGCCCGCCGCGCCGCGCTGACCCGCCTCTTCGACTATTACCTCACCGCGACCGCGGCCGCCGTGAACAGTCTGCACCCTTTCGACGCCCACCTGCGGCCTCACATCGGCCAGGCCAGCACACACGTTCCCTGTCTCACCGGCCGGGAGCTTGCCCGGGGCTGGTTGGACAGCGAACGGCCTACTCTGATCGCCGTCGCCGCGCACGCCGCCGCGCACGGCTGGCCGGCCCACACGGCGCGACTCTCTCGCATCCTGTTCGGCTATCTCGACGGGGGATACCTCACCGACGCGTTGGCCATCCATGGCTGTGCTCTCCAGACGGATGATCCGACCGCGAAAGCTCATGCGCGCCTCGGCCTCGGCGGCGTGCTCGGCCAATTGGGCCGGCTCGAGCAGGCGACCGACCAGCTGCGGCAGGCACTGCGCCTGTACCGGCGGAATAATGATCTCGACGGCCAGGCCCGTGCCTGTACCAACCTGGGCGTGATCGACAGATTGCGCGGCCGGTACCCGTCGGCGATCGCACACCTGAAAGCCGCCCACCGGTTGTACCGCCGGGCCGGAAACCGCATCGGCGAGGCATATCCGTTGATCTGCCTTGGCGACCTCGAACTGCAGCAGGGACGGTACGGTCTGTCCACCGGCTACCTCGACGAGGCCCTGCGCCTGTCCCGAGAGACCGGCAACCTCCTGGCCGAAGCCAGCACGCTGGACAGCCTCGGCATGCTCTTCCTCCGCCTCGGGCAGCCCACCGAAGCTACGAAGCGCCACCAGGCGGCTGGAGCCCTGTACGAGCAGATCGGCCACCGGGAGGGCCGGGTGTTCACGTACAACGGACTCGGTGAGGCAGCTCAGGCCGCGGGCCGGCCGGACATCGCATTCCGCCACCACACCGCGGCCCACACCCTCGCTGTCGAGACCGGCGCCCGGGTCCAACAGGCCCGCGCCCACACCGGCCTCGGTCACGCTCATCGAGCCCGAGGTAACCGGGCCCTTGCCCGCCGGCACTACCGGCATGCCTTCGCCATCCACATCGACCTCGGCCTGCCAGGAGCCGACCAGATCCGCGCTCACCTGACCGCTCTAGGCATCTAGGCGCTGGTCACAACGGGTCCGGGCTGCTCCCCATGAAGATGGATCACCCACTCGTCGGTGTCGCTGTCATCAATGCGTGGTGCCGTCCGGGAGGCGGAGAACAGCGGGGGAGTGGCCGTGGTCGGGCATCGGGGTCAGGTGAGGTGCGGTAGGAGGGTGGCGAGTTCGGCCCACTGCCGGCTGGGGATCTGCTGTCCGGGGGTGATGACGTGCAGCGCGACGTGGTCGGCGCCGGCGTCCAGGTGCTGCTGGATCCGGGCGTGGACGGCGTCGAGGTCGCCCCAGGCGACCAGGGCGTCGATCAGGCGGTCGCTGCCGCCGGGCACGAAGTCGGCGTCGGAGAATCCGAGCCGGCGCAGGTTGCCCTGGTAGGTGTGCAGGCCGAGGAAGAAGCCGATGCCACCCCGGGCGATCTCGCGGGCCCGGCTCGGGTCGGTGTCCAGGACGACGGCCAGGTGCGGGGCGAGCAGGGCGTCGTTGCCGAGATTCTCGCGGTAGCCGGCGGCGGCCTCGGCCGGCACGAGGAACGGGTGTAGTCCTGCGGTCCGGGCTCCGGCGAGCCGGGCCATTGCGGGTCCGAGCGAGCCCAGCAGCCGGCGCTGCTGGGCAAGCGGCGTCGGCGCGTCGTCGAGGCCTTGCAGGTAGTTGTCCATCTCCTGGACGGCCGTGCTGAACGGTTTGCCGAGGGCACGGGCTACTTCGGCGGCGCTCACGCCCAGCCCGGTGAGCAGCCGGCCGGGGAAACGCGACTCGACCGTGGCGGCGTGTGCGGCCAGCTCGGCGGACTCCTGCTTCCAGATGCTCTGTACGCCGATGACGACGGACGCCTGCCCGGTGGCCGTCAGTAGGCGTTGCGCGTCGGCGAACACCGGACCGCCGTCCAGCCCGGGAATCCACAGTGCGCGGAACCCGGCGTCGTCCAGATCATGCGCGGCGTGTTCGATGGCCTGGGCGGGAGCGGTGCGCAGCTGCATGCTCCACACGCCGACCCGGCCGAGCCGCTCGCGCCACAGCGCACGGTTGCCGTGGGCGCTTGTCGCAGCGCCGCTGTCCTTCGATGCTGTCGCCGGATCGCCGGTCATGTGATCGTCCTGCCAGTCGTTGGTATGGGGCTGTGCGCGAGAAGGCCGCCGGTCGCGACGACCGGCCTCGCGGCGCGGAAGTCGGGGACGACCCCGGTCGGCCGGGCGGGCCCGGCGAAAAAGGCTGGGCCCGCGCGGCCGACCGGGTCTGGAGCTAGATGGCGGGAAGTTCGCCGCCGTCGACGTTCAGGCTGGTGCCGGTGATCCACTGGGCTCGGTCGGAGGCGAGGAAGGCGACGGCCTCCGCGATGTCACGCGGGTCACCGGGGCGGCCGAGCGGGATGCCCGCGGTGATCGCGGCGAGCTCGACGCCCATCGCGTCGGCGAAGTTCTGGCGGATCACGTCGGCTCCGGGGGTGAGCACGTTGCCGGGCATGATCGTGGTGACCCGGATTCCGGCCGGCGCGAGCTCGGCGGCGAGCGCCTTGCCGTAGGTGTTGAGCGCCGCCTTCGCGGCACCGTAGTGCGCCAGCGGCGGGCCCGGCAGGATCGCCGACCCGGACGAGATGTTGACGATCACGCCGCCCGCCCCGGCCTCGCGCAGTGCCGGCAGCAGCGCGTTGTTGACTCGTACGGCGGACAGGTAGTTGAGGTCGAGCGCGTCGAGCCATTCCTCGTCGGGGATGGACGCGATGCCGCCGAGGTGGGTCCGGGCCGCGGCCGCGTTGTTCACCACGATGTCGACACCGCCGAGTTCGCGCAGCGCGGCCGCGGCGAACGCCTGAACGCCGGCGAGCGTGCTGATGTCGCCCTGAATGAAGGTGGCGCCCTTCGGCGTCTCGTCGGTGGCGTTGCGTGCCGTGGTGACGACGCTCGCACCGCCGTCGAGCAGCCGCTGCACGATGGCCGCACCGATGCCGCGAGAGCCGCCGGTGACGATCGCGCGCTTGCCGGCGAACTCGGTGATGTCTGCAGGAACAAGAGTTTTGAACATGCGTTCAGAATAAGCAGATTCTGGAACGGATGTCCAGAACTATTTTGAACCGGCGTTCAGAACGGAGTATCGTGCAGATATGGGGCGTCCACGAAAGTTCGATGAGCACGACGTGCTGGTCGCTGTGCGCCGGCAGTTCAACGAAACCGGCTACCACGGCACCTCGGTCGAGGATCTCTCCCGCGTGACGGGGCTCAGCAAAGGCAGCCTCTACAGCGCTTTCGGCGACAAGGACTCGCTGTTCCGGCGCATCTTCGAGGAGTACTGCGAGAACTCCGACCGAAGCGCCGCGGCCCGGGTCGACGGTCCAGAGGATCAGGCGCTCGACCGCCTCCGCGCCTGGCTGACGGCGCCGGAGGGTTGCCCCGACCGGCGTGGCTGCCTGCTGGCCAAGACCACCGCCGAACTGGCGTGGGAGGACGAGCGCATCGCTGCCCGATCGCTCGCGGCGTACGAGACGCTGCATGAGAGCTGCCGTCTGCTCGTCGAGCAGGCTCAGCGTGCCGGGCAGGTTGACCCGGCCGCCGACTCCGGGGCGCTCGGCGGGCTCATTCTCGCCACCCACCGCGGACTCGAAGCACTGCTCAAGGCGGGGGTCGACACCGAGACGCTGAACCGCATCGCCGACGCCGCGATCGACGGCATCACGCTCAAGCCCACGCGCGCGAGCGCGTGAGCGTTGAGCTCTCAAGCTCGTTCTGCCGGCGTTGGAACCGGTTGTTGCGGAAAGGGGGCGGACCGCGGCGGACGTGACCGGTGCGACCACTCGTACCGTGCCGCGTCTGGACGATCTCGCTAACCGCCCCGCAATCAGCCGCACGGGGCGCCCGGGTGGGTCGTCGGAGTCGGACCGGTCGGCGAATCGGCATCATGCACGCCGCCGGGCAGGTGTCGTGTCGCCGGACCGACATCTCTCACCACCCGTGAAAGACCAGCTTCGATGTCGTCGGACGTCGATGGACGTTGTAGCGTCGGGCCGCCGGACCAGCGCACCGGGGGAAGCGGTCTTGGTCGGATTCGTCGAGCGCCCTTCGCTCGGTTCCCAGGTGATCGTCACTCCTCGTCCGCTGGCGTCCGGACGGTGCTGTCGACGCGGGCGTACCGCCGACGCACCGGCCCCGCACGTCACCTGACACGGATGGAAGTGCGATGACGCTCTCGCGCAGGACGTTCATGGCCGTGACGACCGCTTCGGCCGCGGGCGCGGCACTCGCCGCCTGTTCCCGCGACGGCCGGACGGGCGGCGGCACGCTCGACCGGGTCACATACCTCACGTCGTTCGGCAATCTCGGCCGGGACGCGTACATCCACGCCGCGGTGCACAAGGAGTACTTCGCCGAGGCCGGGATCGAGGTCAACGTCCAGTACGGCCAGGCCGGCGACTACAACCACAATCAGCTGCTCGCCGGGCAGGCCCAGTTCGCCTCGATCGACGCCGCCGGGGCGATCATCCGGGCCGGCAAGGCCGCGAAGCCGGAGGACCGCTCGCTACGGATCATCGGTGTGGTGCACCAGCGCACCCTCAACGCGGTGGCCGCCTTCGCGGACATGGGTTTCACCGCACCACGCGACCTGCGGGGCAAGACGTTGGGCGCGGTGGTGGGTGCGGCGCCGAGAGCACTGTTTCCGGCGTTCGCCCGGTTGGCCGGCATCGACGAGAAGAGCATCACGTGGGTCGACGCGACCACGCAGAACAGCGGGAATCTGCTGGTGAGCAACCGGGTAGCGGCGCTGGCCACCCAGCTGCCGACGAAGCCCGGCCTGGAGAAGCTGGCCGGCGGCCGTACCGTGATGATGTTCCCTTACAGCGACTTCATCGCCGACCTGTACGGCATGACGATCATGACGCACCAGAACGTCATCGACCGGAGCCCGGACCTGGTCCGGCGCTTCAACCAGGCGATCATGCGCGGGGTCAGGTACGCCGTCGACAACCCGGAGGAGATCGGCGAGGTGCTGCGCGGGATCGACAACACGGTCGATGCCGGCCAGGCGGCACAGGAGCTGGCGATCCTCAAGCCGAACAGCCTGCCGGCGGCCGGCGTTGCGGTGGGCACCTTCGACGAGGCGCGGATGGCGCGCAACATCGCCCTGTTGCAGGAGCTCGGCCTGATCCCTCCCGGGCTGAGCCCCGCCGACGTCGCCGACGCCCGGTTCCTTCCCACGAGCGACAGGTGAACGCTGAACCGGCCGGCGGCCGGGTGCGGTGGCGCCCGCCGGCGCTCGGGCTGCCGCTGCTCGGGATCGCCGTGGCGGTCGGACTGTGGTGGCTGTTCACCGCGTTGTTCGAGGTCAGCCCGCTGTTCCTGCCCGGGCCACCCGACCTCGTCGAGTCGCTGCGGGAGCCGGGGCGCGGGCAGTACCTCCTGGAGCGTTCGCTGGAGACCGTGAAGGTGACGCTGATCGGCTTCGGCATCGCCATGGGCGGCGGATTCGCCGTCGCCCTGCTGCTGGCCGCGTTCCGTGGCGTCGAGCGTGCGGTCATGCCGGTGCTCGTGGCGCTCAACGCCGTGCCGAAGGTGGGGCTGGCCCCGCTGCTGGTCGTGTGGCTCGGATTCGACATCGAGCCGAAGGTCGTGCTGGTCGTCCTCATCTGCTTCTTCCCGATGCTGGTGACGACCATGTCCGGCCTCGCCTCGACCCCGGCCGAGTTGGGCGAGCTCACCGAGTCGCTGGCCGCCTCCCGCTGGCAGGCGTACGTCAAGGTACGGGTGCCGTGGGCACTGCCGCAGATCTTCGTGGGGCTCAAACTCTCCGTGCCGCTCGCGGTGATCGGTGCCGTCGTGGCCGAGACCAACAACCCGAACTCCGGGCTCGGTAGCGTCATCGTCAAGGCGTCCGCGCAGTTCGAGACCCCGCTGGCGTTCGTGAGCCTGGTGTTGCTCGCCCTGCTCAGCGCGGGCCTGTTCTATCTGGTCGCCGGCCTGGAACGGCTGATGCTGCCATGGGCCCGGGACATCTCCGCCCACCGGGCGTGAGACGGCGCACCGATCAGGACAGCCGCAACCGCACCGGATAGCGGCGCAGCCAGTCGTCGAGCCCGACCACCAGCTCGGCGGAGCGCCGCCGTGGGCCGAACCCGCTGCTCTCCAGCGGCGACCGGAACAGCTCCGTCAACGCCGGCACGTTGAGCAGCCCGGCGCTCGGCGCCGCCGGATCGGCGAGGATCTCGCCGGCACGTGCCCGCAGCATCCGCTCGTACCGCACGTCCTGAGTGGACGGATAGGGACTCTTTCGCCGCTGGAGCACCGAATCCGGCAACAGGTCCGCGACGGCCGCACGGAGCAGGCTCTTCTCCTGCCCGTCGAAGAACTTCATCGACCACGGTACGCGGTAGACGTACTCCAGCAGCCGATGGTCGGCGAACGGCACCCGGACCTCGAGGCCGTGCGCCATGCTCATCCGGTCCTTGCGGGCGAGCAGGAACGGCACCCACCAGATCTGGGCCAGGTAGCTCACCTCGCGCATCCGCCGCTCCCACGGGTCCTCGCCGGGCAGGTGGTCGACCTCGGCGAGCGCGTCGCGGTACCGATCGGCCTGATATCCGGGCAGGTCCAGCAGGGCGGCCAGGCCGGGGTCGAGCAACTCGACGATCGGGTTCCCTCCGCCGGCCGCCGGGTGGCGGGGAAACAGCCACGGGAACGTGTCGTTGGCGATCGCCGACCGGTCATGGAACCACCAGTAGCCGCCGAACACCTCATCGGCGACCTCGCCGGACAGGGCCACCGTCGAATGTTCGCGCACCGCCCGGAACAGCAGGTACAGCGACTGGTACATGTCGCCCATCGGGGTGGGCAGGTCATTGGCGAGCAGGACACCGGTACGGTGCAGCGGATCCATCATCATCGCGGTGTCCAGCACGATGTCCCGGTGCTCGACCCGATGACCGCCCAGATGCGCCACCACGTCGTGCACGAACGGGGTGTCGGGTGCGTCCCGTACCGCGTCGGGCCGGAAGTTCTCGGTCTGCCCGGCGAAGTCGATGGCATAGGTGCGGATGCGTGAGCCGGTCGTCGGTGAGCCGGCGGCGATGGCGGTGAGTGTCGAGGAGTCCAGGCCGCCGGAGAGCAGTGTGCACAGTGGCACGTCGGCGATCAGTTGCTCGGTGACCGCCTCCTCCAGGAGTTGCCGTACGGTGCGTACGGTGGTGGGCAGGTCGTCGGGGTGCTCGTCGGTGTGCAGCGACCAGTAGCGCTGGTGGCGCACGCCGGTTCGGTCCGTGATTATCAGTTGTCCTGGCCGTACGTCGTACATGTCGCGGTAGGGGGTTCGGCCGGGGGAGGTGAAGTGTGTCAGCAGTTCACGCAGTCCGTCCGGGTCGACCTCGGCGGTGACGGTGGGGTGGGCCAGGATTGCTTTCGGTTCGGAGGCGAAGAGGAGCCCGTGTGGGGTGGGCCGGTAGTACAGCGGTTTGACGCCGATCCGGTCGCGGCCCAGGATCAGGCGTTGGTGCGCGTGGTCCCACAGGCCGAAGGCGAAGATGCCGCGTAGCCGTTCGACGAATCGGTCGCCCCACTGTAGATAGGCGCGCAGGAGTACCTCGGTGTCGCTGTCGGTGCGGAACGGGTGGCCGTGGCCGCGTAGTTCGGTGCGTAGTTCCCGGAAGTTGTAGACCTCGCCGCTGTAGGTGAGTACGGCGGTCACGGTGCCGTCGCGCCGGACGGTCATCGGCTGGGTCCCGCCGGGGATGTCGATGACCGCGAGCCGCCGATGTCCGAGCGCGACGCTCTCGTCGAGCCAGACGCCCTCGTCATCGGGGCCGCGCAGCGCCATCGTGGCGGTCATCGCGCGGATGGTCGCATGCTCCGCCGTCAGGTCCCGGGCGAAGTCCACCCAGCCGACAATCCCGCACATGGCCACCCCACATCCGGACAGACATTCATGTCTGTCTCCACGTAGTGTCCAGCCAACCACACCGCGACGTGGGAGGCACTGATCACGATGGTCGAGGCGTCCCACGACTCCAAATCCGCGCTGCGGATGCAGAGGCCCAGGTTGGTCCGGGCGGCCGGGTTCGCGTACTCGTCGATCGCGGCGATCAGGCCGCCCCGAACGACGGCGAGCCTCGGCCCGTACCGATGAGGGTTATGGCTCGCCGCCGCGCGGGACGCGTCCTTCAACCGGATCGTCGGCGGGGAAATCCGCGGCGCGTGTGACGCCGCACGCGTCTTGAGCTGTCGCCTATGCTCCCGGCGGCTTTCCCCACTCCAGCCGTACGGTGAAATTGGCCTCGCTCTTGGCCTTGGCGATGACCACCCCGGCCTCGGCGGTGACCCTCACTCCGAACTCGACACCGATTCGCTCAGGTGGATCGACCATCTCCCGGATGCTGTCGCGGATCGCCGCGGCCGCCGGGCGGACCCGGGCCAGGGCCTGCTGGAGGGTCTCCGTGGCGTTCGTGATCGCCTCGGTGGCGCGGCCGGCGTTCGCCAGGCTGCCGGGCTCGTCGGGGACCTCCACGAGCACGGACCCGCCGTCGTCCAGGGGCATAACCAAGACCTGTGTCATGTGGCCGAGCCTATTGGCACGGTCAACCGATCATCGGCACGGAGCGTCGGTGGACAACCCGTCGCGGCGCAAGATCTCTCGCTCCCCTTCGGTGAAGGGCCGGTCGTTGAGCTCGCACAGCCGCTGGGCCCAGCGGCCGGGATCGAGCGGAATGGCCTGATCGACCTCGTAGACCCGCCTGATCAGAACGGCACCGTCCAATCGCCATGAACCGTACGGACCGCCGACCGGTATCTCCGCGAGAGTCACCCCCGCATCGACGTCCCAGACCTGCGTACTGTTGTCGGACCCGGTGCTTTCCTCGACGATCAGGTAACCCTCCGGTGTGAACCCGAGAGGTTCGCTGTGTGTCGGCGCGGGCACCGGTCGCAGCAGGCTCTCGTCATCGACGTCCCAGACCTCCAGCAGACCGGAACTCGTCGCCACCGCCACCTGTTCGCCGTTCGCGTCGAAGACGACGGCCCCCGGACCGGCTCCCGGGCCGACGTCGAGCGTCCGCACGACCTCGCGCTGATCGAGACTCCAGATCTCCAGCACTCCCACCGCGCGGTTGACGGCGATCTCGTGCGGATGGCCGGGCCGCACGGCGGCGATCCCCGCGAACACGGCCTGATAGCCCGCGTAAACGCCGCTTTCGGCAAGGGGGAGCGGCGGACCGGCCGGCTGCCCCGTGCTGATCGTCAACCAGGAGAGTACGCCCTGGTGGAGCACCACGACGCGATCCTCTCCCGTCACGGCGAAGCTGGCATTGGACGCGTCCCCGGCTCCGGGAGCCGTCGATTCCTGGCCGGGTAACGGAAGCGGGATACGCCGTTCGAGCGTCAGTGTCGGCAGCGCGTAGACGGACAGGGCGTCGGCCCCGATGCCGATCAGGTGACGGCTGTCCGGCGTGAAGGCGAACGGCGGAGCCCAGGACCCGGATCCCTGCTTCTCCGACGTACGGATGCGGGATATCAATCGGCCGGTCGCCGCGTCGGACAGCTCGATCTCACCCGAGGTGCGGGCGGTCATCGCGTACCTGCCGTCCGGTGTCACCATCCACCGCGCTTGCCAGACGACGTCGTCGGCCTCCCGCAGCGCGCCGTCAGGCAACCGAGCCGGGCGCGTCCGGTAGAGCGCCTCACCGCGTACGCCCAGGGCGAGCAGGCCGCCGTCCGGTGCGGTCACCACACTCACCCCGGGCTGTGGGCCCCCGGTGAGTCCTTCGACGACGGGCGGCAGAGAGGTACGGTGGGCGACACCGGTGCTCAGATCCACCACGTTGCCGTCGCTGACGATCGCGTTCGTGGTGCTGTCGACGGATATGAGGCCGCAGGCCACCGCGGTGTTCCGGCGGAGCTTGCCGGTCGCCGAGTCCCGGACCCGCAGTTGCCCGTTCTCGCAGTCCGCCACCGCCGCGCCGTTGTCGGCCACCAGGGCACTCCTCTCGCGATAGGACGCGCGGGCCCGGCCGGAGGCGAGGTCGTACAGGACCACGCCCTGGGCCTCCTGGAACACCACGGTCCCCGGCTGCGATCCGAGGTAGGCGCGAAAGAAGTCGTTGCTGAGCGGCACGGCCGAGGGGACCGGGACGCCGGCGGTCAGGTCCCAGATCCGCACGTCCGGCTTCGCGTCCGGGGGGACACCACCGCCCGCAATGTTGACCGTCCGGGACACCGCCAGCCGGGTCCCGTCGTCACTGAACGCGATGTGCTCGACCATCAGCCGGCTCACCTGGCCGGCGGTGGACGCGGTCGCCAGCGTGCGGGGTGCCTGCGGTCGCGTGAGGTCCCACACCAGGACCGTGCCGTCGTCGGCGGCACCGGCCACATAGCGGCCGGACGGATCGACCTGAAGCTGTGTGACGGCTTCGACCCCGTCCAGCCGCACCCGCTGCGGGGCCCCGCCGGTCAGGCCGGTCCAGACGACCGGGGTCTCGCCGCCGGTCACGGTCACTACCCGGCCGTCGTCGCTGGCCTGAATCTGCTCGGCGGTTCCCTCCCAGAGGTACGGGAACACCCGGTCGACGGGGTCGAGCCTCGCATACTGGGTCAGCAGCGCCCCGTACGCCTCCGGGGTTTCGTCGGCCCGCCAGGCCGCCTGCGCGAACTGTAGGGCCTTCGCCGGGTCGGTGTCGCGGAAGCGCAGCGAATGCGAGGCGAACTGGCGCGACGCGGCGGCGCGCGCCCGCTCGCTCAGCTCCGCGTTCTGAAGCAGGGCCACCACCGCGGACACGCCGGCGACCAGTGCCAGCACCGAGACGGCCGCGACCACGGCACGCAGAAGATTCCGCCGACGCCTCGCCCGGGCGCCGCTCTCGGCCACGAAGGCGCGGTCCGCCTCGCCGAGTTCACCGCCTCGCTCGGCCGTCCAGCGGAGCGCCTCGCCCAGGGCCGTACCGCGCAGCAGCGCGTCCGGGTCGCGGCCGGCCACGACCCAGCGCCGGCGGTCGGCGCGCACCTGATCGTGCCAGGCCAGGAACTCCCGGTCCTCGTCGAGCCACCCGCGCAAGGTGGGCCAGCCATCCAGCAGCGCCTGGTGCGCCGGCTCGGCGTAGGCGGGCCGGTCCTGCGGCACGGTCACCACGACCAGTCGCCGGGCGGCCAGCAACTCGATGACGGCCCGGTCCGGTGACCCGTGATCGGGAAGTTCGAGCGGCCGGCGTCGGAAGCCGGTGCCGTCGTCCGACGGTCTGGCCATCGCGGTCAGCACGGCACGGATGCGTTCGCGACCGGCCTTCGGATGCTGGTCGAGAACCTGGTCGGCGTAGGTGGCGAGCGCACCCGAGACCCCGCCCAGCCTCTCGTACGCGGCGAGCGTCAGTTCGTCGTGCCGGCGACGGCGCTGCCACAACAGCTCCAGGGTGAACTCGATCAGTGGCAGCTTCCCGGGCTCGCTGCCCGCGTCGGCCAGGATCACCTCGTCCAGCCCGCTCTCGAACCGCACACCGCCCGCTCGTACCGCGGCCCGCAACTCCTCGCGCCGCATCGGCCAGACGACGTCGAGCGCGGCCCGGTCGACCACGCCGCTGCTCTCGTCACGGACCACCTTCTCGAGGAACCCGGCACGCAAGGTGACCGCCGCGGCGACCCGCACGGTCCCGTCCGGATGCCGCCGAGCGGTTCGCACCAGGGCGTCGAGGAGCAGCAGCGCGGTGTCGACCGCCTCCGGCGGCGCCTCCTCGAGCTGGTCGACGAAGAACAGCAGACCGCCGTCGCCGGCCCGCTCGTCGAGCGCCCCGGCCAAGCCGAACACGGTGCTCATGGCATCGGTGCGCAGGCGCTCGGCCATCCGGGGTTCCTCCTCGGCCACGGCGTCCGGCTTGATCGCACGCAGGACCAGGCGGGCCACCACGTTCTCCACGGCGTCGCGGAGCAACAACCGTTCCGTGAAGGCCTCGACGCCCCGCGCCCGCAGGGCCGGGATCAGCCCGGCCCGGATCACGGAGGACTTGCCGCTGCCGGACGAGCCCACGAGAATCAGCAGTGGCCGGTTGGTGATCGCGGTGGTAAGGCGTTCGGTGAGCGCCTCCCGCCCCTTGAACCAGGCCGCGTGCTGTGCGTCGAACGGTTCCAGCCCGCGGTACGGCGACGTGGCCCGCGGTGCCGGCTCGGCCAGCTCGGGGAAGTTCTCCAGAACGGCCTCGACCGGCACGGCGTTGCAGGTGGACCGGCCGGTGATCCGCTGAACGACCATGCCCACGACCAGGCCGGTGGACGCCTGGTAGACCGGTGACCCGCTGTAACCCGGCTCGACCTGCAGCCCGCCCTCGGTGTTGATCTGCAGCAGCCCGACCCGCCCACTGACCGCCGTGCCGACGATCACGTCCCCCGGACCGTGGGCGCGCTGCAGCGCGTGACCGTAGATCCGGACCGGCTCGTCGCGGGCCGTCCCCGTCGAGCCGAGACGGGCGACCGGCAGCTCCGGCGGCGGGGCGGTGGTCAGGCGCAGCAGGGCGGTGTCGCCGCGGCTGCCCGATTCCTCCGACGTCCAGGCGGCCACGTGTCCCTGCGCGCGGAAGGTCCCGTGCGGCATCGGAAACTCGAGTTCCACGGTGTCGGCCGGCGGCTCCGCGGTGAAGTCAGCCGCCAGCGCGGCACGAACGACGTGGGTACAGGTCAGCACCAGGTCCGAAGCGACCAGGAAACCGGTGCCGACGAGGTGACCGGCAGAGGTGCGGATGCGCGCGACCGCCACCGGTTCGCCGTTGCCCGCCAAGCCGCCCTCCCCGCCGTACAGACAGCGACCAATCTATGCGGTGGAAGTAGCGCCCGCCACACCCGGCGCCGCGGGCGGCGACCAAGTACGGGTGTGCGGACCCGACGGGGAACGGTGCTGGAGGATCAGCCGGGACGGATCCCGGTCATGCCGCCTGTCGCGGAACTCTCGGCGAGGGAGGAATCGACGAGACGGTGTTGGCGAACGGGCGCGCCACCGCGCGTTTGGGGTCGATGCCGTGTCTCGCGGCCGTTGAAGCACGAGATCATGCGTGACACGTTCAACGATCGCACCGCCGTGTACATGTGTGTCGATCCCGAGCGGCCCGAGCGCGGATATATCGCGTACGGCGACTCATGGGAGATGGCCGCGGTTCGCTCCCCGTCACGGGATGAGGACGAGTTTGCCGTCGACTTCGCGGTTTTCGAGGCGGCGGTGCGCGTCGGCGGCCCGGTCGAGCGGCAGGGTGGTGACCTCCGGTTTGAGGGCCCCGGTCCGCAGTTGCTCGACCAGCGCGGTCATATCGGCCCGGAAGCCGGCCAGGTCCTTGTCGACGCGTCGTTCCACCATGTGCACCACCACGCGGGCGCCCGGTGAGAGTTTCGCTCGCAGGAGGGCGAGGACGGTGCGCGCCATCGCACCGGCCTTGGAGTATCCGGCGCCGACGGTGAAGCTGAAGCCGTACGACACGACCACGCCTGACCGTTTCGTGGCGCGACGCGAACGTGCGAGCGACGGCCCGCCCACCGGGTCGAATGTGGCCGCGACCGGCACCGGCACGTCTTCCGCGCCGGCTACCCAGGTGGCTCCGTTGGCTTCGACCCGAGCCCGCCGGGCCCGGCTGGAGGTGCCGTAGACCTCGACGCCGGCAGCGCTGGCGATCTGGCACAACGCCGACCCGACGCCGCCGGCCGCGCCGATGACCAGCACCGCCTGCCCCGGGGCCGGCTGGGCTATGCGGTGGAACATCTGCCAGGCCGTGAGGTAGTTGAGCACGAGCGCGTCGAGTTCCTCGGCGGGATGCCCCTCGGGCAGCCGCGCGGTCCGCCGCGAGGTGGCCAGTGCGTGGGTCGCGTACCCGCCGGTGCCGACGAGCGCGCCGACCCGCTGGCCGACGGCGACGTCCTCGACGCCGGCTCCCACCTTCTCGACATGGCCGACGACGTCGAACCCGAGCACGTCGGGCAGCGGGCCGGGGTTGAGGCCCGCACGCGTCGAGATGTCGTTGAAGGCCACCCCCGCGGCCTCCACCTTGATGAGTATCTGCCCCGGGCCGGGCTCCGGCACCGACATGGGCTCCACCCTCAGGACGTCGGCGCCGCCGGCCGCCGTCAGCCGTACCCGTCTTGGACCTGTGCCATCGCTCATGCTTTACAAGCTACATGAGTTTCTCAAGTATTATCAGGTGCCGGTGACCGCCCTCACTGCGGACCGTTGAGCGCCTTGGCCAGCAGGGACTGCAGGAGCCGCTGCTCCTCGCCGTCAAGATCAGCGAAGGGGGAACGCTGCGCGACGACGGTAAGCAGGCGCTCACGAACCTTCCTGCCCTCCGGCGTCAACACCAGCGTCCGTACGCGTCGATCGCGCGGATGCGGATGTCGCTCGGCCAGCCCGCGCTCCTCCAACTGCGCGCTCAGCAGGCTGATGTTGGAGGGGTCGCAGTGAAGCAGGGTGGCCAGCCTGCGCAGCGACTGCGGGTCGTCCTCGGGATTCAGCACCCATAGCAGGTTCGCCGTCGGTCCGGTCAGGTCCAGGCGCTCGAGGCCCTCCTGCATCCGGCCGGTCACCTGACCGGCGATGGTCGTCACCTGATGGAGCAACGACGCCGCAATCTCATCCACCGCCATGGACAAAGCTTACTGACACGTACTCATGGAATTTCTCCATGAAGTGATCCACCGTACGTATCAGCGCCGCTGGGCGACCGCAGGCGGCAACGTAGCGGAGATCGATGAGGGTGAGGCTCTTGGTCACCGGAATCGTCGCTAGACTTCGCGCATGCTGGCACACCCCGCCGAGGCGGGCACCGAGTTGGCGTTGCTGGCACAGCGTGGCGATGCCGGGGCGCTCGGTGAGCTGCTGGCCCGCCACCGCGCCGGGATGATGGCGGTCGCGCTGAGCGTGCTGCCCCGCGGCGACGAGGCCGAGGACGCCGTCCAGGACGCCGCCCTGATCGCCCTGGCGAGGATCGGCGAGCTGCGCGACCCGGCTGCCGCCGGCCCGTGGCTACGGGCGATAGTCCGCAACTGTTGCCGGATGCGCCTGCGCGCCCGAACGGCCCTGCCCGTCGAGCTGCTGGAGGCGGCGTCGGGGTCCGGCGACCAGGATTCGCTGCTGGAGGGGCGGGCCCTGCGGGACTGGGTGGCACACGCGATCGGCGAGCTGTCGTTGCCGCTGCGCACGGTCACCCTGCTGCGCTATTTCTCGCCCGTGACCGCGTACGAGGACATCGCGGCGCTCTGCGGGGTGCCGTCGGGCACGGTCCGCCGTCGTCTGCACGAGGCGCGCAGACTCCTGGCCGGAAAGCTCACCGCGGCCAGGGACGGATACGCCGACGGCGCGGCCGATATGTCAAGGCACTGGGCCGAGGCGCGGCATGCGGCCGCGGCCGGCAACGAGGGAACGTTCGAGGCGTATCTGCGCGACAGCTGGCATCCCGAGGTCACCGGCGCGTGGTCGACCGGGCGGCGTACTCGGGGTATCCCGCCGCTGGGCGAGGTGATGGACCGCAACGTGTCCGCGGGAATGCGGCCGCACGTGGCGGGGGTGTCGGCCACCCGTGAGCTGACGTTGTGGGAGATCGAGGTGCGCAGCGACGAGGACACGGAACGCACGTGTTCGGCGTACGCGTACTGGCTGCTCTCGTCCCAGCGAGGCCGGGTGAGAGATTTGCGGGTCTTTTTCGCCGGCTGACCGAACATCCGGGGTTCGATCCGCATCCTGTGGGCGTCTCGTCTCCGAATCGGAAGGCATTCGCCGATGTCCACGACCTTCGTACTCGTTCCCGGCGCCTGGCAGGGTGGCTGGGTCTGGCAGCCGGTGGCCGAGCGGCTGCGTGCCGCGGGGCACACCGCGATCACCATCACCTCACCCGGGCTGGCCGGCGGGGACGTACGTTCCGGCCTGCACCTGTCCGACGCGGTCGAGCATCTGATCGCCGAGATCGAGAAGCGGGATCTGCGTGACGTGGTGCTGGTCGCGCACAGTTGGGGCGGCTACCCGGTCACGGGTGCCGCGCACCGGGTGGCCGGACGGCTGAGCGGGATCGTGTTGTTCAACGCCATGGTGCCGCGCAAGGGCGTGTCAGTCGCCGACGAGAGCGACCTGATGGGCCCGCAGCTCCGGGCGGCGATCGAGGCCACCCCGGACGGCACGATTCCGGTCGAACCGGGGTATCTGCCGTTGCTGTTGCCGGAATCCGGTGAGGAACTGCGATCCTTCTTCGCGGACCTGATGGTGCCGATGCCGGGCGGCTATTTCACGGAGGCGCTCGATGTCGCCGACATCTCCGGGCTGAGCGTGCCGATGCACTACCTGCTCAGCGACAACGACCAGGTCCTGATCCGCCCCGGCGCCGAATTCGCCGCGCGCCTCGGGCTGACTCCGCAGCCGGTGGGCCGCGGCAGTCGATGGTGACCCATCCCGGAGAAGTGGCGAACGCAATCCTGCGGCTCGTCCAGCCGGCGCGATCGTAAGCCCACCGATCGGCCCGCTCTTCTGCGGTAACCGATGAGCTTGCAGGTCAGCGCGGGCACATAGGAGTCGTACATCAACGAAGGCGAGGCTCCGGGTAAGACATCGAACCGGCCAAACCCGATGCCGCTCCTGGAGCCTCGCTCGCGCCGCAGCACCGCCTGGCGATATGTGCGCCGACCGCACCCAGTGCCACGCACGGCGCGGCGACAGTCCCACCCGCTGACCGGACAAGCGACGGCGGCCCGGCGCCGGCATGGCCGGCACATCGAGCAGCCCGCGACCCCGCCTCCGGGACCTGTCCACGCTCCGCGTAAGCGACGGTGAAGTCAATCGGGGCGCACGTGCCCGCATCTGCCGCGATCCGCGCTGCTGGCCTGCCATGCTGCCAGCCACTCAGCACAAGCAGCCCGTGACTTCGGCGGAAGCGAGATGCGGTCCAGCCGTCTACGAGCCCCGTGCGACCGGCAACAAGTCGGTACCCGGCGGTGTCGACCACGCGCCGCCATCCGAGCCGCAGGAACTGCCGGAGCGGGTTAGTAGTGTCACCTGCCAGTTGGTCGAGTGCCCGGTCGCCGATTGCTGCGCGCGGGCCCAGGCCTGCGGGGTCGCGACGGCTGATCAGCCGGGCCGTCGACGGCACCGGGGCTGGAAAACGACACCGGAGGCGCTGCACGCTGGGAAGACACAGGTGGCGGCCACTGCGATGCCGTGATCTGTGCTCCGGTGACGGGCGGCGTGGGCGAGATCTGGTTGAGCAAACGCTGCGCCATGGCGGCGTCGATCTCGCGGTCAGCACTGATACGAACATCGGCGGCCGTCGCCAGATCCACGACGTCGTCGCTGGTGTACACACCGGCTCCGAGAGTGCTCAGCCGCCGCGCGAACTCCTGCATGTTAATCATCTGCGGCCTCATCCTGGGGTTTGCTATTGATCCACGGTAACCCCCGCTTCGGTCGGCGGTTCCCGCACCCACCGCCCGGGCTGCTTGCGGTCAACAGAGACGGCCAGCCCCATCTCTTCGGCGAGCCGATTGCACACGGAAGCCGGCAGGCTCGGAGCCCGCGGGTCAGAGCCAGGCTAATATCTCCTCGGTCTGGACCACAGGGCCGAAGCGCGGGAGAACCACAGAAAGAGCGTGGTGGTGTTCGGCGGTCGTCATGCCACTCATGGCGTCGGCTACAAACAGCACGTCGAAGCCGTGGTCGGCAGCAGCGCGGGCGGTGGATTCGACGCCCATGGTCGTGGCCAGACCGGTCATGACCACAGTGTCAACGCCTCGTTCCCGCAGCCGGACGGACAGGTCGGTTCCGTAGAAGGCCCCGATCGTGCGTTTGACGACGACGATGTCGCATTCCTGGGGCTGGATCTCCGGTACGAAGTCGCTGCCCGGCGGTTGTGATGTGACGCCAGGACGTTCCACTCGCACCAACACGACCGGCGCCCCGGCCCGCCGCCAGGCGTTTGCCAGAAGTGCCGCCCGGGCCACCACATCCGCGCCGAGATGCGGGCCGAGATCCAGGCTCACCAGTCTCGGCATCAGATCCACAATGACGAGCGCGGCTCGTCCGACGGTGAAGCTCACGCCGGGATGCTAGACGCGACGCACATGCCTACGCAGCCGAGGTGGCCGTCCGAGACCCGGATCTGCCACCGTCCCAGCGCACGCCCCCCGGGCGAGTTGTCACACGGTGCAGCCGTGGCCGGAGCGACACTCCAATCCGGATCTGTCGATGAGCGGACGCCTCGCGGGTGACGATGAGTCTTCGATATGGTCGTTCGATGTCGGTGTATCTCGTGGAGAAAGCACTTGAGCTGTTGTGCGGCACATACGTCTTTCCCGACAGGGCGCACGTGGCGGCCGACCGCGTACGCGAGCGGCTGACCGCCGGTGAATATGACCGACTGGATGAGGAGACCCTCGGTGAGCGGTTGACGGCGGACCTGTTCGAGGTCTGTCAGGACAAGCATTTGCGGGTGCGGGTGCGTGCGCAGGAAATGCGCGAGGTATCTACCAAGTCCGAATTCGAGGCGGTCTGGCGGGAGCAGCAACGGCTCCATAATTACGGCATCGCGCGGGTGCAGCGGATGGACGGCAACGTCGGGCTGCTGGAGCTGCGAACCGTCGCCTCGGCTGGTCTGGGCGGGCGCGCGATCGTGGCGGCCATGGAATTGGTGTCACATACCCATGCGCTGATCGTCGATCTTCGGGATAACCGGGGTGGATCTCCGGACGGTGCCGTCTTCTGGACGAGCTACTTCTTCCCGGACGGGGAAACCCACCTCAACAGCGTCTACGAAGGTGCCACCGGACGTACCCGTCAGTACTGGAGCCATGCCTGGCTACCCGGCGAGCGATATCTCGACCGGCCCGTGTACCTGCTGACCAGCGGAGTCACGTTCTCGGGCGGCGAGGAGATCTGCTACAACCTCAAGGCGCAGGGGCGCGCGATCCTGGTCGGGGAGACAACCCGGGGAGGCGCCCATCCGACGGAGGCCTTCCCGATCACGCCGACCTTCGAGATCGCGGTACCGGTGGCACGTTCCGTCAACCCACTCACCGGCACCAACTGGGAGGGCGGCGGCGTGGAACCCGACGTGGCCGTACCCGCCGCAGAGGCTTTCGAGGTGGCCTATCGGAAGGCATTGCGACACGTGCTGTCCAGTGTCACCGCGCCGGCCGTCCTGGCTGAGGCACGGTCCGCACTCGGCCGACCCCCGCTTGACGGTCTCGACCAAGATGATCAATGACCTCGGACACGGCACTCAATCCTCGTCTTCGGTGATACGACGGGTGGACATGCCGATGGGCGGACGTACCTATTCGCCCCGCGGAACCGTCGCCATGGCGGATAGCAGCCACGTGCCGCTGCTATCGCAGCATGGTGGGAACACCAGCGCGCAGAATGGCAACAGCTTCTGCGGCATCTTCTCTGCGCTCTATCCAAGCGGCGAAGGGTCCGAAGCGTTTGTTCGATAGTCGAGCGCGACCGCGGTGTCGTCGCCTGCGTACCTGGCTACGGCGATGAAGAATGCCTTGTCCACGTCCAGCCGGGGCGGCGAGACGGGGACCGTCGAGCCGCCTCGGGCGAGGCTGAAGATCTGGGCTGTGGTCTCGTCTTCGACCAGGTGGTCGAGTGCGCAAGACTCCCACTCCATGTCGTGCACGGTGGCGAGGAAATCCAGCTCGTCCGCGAACCAGGGAATCGTTCGAGCAAGAGCCTTCTCGCCGGGGTGGCGCCACGCGCCACGTTGCAGCAAGTGCAGTAGCAGTTCGGGTACGACGAGGCCACGAACTCGAACCGTCGGCGTGCCACTGGACATACACGATCTCTCTCGCCTGTCGCCGGGTAGTACGGGAGATATCTCATCGATATGTCAAGCGCTGTGCCGACGCACTGTCATGCCGCGGATAAGGAGCGGCGAGGTCTGCGTTGCCCGCCTCGGCGACCTCGGTCGCGGACGCGACAAGCACCTGCGGCATCATCGGGGCTGTTGAAGCTTTGATCGGTCGACCGCCAGCAACAGAGATCCGCCCTGGCCGACGGCACTTGCGATGCTTCCCTGGGACAGGTCGACGCAGTCGCACAGGAGGGACCAAGCGATGAGCTCCTCGGCGCGCTGCGCGACGATTCGGTGCAGGAACTCGTCGGGATTGTCGGCCGCGGTTGCCGCCGCGGCCGCGAAGTCTTTGAGGGTTACCCGACTGTCGCCCTGGTTGAAGTCGGTGTAGCCGAGCACCTCCATCTGCGGCAGGAGTGCCTTGATCAAAGTGCCGACGCAGCCCATCACCCTGGCATGGCTCACGTCCTGCGATCTGTCGGCCACTGCGGCCTCGGCCGCCCACACGCCGTAGAGGCGGACGGCGACCGAACGGAGAGCGTTCTCGTTCGGCGTCGTTGTCAATGTCATGTCGAGCAGCGCCTCGAACAGTAGAAGCTTGGTCTTGTCGCCGAAGCGGGGATCCCAGCCCCCATCGATCGCGCTCGGCCAGTGCAGCGACTGGCACGCGTCGAGACTGCGAGCGTTGCGGCAGAGCAACTCGGCCGCCATCAGTTGGGCGTTGCGCTGATCCGACCGCAGCGCCCCATCGATGACCAGGATCGCGGTTTCGGTGGAGACCTTGTCCTTTCCCCCGTCCCAGAGGTCGACCAGCATGGCGACAGCGAGCCCGGGCTGGTCGAGGCGAGTCAGCGCCAGCAGGCTGGAGGCGGCTGCGGCCCGGTCGACGCCCAGGCCGTCCTTGCAGCTGACGAGCTGCCCGGCACGCATCGCCGCTTCCAGCTTCAGCTGGTCGAAGCTGTTCTTCTGTTCGACCGCGAGCCGGCGGTTGGACTGCCGGGTCAGTGTGTGGGCGACGAGCGCGGTGACCACGGCGCCCGCGTACACCAGCATCTTGTCTGAGTAGCCGAACAGCGACCCGGCTCCCAACGGAATCACCACCGCGACCAGGGTCAAAATTGCGCCCCAAACGCCGATCCAACGCCTATCGCTACTCTGGCTCTTCGTCATTCCACGACCTCGTTCAGGTGCGCACCACCGGGACGAGCAAACGATCCGTCCACCATCGAGATCCGTCCATCGTCCCGAGCGGTGGTCCCGCTGTCCGATCGAGGACAACAGCGTCGAAGCGTGTAAGCCGCTCAGCAGCCGGCCCAGCAGTGAGGATGGCGGGACGAGTTTGGAGGCGCGCAAGACCACGGACACGCTTCTTCGTATTCTCGAGGAAGCCACGCGTCGAGTACCTACGGCGCTCTTCTGCCGCCGGTCGTGCGCTGCCGCGCCGGTGGCGACCTAGCGGCGTAATCGCCGACCGGCTCGGCCCGCGGAGATCCGTAAGAACTCGTCGGTGTCCGCCGCGAGGCGTCGATGGGTGTGAGGCGCGGATCGCGTTGCCGTACGACCGGGTTCCGCCTGGCGCGCCGGTACGTGGCCAGGCGGAACCCTTTGGATGCGTCAGGCGGCTGATGCTTGACGCAGTGGCCGCCAGGTGGCGGTAGCGAGGAGTGCCATCACGGCGGCGGCGATCCAGAATGGTGTGGTGAGGCCCCAGAGGTGGGCGAGGGTTGCGCCGAGGAGCGAGCCGAGGGCAGCGCCGCCGACATCGAGCAGCGAGTAGGCGCTGCCGACCCGGCCGAGCAGGCTCTCGGGCACCATGCGTTGGCGCAGGGTCACCACGATGACGCCCCAGACCATGGTGTGTATCCCAAAAACGATCAGGATTGTGGCGGCAACGAGCGGCGTCGTGGTGATCGCCAGGGTGGTGTGGGTGATGCCCTCGACGAGGAGGCCGGCGCGCAGCAGGGTGCAGGCCCCGACAATGCGTAGCAGCCTCGGCGCGAGTACGGTGCCGAGCAGCCCACCGACGGCGAAGGTGGTCAGCAGGAAGCCGAAGCCGACGTCGGACAGGCCGAGCCGTTGCCGGGCGTAGAGCACCAGAGTGGCGAAAGCGGCGCAGAATGCGACGTTCGCCAGCCCGGTGCTCACGGCGAGCGTGCGCAGCAGGCGGTGTTCCCAGAGCCAGCGGACACCGTCGGTGATCTCCGCATGCAGGCCCCGACGTGGTGCGGACGGCTGCGCGGGGATCGGCCGGATCGTCGCCATCAGCGCCGCGGCCACGGCGAAGGTCATCGCGTTGACGCCGAACGGTACGGCGGCGGCGATCACGAATAGCCACGCACCCAGCGGCTTGGCCACGAACTGGTTGGCGATGGTGAAGGTGGCCATCAGCCGGGCGTTGGCGGTGGCCAGCCGGTCCGGTGCCACGATGGCGGGCAGGAACGCGCCGGAGGCGGTGTCGGCCAACGTTTCCCCGGTACCGAGGAGGAAGAACACCGTGTAGATCATGGCGACGGTGAGGATGTCGGCGGCGACGGCGAAGGTCAGCGCGGCGAGCGCCACCGCGCGCAAGGTATTGACCGTGACGACCAGTTTGCGGCGGTCGAGCCGGTCGACGTAGGCGCCGCTGATCAATGCGAACAGTAGCCAGGGTAGTTGTTGGACGAAGACGGCGCCGCCGACGAGGGCCGGGTCGGTGGTGAGGGACAAGATCAGCAGCGGGCCGGCCGCCATGGTGATGCCGTCTCCGATGTTGGACACCGCGGCGGCGGTCCAGAGTCTGGTGAAGTCCGCGCCGAGACGCGCGGAGAAAAGGGCACGCAAAATAGCTCCTCGAGCAAGGGGAAACGGTCGTCGCGTGAGCGACCGCTTCGCGGCGAGGAGCACCACACCGTGGGCCGGAGCCCGACGGTGGACCGACTAACGCGCGGTGTGCTCTCGCGGCGAAGCGGTGACCGTGACCTTGAAGAGGCGCATCCCAACTCCCCACTGCGGATCGACTGCCGACGCAGGATAACCGGAACGAACCCGGCCTCGCCGAAATTGCCGCCCGCCACCCACTCCGCACGCTCGGCCGGAGATCCGGACAGTGAGTCTCGCCTGGGCAGTTCGAGGTGTGCCGCGACCTTGCGACGAGGCAGGGTCGACTCGTCATCCTCTCGGAGGGTCCGTCGTGCCGGCCGCGACGGTTTTGGCTGGTCGGGAGCGGCCAAGGCGGTAGGTTCGTGGTGGGGCTACGCGACCGACAATCGGTGCACGGCGAAAGAGAAACTCCGATGGGAGACGCACCATTCGGCCCGGAGCCGGACCTGCCGAGTTCCGAGGCATTGGCGGCCGCCTGGCGCGCGGCCCTGGTTCGGGGCCGGCCGGCCGTGACAACCGGCCTGCTGCTCGCCGTGATCGCGAAGGAGCACGCCGATCTCCGCGACCGGCTGCCCGGCCTCACCGCCGACGCTCTCGGCGCTGACGCTTCCACCGGGCAGTCCGCCGGCCCAGCCGAGCGGCCTGGGGCTGCGGTGAGACAACCTGCAGCGGGCGGTGCGGACTCCGGGCGGGCGGTCGACGTCGCCCACGGACCGGGGGCCGCGTCGCTGCGGGAGGCCCGGTGGTGGGTGCTGCGCAACCTGTCCGGCCGGGACCGGGCCCACGCCGACGCGGGCGGGGACCCGGTCTGGTCGGCGGGGCTGCGCACGGCGCTGGCCGAGGCCGCGGCGCAGGCCGGCGACGGTGGCTGGATCGGGATCGGGGTGCTGGCCGCCGCGGCGCTGCGGCACCCCGACCCGGAGCTGACCGCCTGGGCCGCCGCGGCCGGGGCCGACCTGCCCGGCATCGCCCGGGCGGTCCGGTCCGCACCCGGCAGCGCCGTGGAGCCGTACACGCCGATGCTGGGCATGCTCACCCCGCTGCAGGCGCTGGACCCGCCGTTGCCGGCGCCGCTGCGGCTGCTCACCGGCTTCGTCGCCCGGCGGGTCGGTCGTGATCCACGTTGGGGCGGCCCGGTCCTGCCGAACCTGGAGAGTGAGGTGCTGCGCCAGGCGGTTCGGGCCGGCCACGACCGGGTGACCACCGAGGCGCTGCTGCTCGCCGTGCTCAGCCTGGACGCCCAGTTGGCGGCGGGCGGCGTCCGGCTGGCCGAGCGGTTCCGGGCGCACAACCGGGGTGGCGAGCTGCTGCGCGCCGCCGGGCTGCCCGCCGCGCCGGAGCCCGCGGACGGCGCCGAGCCCGGCGACGTGCTCGGCCCGGAGGAGACCGCGCGGCGACTGTGGAGCGGCGGCCGTCCCGGCGACCCGGTATGGGGCCGCCGGGTGATCGACGCGCTGGACCGGGCGGGCGAGCTGGCCCGGGCGGCCGGGCATTCGGACATCGGCACCACGCACGTGCTGGCCGCGGCGCTGGACGACGCCGAGTCGGCGGCGGTGCGCTGGCTGCACGACCTCGGCGTGGACACGGTGCGGCTGCGGCAGTCGGCGTCGTGGTCCTAGGGTGTGCCTTCGGCACGCTTGTGGCCGAGCGGTGCGACGCGGCGGCCGCGCGGAGGGCCGTTGGGGCAAGGCCGAGGTGGCTACGTTCGCGGAAGCTCCACCCGGAAGGGTGGCCGTGGCCGTGAGCGCCGCCAGGCTGACGCCGTCGCCTCGCGGATTGCGGCGGCGTCGATCCGCGGCAGAACCGGCTCGCTCGGCGGCCCTCACCAGTTGCCCGGGTGAGAACACGGCAGCGACTGATGCATCTGCTCGACGACGAACGTGAGCGGCGTCCCGCCGTTGCCTTGGCGATAGGGTGGGGCGGCGCCGGACGAGCAGCGATGTCGGACCCCATCGACGGTGATCCGCCTGGAGCCTTGACGCCGCGAAACCCGGAGGACCCGCTGATCGAGCGTTCGATATTGACGGCGAGGCGTCCCCGGGGTGTGTGCGCTGGGGTGGCGTTGCTCGTCCTGACTACGCTCTGCGGTGTCTTGCATGCCGTCGGGAGGGCGTATGTCGATGAGTGGGCCGGCGAGCGGGGAGTTCGCTCGGATGCTGGACGCTACGGTGGGCGCGCTACGCGCCACCGGCGCAGAGCCCGAGGACGAGGAGACGGCACGCCTACGCCGGATCGGCGAGTCCGAGGATGGGCAGGTCCGTGCCGAGTTCGGCGCTGACGGCCGATTGGAGTCGCTGGTCCTGGACCCGCGGGTCATGCGGCTCGGCTCGGCGGAGGTCGGTGATCGGGTCATCGCGGCGGTGAACGCGGCGATCGACTCGATGCGTGGCACGGCGCAGGTCCCTGCGCCGGGAGATCTCTCGCAACTGGCCGAACAGCTGGAGCAGGTACGCGATACGGCGGTTCCTCGTCTCAGCGCGTTCCTGCAGACGCTGACCGAGGCACAGCAGCGGATGGCCGGAGGGGGTTCCCGGTGAGCGGTTTCGAGGTCGAACCCGCCCAGCTGCGTGCCGGTGGCGACCAGGTGATCGACGCCGGCCGGCGCTTCATCGATCAATTGGAGGCCTTCGAGGCCCGGATGGAGGGCTACGGGGAGCCATGGGGTGCCGACGACATCGGTTCACTGATCGGGATGGCGTACACGGCGGCCTCGGCCTGGGTGTTGGACTGTATCGGCCTGGCCGCCGAGGAGATCGGCGAGGCGGGTAGTGACCTGACGCAGATGGCGGACAACTTCGAGCAGGTCGAGCAAGACGCCGCCAACGCGATGCGGGGCATCCAGGGAATGCTGGGCTGAGCGCATGGGACTTCAGCTACCTGGCGAACTCATCACCGCGCTCGGGTGGATCGGCCTGTCATGGCCGGAGGCCGACGAGGAGAAGCTGTTCGAGATGGGCCAGGCCTGGATGGACTTCTCCGGTGTGGTCGCCGGCGCGTCCGGCGAGGCCGGCGCGGCCGCGACTGCCGTCTGGTCGCAGCATCGCGGCGAGTCGATGCAGGCGTTCCAGAAGTGGTGGACGGACCCCGACAGCGGTCCCGGCCAGCTGCCGAACTACTCGCAGGCGGCCATGCTGATCGGCACCGGCCTGATCGCCTGCGCCGCGATCGTGCTCGCATTGAAGATTCAGGTGATCGTCCAGCTGGCGATCCTAGTCTTTCAGGTCGCCCAGGCCATCGCGACCGCGGCTGTCACCTTCGGTGCGTCGCTGCTGGAGATCCCGATCTTCCAGATGATCACGCGGGAGATCGTCGGTCTGCTCATCGATCAGGTCCTGCAGGAGCTGCTCAATGCGTAGCAGCGCTCCGAAGGGCTCGAAGGCGCGCGGCGGTGCGCAGAAGCCGACGAAGGCTGGCACGCTCGTCACCAAGGCCGTGGAGGCGGCGGCGAAGCCGCCCAAGCCGCGTAAACCGCCCGCGCCGCCGGTGACCCGGAACAACAACCTGCCCGAGGTCACGATCAAGGTTCAGCGCAAGGCCGGGTACAAGCAGGGCCCGTTCGACCGCAAGATGCGCGCACTGCAGAGGCTCAGCGACGACGGCAAGCTGTTCAAGCAGGCCAACCCGGTCGCGCGGAACGATGCGATCACCAAGGCGTACAAGCAGCGGGTGCGGGAGGCGATCTGGAAGAAGTACTGGCCGCACGACAAGGAGACGTCCCGGAAGCTCACCGACAAGCTGGACACCCTCGACCCCGATCATGTGTGGGAGTTGCAGCTGGGGGGTGCGGACGACGCCAGTAATCTACGGTTGTTGGACGCTGATACCAACCGGGACATCGGTAATCAGATCTGGCAGCAGATCAGGACCCTGCCCGATGGGACACCCATCCGAATAGAGGTAGTGGATTGAATCCGGACCTGCGCGAACTCATTGAGGAGTTACGCGCCGACCTCGAGGCCGGCCAGCCCGAAACCCTCAGCTGGGCGGAGATCCAGGGCGCCGTGCCGAGCGACAAGATCCCCGACGATGTGCCGCAGCCCGTACGGGAACTGCTGGAGGTGGCCGACGGCATCCTGGCCGGCGCCTTCAGCCTGTCCAGCACGCGCACGTACGGGTATTTCCAGTCCGTCCTCGGCGATATGCCGGGCTTCACCCGCGTCTCCGACGAACCCGACAAGTGGTTCGTCTTCGGCAGGCTGCACGAGGAGCCGCTGCTGCTGCACCGCGAGACCGGCGCCGTCTGGTACTTCCCGCGCACCGACGGCGACGAGTGGTACATGCGCGAGGAGTTCGAGGGAGTCGCGAGCGACCTTGACTCGTTTCTCGCCTACTACGTCTTCGGCGCGGGATATGCCGAGCTCGGTGCCGACGACGACGAGTGGTGGAACTTCCTCGCGGATCAGGGTGTGGCCGGCTCCGATGACGAGGACGGGGAACCGGGCGCATGACCGTCACCTACGACCAGCTCGCCGCCCTCTGGGGAAGCGAGGGACTGATCCGATTCCCGTTCGAGCGATTCGACGACGTGCTGAGCCCGCTCCCGCCGGAAGCCCTGCCACCGGCCGGTGTCCTGCCGGGCGCCGTGCCGATTCTGTTCATGGCCGACACCCGGGTCGAGGGCATCGGGCTGTTCTCCAAACTGAAGATTGAGATCGGCGACGAGGGGCCGCGGATCTACATCGTGCTGGGCAGTTCGCCGGAGGATCCACAGATGCTCTTCTGCGTGGACTCGGTGACCGGCGCGGTCGTGCTACTCGACCTGGAGACGCCGAACTTCGAGGCGGTCAACGGCACGCTCGCGGCATTCGTCGAGTTCCTCTACCGGCTCGGGCGGCTCATCGTCAACGACCCGGGCGGCCGTGCCCGCGCGGACCGCGCCGCCGCGATCCGCGCCGAACTCATCAATGTCGATCCCTCCGCGTTCGCCGACCCGGAATCGTGGTGGAACATGGCATTCGATCAACTCGAAGCCACCGGCCGCTGACGCGCCACGGACCGAGCCGGAACCGCACCCGTGGCCGGCCCGGTCACCGAGGCGATGGCCGGGTCGTCGATGCCGAAATGTTGGGCGCGGAGTGCCAAGAGCCCGGGTCCCGATTGCCGGCCATGGCCGGAACCCACCTGAACCGGGCCGTCCGCGAGTCCGTTCGGCCCGGTTACACCGCCGCCGGCACGGTCGCCCGCTCGGTCGGCACGCCGCGGGTCGGCAGTGCCGCGCGGACCGTGCGCATGAACGAGACCGGCCCGCACAGATACGCATCCGTCTCCGCGCCGACCGGCAGTCGCGCCGGGTCCAGCGGCCCGGGCTCCTCCGAGTCCTTTTTTGGCGCAGGTCACACCGAGGGCTGGGCATGTATGCAACGGGCGGGTAACTTACCGCCGCGGCGTCCGTTATTCCGCGAGTGAGGATCGTCTCCATCGCATTGTTGCGGCATGATTTCGCAAGCGTGGACAAAGGCCACACCCGTCACTATGAGAGCGGCCGTGACGTGGGGTGATGCGCTCCTCCACCCGTACCGCCGACGGTTTTAATCCGGAAGCGGACGAGTCGGCGTCATGATTAGGCTGGGCCCGGATTTTTTGTCGCGGGGGGAGCCCATGAATAGTCAATCAGCGCCCGTCACATCGCAGAAACTCGATGGCGCGGTCCTGCGGGTCGCCGGCGTCGTCGTGCTCGGCGCGATCATGTCGATCCTGGACGTGACGGTCGTCAGCGTGGCGCTGCCGACGTTCCAGGAGGAGTTCGGCGCCTCCTACGCGCGCGTCGCCTGGACTATGACGGGGTACACGCTGGCGCTCGCCACCGTCATCCCGCTCACCGGATGGGCGGCCGACCGGTTCGGCACCAAGCGGCTCTACATGGCCGCGGTCGCGCTGTTCACGATCGGTTCCGTGCTCTGCGCCATGGCCGACTCGATCACCACGCTGATCGCGTTCCGCGTGCTCCAGGGGCTCGGCGGCGGCATGCTGATGCCGCTCGGCATGACGATCATGACGCGCGCGGCCGGCCCGGAGCGGATCGGCCGGCTGATGGCGGTGCTCGGCATCCCGATGCTGCTCGGCCCGATCATGGGCCCGATCCTCGGCGGCTGGCTGATCGACGTGGCCACCTGGCACTGGATCTTCCTGATCAACCTGCCGATCGGCATCATCGCGCTGATCTACGCGTACGTGGTGCTGCCCAAGGACGCGCCGGAACCGTCCGAGTCGTTCGACTTCCTCGGCATGCTGATGCTCTCGCCGGGCCTGGCGTCGCTGCTGTTCGGCCTGTCGTCGCTGCCCGAGGAGGGCACGATGAGCTCGGCCAAGGTGTGGGCGCCGATGGTGGTGGGCGCGCTGCTGGTGATCGGCTTCGTGCTCTACTCGTTCACGCCCCGGCACCCGCTGCTCGACCTGCGGCTGTTCCGCAACCGGAACCTGACCGTCGCCTCGATCACGATCACCGTGTTCATCATCGCGTTCATGGGCGCCGGACTGCTGTTCCCGAGCTACTTCCTGCAGGTGCGCGGCGAGTCGACGCTGCACGCGGGCCTGCTGATGGCGCCGCAGGGCCTCGGCGCGATGGTCACCATGCCGATCGCGGGCACGCTGGCGGACCGGGTCCCGGTCGGCCGTACCGTCCCGTTCGCGCTGGTCCTGATCGCGCTCGGGCTGTTCACGTTCACCCAGCTGGACGCGGACACGTCGTACTGGCTGCTGTGCGGCTCGCTGTTCGTGATGGGCCTCGGCATGGGCGGCACGATGATGCCGATCATGACGTCCGCGCTGAAGACGCTCACCAGCCACGAGGTCGCGCGCGGCTCCACCCTGGTCAACATCCTCCAGCAGATCGGCGGCTCGGTCGGCACCGCGATCATGTCCGTGCTGCTGACCAGCAACCTCAACGACTCGACGCCGGTCCCGCTGCCGAACGGCCAGACCGCCACCGAGGCGCAGCTGGCGATCGGCTCGCAGATCAACCCCGAGTCCGCGCAGGGCATCGACCCGTCGCTCATCCAGCGCGGCCTCGACTTCGCCGCCACCGCGTTCGCGCACACCTTCTGGGTCGCGTTCGCCCTGGTGCTGTGCACGTTCGTACCCGCGCTGTTCCTCCCGCGCAAGCGCGAGGTCGCGCACCTGAACGACGACCAGCCGGCCGCCGCGCCGATCATGGTTCACTGACGGATCATCCGTACGGCCTCGGGGAGATCCCCCGGGGCCGTCGCCGTCCGCGCGACTCGCTACCCTCCCGCGCCATGGACGTCGGTCAGTTCTACGCCGCGGTCGCCGGCATCAACTTCACACTTCTCGGCCTCTGGTGGGTCGCCGTCACCGAGCGCCGCCAGCTCCGCGAGGGCGGCCCCCGGGTGCGCCGCATGGCCTACACGGTCTCGCTGCAGTTCCTCATCCCCGGCGCGCTCTCCCTGCTCGCCCAGGTCGCCCCGAACGTCCCCGCCTTCTGGCGCTCCGCGTTCGCCCTGGCCGGCCTGCTCGGCGCCCTCTCCATCCTGCTGCTCTCCCCATCCGTCGCCCGCGAGAACGAGATGACCCGCCGCGGCGCCCTCCTCCTCCGAGTCGTCGGCATCCCGCTCTACCTGCTGATCGCGGTGTGGGCCCTGGTCCCGTTCGACGGCCTGCCGCTGACCGCCCTCCAGATCGAGGGCATCATGCTCGCCCTCCTCGTCTTCCTCGGCGCCCACACCGCCTGGACCGTCGGCCTCGCAGCGGGCCCCGAACCCACACAGAACTGACCTTTCCCCATTTACCCGCTTCCGGCCTGGCCGGGACCCGCATGCTCCCGCGGGCACCGGTCCAATGCCACTTAGCTTATTTTGATCTTGGTGGTCTGGTGGGTGGTGTGGCTGGTTTGTCTGCTTCGATGTGGTGGTGTCGGGTGTGGATGTGCGGCCGGATCAGGTGTCGGTCGGGGTGCTGGTCACGGCGGTGCCGCGGGACGTGGTGGATGCCGCGGTCGCGGAGTGTGGGGTGCAGGCGAGGCGGTCGGATGGGAAGTTGCCGCCGCATGTGACGGCGTATCTGACGATGGGTTTGTGGCTGTTCCCGGATGATGATTATGCCGAGGTCGCGGTGAAGGTGACCGGGGCGTTGGATCGGTTCGGGTGCTGGGACGCGGGGTGGTCGCCGCCGACGGCCGGTGGGATCAGTCAGGCCCGTAAGCGGCTGGGCCGGGATGTGCTGGCGGAGGTGTTCGAGCGGGTCGCCCGGCCGGTCGCGTCCGCGGTCACGTCAGGTGCGTGGTTGCGGGACTGGCGGGTCCTTGCCATCGACGGGTTCGACGTGGACGTGCCGGACACGACGGAGAACGCGGCCGAGTTCGGGTATTCCCGGACCGGTGGTGGCCCGTCGGCGTTCCCGAAGGCCCGGGTCGTGGCGTTGACTGAGTGCGGGACGCACGCGTTTTTGGCGGCGGAGGTCGGCGCGTATGCGGTCGGGGAACAGACCCTGGCCATGCCGTTGTATGCACGGCTGCGCCGCGGGGAACTACTGACCGCGGACCGGTCGTTTTACTCGTTCGCGGCGTGGGACCGGGCGCAGGCGACCGGCGCGGACCTGCTCTGGCGGATCCAGGCCGGGATCCGGCTGCCGGTGATCGAGGTTTTGGCCGACGGCACCTATCTGACCGTGTTGATGGACAAGACGATCCGTGGTGGCCGCCGGGACCGGATCCTGGCCGCCGCGGCCGACCGGACCCTGGACACCTGCGACGACGCGATCAACGACCGTGGCCTGCCCGCCGCCCACCTCGCCCGAGTCGTCGCATACGACGTACCCGACCGTAGTGGTAACGGCACCAGCGAACTGATCACCCTGGCCACCACCATCATCGACCCCGCCCAGGCCGGCCCGGACGAACTCGCCGAGGCATACCACCTGCGCTGGGAACACGAAACCGCCAACGACCAGCTCAAAACCCACCTCCGCGGGCCCGGCCGGATCCTGCGCTCGAAACTGCCCGACCTCGTCCACCAGGAAATCTGGGCCTGGCTACTAATCCAGCACGCCATGACCGTGCTGATCACCCGCGCCGCCGACGCTGCCGCGATCGACCCCGACCGGATCAGCTTCACCCGCGCACTACGCCTCGCGCGCCGCTCAGCCACCGGCTCAGCGGCCATTTCCCCCTGAAGACTGGACCACCCGACTACCCCGCATCTGGGCCCAGATCACCCGCACACTCAACCCCGCCCGCCGCCACCGCACCTGCCCCCGCGCCGTCAAACGCTGCCGCCGCAACATGTACCGACCCAAACAACGCCACGAACCCGCCTCCACCCGCCACCCCAGCCCCGCCACGTACCGCTTCCACCCACCACCAAGATCAAAATAAGCTAAGTGGCATTGGGCACCGGTCGGCCGTTGGCCGGCCTCCCTGCCGGCACCGCCGCTGGTCACCACACCCCGTCCCCGCCCGCCCATCCGCGGCGAGCTAGGCGGATTCCGTCGCATCGATCGCCAGGTCAGGTGAATCCGGTCCAGATCGAGCGGAAGGCGGCGGAGGGCTAGGAGCCGGTGGGGTCAGCTGTTCGCCATGTCGTTCGTCTCCGTCGCCCCGGTGCTCGGCCTCTTCGTCGCCGGCCACACGTACCCGGTCAAGGGCATCGCCACCACCGGGCTCAGGTGAGCGTGGCCGCGGCGGCGGCCAGCAGCTCGCGCCACCGCGCGAACGGGAACTCGCCGCCGGGCACGCGCGTGCTGTAGAGCGCGAAGCCGGCCGGGTCCGTCTCGTCCTGGTCGACCGTCCAGTCGCCGACCGCGTCACGCCGCCACACCACGCCGTTGCCGCGGCCGTCGATGCGGTCCAGCAGGTCGTCCGCGCTCGGCCACCACGGCGCGCCGGCCGGGGGAGGACCGTAGGCGTGGTCGAGCAGCCGGGTGATCTCGTCGAGCGGGCCCACGTCGTCGGGGTCGCCGGGCTCGGTGGCGGCCAGCACGACGAACCGGGACGTGAGCGCGACGACCGGGCCGGGGTGCGGCAGCCCGGGGTCGAGCGCGGCGGCGGCGCGGGCGATGAGGTCCAGCTCCACCCAGCGGAGCGCGTGCGGGTGCCAGTGCGCCTCGTCGTCCCAGCCCAGCTCCAGCGTCTCGTCGCTGTCCGGCGTGCGCAGCGCCAGGTTCACCATCCTGATCGACACGTCGATGTCCAGGACCAGCGCGTAGCCGTCACCGACCGGGAACTCCACGACGAACGAGGCGTCCTCGTCGTCGTCCTCGTCGAGATCGTCGTAAAGGTCGTCGTCCTCGTCCTGCGGCTCGAAGAGGTACGCACGCCAGAAGCCGGGATCGCGGAGGCGGCTCTGCACGTCGGCGGGAAGCGGCATGCGAGGCAGCGTAGCGGGAGGAGGGGGTGCCCGTCAGACCCCGGACGAGGCGGGTACCGGCCGCGGGCTCCGGGCCGCGTCGCCGACCAGCTGCGCGAGCAGCGCGAGCGCCTCAGCGGACGGCGAACCGCCCGGCGCGGTGTAGGTGACCAGCCGCTGGCCGATCGACTCGTTGGTGCTCAGCGCCTGCTCGGTCACCGTGATCCGGCCGACCAGCGGGTGCCGCAGTTCGTAGGCGGAGGACGTGCACGCCACCACACGATGGTCCGCCCAGTACGCCGCGAACTCCGGGCTGCCCACCGCCAACTGCCCGACCAGCTCGGCCAGCGCCGGGTCGTCCGGGTACTGACCGGCGAACAGGCGCAGGCAGCCGACGTCCGCGCGCGCCTTGGCCGGCCAGTCCACGAACAGCTCGCGCAGCTCCGGATCGAGGAAGATCAGACGGGCCAGGTTCGGGCGGGTGCCGGGCCGGGCCGGCGCGTCCGCGGGCAGGTGGCCGGCGAGCAGCGCGTGACCGAGCGGATTCCACGCCAGCACGTCCTTGCGCGACCCGACCACCATCGCCGGTACGGCCGACATCGCGCCGAGCAGCTCCACCAGCCCCGGATCCGGCGTCTGCGCGGCCGGCCGGCGGACCCGGTGCGGGCGGGTCTCCGCGGCGGCCAGCCGGTGCAGGTGCAGCCGCTCGGTCTCGTCCAGCCGCAGCGCGGTGGCGAGCGCGTCCACCACCTGCGGCGAGGCGTTGCGGGACTGCCCCTGCTCCAGGCGCGTGTAGTAGGAGGAGCTGACGCCGGCCAGCATCGCCAGTTCCTCGCGCCGCAGCCCGTCGACGCGCCGCCGGTCGCCGTAGCGCGGCAGCCCGGCCTGCTCCGGGGTGATGCGGGCGCGGTGGGCCGCGAGGAACTCGCCGAGCGGGCTGGTCGTCATGACATCGAGTATGCGCGGCCGGCCCGGCCCGGTGCCTGACCCTGCCAGGGATACCCACAAGCGGGTCTGGGCGGCACCCCGGCACCCGGCGCACGGTGGTAGCCGATCAACCGCCTCACCGGAAAAGGTGTGAAATGTCGTCTTCTTTTGCCATCGGTGGAGATCTGAGCGTGGGCCGGCTCGGCTACGGCGCCATGCAGCTGACCGGCCCCGGGTTCTTCGGGTACCCGACTGACCAGGACGGCGCGGTCGCGGTGCTGCGCCGCGCGGTGGAGCGCGGCGTCACGCTCATCGACACCGCGGACGCCTACGGCCCGTTCGTCACGGACGAGCTCATCCGCCGCGCGCTGCACCCGTACCCCCGTGATCTGGTCATCGCCACGAAGGTCGGCGTCAGCCGGCCGCGCCCGGGCGAGTGGGTGCCGGTCGGCCGCCCGGAGTACCTGCGCCAGCAGACCGAGCTGAGCCTGCGCGTGCTCGGCCTCGACCGGATCGACCTGCTCCAGCTGCACCGCGTCGACCCGCACGTGCCGATCGAGGACCAGGTGGGCACGCTCGCCGACCTGCGGCGCGAGGGCAAGGTCCGGCACATCGGGCTGTCCGAGGTGACGGTCGAGCAGGTGCGGGCCGCGCAGGCGGTGACGCCGATCGCGTCCGTGCAGAACCTGTTCAACCTCACCGACCGGACCGCCGCGGACGTGCTGGAGTACGCGGAGCGGGAGGGCATCGCGTTCATCCCGTGGTACCCGCTGGCCGGCACCGGTCTGCCCGACCCGGACGGCGCGGTCGCCGCGATCGCGGCCGGTCACGGCGCCTCGATCAACCAGCTCGCGCTCGCCTGGCTGCTGCGCCGCTCGCCGGTGATGCTGCCGATCCCGGGCACGAGGTCGACCGCGCACCTGGAGGAGAACCTGGCCGCCTCGTCGATCACGCTGACCGACGACGAGTTCGCCGTGCTGGAGAAGGTGGCCTAGCGTTCGCCGGGCGGCGGGCAGTCGCGCAGCACGGTCCAGGCGAGCATGCCGGACGCGTTCCGCAGGCGCTCGCCGATCGTCAGCCCGGCGCCGGTGACGTGGCAGGTGTGCAGGCCGGAGTCGTGCGGGCTGTTGCGCATCTTGAGGATGTTCACGGCCCGCCCGATCTCCGCGCAGTGTTCGATGTAGCGCAGCTGGATCACGTTGTGGAACAGGAACATCAGCCCGGCCAGCGGCTCCTCGATCGGGCCGAACGCGCCGGTCTCGCTGGTCACCCAGAGCGAGGCGCCGCCGGCCCGGATCACGCCCAGCAGGCTGCGCAGGTACGCGGGGAAGCGTTGCGCCTGCCGGGCCGCGTTCGCCATCTCGGACAGGCCGTCGATGACGATCCGGATGATGGTCCCGTCGGCGAGCGCGTGGCGGGCCACCGAGGCGAGCGCGTCGAGGTCGAGGTCGCCCATCGGCACGTGCGAGATGATCAGCGTGCCGTCCTTCCGAGCGGCCTCGAAGTCCCAGCCGAACGTGGCCGCGGTCTGGATCAGCTCCTCCGGCGTGTCCTGGAACGTGATGTACAGGCAGCGCCCGCCCTGGCCGATGCCCTCCGCGAGGAAGTGCAGGCAGCCGATGGTCTTCCCGACGCCGGTGGGCCCGAGCACCAGCGTGGCGTCGTCGCGCGGGATGCCGCCGCCCGTCAGCTCGTCCAGGCCGGGGATGCCGGTGCGCACGCGCTCGCCGCGGAGGCGCACCTCGCCCTGCTTGAGCGACTCGACCCGCGGGTGCACCCGGACGCCGTCCGAGGTGATGTGCATGGTGTGCGTGCCGGCCAGGTGCGGGGTGCCGCGCAGCTTGAGCACGCGCAGGCCGCGGCGGTCCATCGGTGCGGTGAACTCGTACGACATCTGGATGATGCCGTCCGCGATGGCGAACTCCGCGCCGGTCTGCGTCTCCTCCGGCGTGTACTCGCCGAGCAGCAGCAGCACCACGCCGCTGTGCGCGACGCGGCTGGTCAGGTCGTAGAGCGACATCCGCAGGTCGTGCTCGCCGACGAAGTCACGCACCATCTTCATGCTGTCGATGACGACCAGCGACGGCTCCTCCTCGAACGCGGTGCGCACCACCTCGTCGATCAGCGCGGCGAACGTGCCCTGGCTGCGGTCCCGGAGCATGTCGCCGAGGTGTACGTACCGGATGCTGGGCCCGAGGTGCTCGGGCGCGAAGAAGCTGAAGCCGCGCAGGTGCTCCACCAGCTTCGAGTGCGGCTCCGACAGCGCCGTGTAGTAGACGGCCTTGCGCCCCTCGGCCGCGCCCGCGAAGCACATCTGCTGCGCCAGGATGGTCTTGCCCGCGCCGGGCGGGCCGGACAGCACGACCACGGACCCGGGCTCCAAGCCCCCGCCCAGGATCAGGTCGAGGTCGGACGCCCCGGTCGACAGCCGCTTCACTCCTGCCGTCCCCTCTGTAGCAGGCTCTCGGTCGCGTTGATCAGGTCCTGGCCGCGGCACGGCTTGGCGAGCACGGCGTCCGCGCCGGAGGCGAGCTGCCAGTCGCCGCTGATCACCAGGATGGGGATGTCCGCGGTCGCCGGGTCGGCCCGCAGCCGGCGGATCAGCTCGTCGCCGCCCATGACCGGCATCATCATGTCCGTGACCACCAGGTCCGGCCGCAGTTCCCGGACGGTCCGGAGCGCCGCCGCGCCGTCGCCGGCCTCGGTGACGTCGTGGCCGGCGCGGCCGAGGATGCGACGATGTACGAACCGCAGGTCCGGTTCGTCGTCGACCACCAACACCTTCGCCATGGATCCATCCGCTCATCAGACCCAGTGATCATTCCACGGTACGGGTGGAAATAAGGGCGTACAGGCTGAAAAGCGCACGTCACGCCCGCGCGGGATCGGCCAGTCGCTCGTCCAGCCGCGTCCGCGAGAGCGGCGGGCACAGCCCGAACCCCTGCGCCCGGTCGCAGCCCATCGCCCGCAGCGCCGCCACCTGCGCCTCGTGCTCGGCCGCCTCCGCCACCACGGACAGCCCCAGCGCGTGCCCGGCCGCGACCAGCGCCGCGGCCAGGTCGTGCGCGGCCCGGTCGGTGTGCACGCCGGCGGTGAGCGAGCCGTGCAGCTTGACCGTGCTGACCGGCAGGTCGCGCAGCACGTTGAGCGCGGCGTGACCGAGGCCGAAGTCGTCCACGCTGAGCGTGACGCCGAGCGCGCACAGCCCGTCCAGCCGCGCCTTCAGGTGCTCGTCGATCGGCAGCAGCGCGCCCTCGGCCAGCTCCAGCGTGAGCCGGCCGCCGGGCAGGCCGGTCTCGCCGAGGATGCGCGCCACGGACGTGACCAGGTTCGGCTGGGCGAGCTGCCGGGCGGAGACGTTGACCGCGACCCGGCACGGGAAGTCCAGCGCCTCCCGGCACGCGGTCCGCAACACCCAGTCGCCGAGCTGGGCGATCGCGCCGGTCTCGTCCGCGAGGTCGATGAAGTCCTCCGGCATCAGCAGGCCGTGCGTGGGGTGGTCCCAGCGGACCAGCGCCTCGATCGCGGTGATCCGGTTGTCCGCGAGCGCGAACTCGGGCTGGTAGTGCAGCACCATCCGGCCGGTCTCGATGGCGCGGCGGAGCCCGGCGTCGCGCGCGCTGCCGTCCAGTTCCGGCGCGTAGACCGCGAACCGGCCGCGGCCCGCGCGCTTCGCGGTGTACATGGCCACGTCCGCCTGGTGCAGCAGCGCGTCGCCGTCCACCGTGGCGGTGTTGCGGAAAGCCAGGCCGACGCTGGCCTCCACGCTGAGCAGGTGCTCGCCGAAGACGACCGGCAGCCGCAACGCGTCCAGGATGCGCTGCGCGGTCGCCTCGGCCGCGGCCTGGTCAGGCAGGTCCTCCAGGATCACCGCGAACTCGTCGCCGCCCAGCCGGCCCACCGTGTCCCGGCGGCGCACGCTGGACAGCAGCGCGGTGCCGACCGCGACGAGGATCGCGTCGCCCGCCTCGTGGCCGTACGCGTCGTTGATCGGCTTGAAGCGGTCCAGGTCGATCAGCAGCACCGCGGTACGCCGGTGCGCGCGGATCGGCTGCGACGTGACGACCGCGAGCCGCTCGTTGACCAGCGCGCGGTTGGCCAGCCCGGTCAGCGGGTCGGTGACGGCCAGTTCCTCGTTCTCCTTCAGCGCGTAGACCTGGCGCAGCAGCACCAGCCCGGTCAGCGCGATCGAGCCGACCACCATGCCGCCGACCGGGTACGCGCCCTGCACGCCCGCCACCACGCCGAGCAGGCCGTAGGCGATCACGATGGCGCCGTACGGCAGCCAGGTCGCGCCGGCCACCCGCCGCTCCACGCGGATCTCCCGGTGCTCCGCCCACCGGTACTGCCGGTCCGCGGCCAGCACCAGCAGCAGGCACCCGGTCAGCCAGAACATGTCCGGCCAGTCACCGCCGGTGAACCCGCCGTGCAGCTGGATGTAGACGTAGCTGACGTCCGCGATCACGAACGCCACGATCGCGGCCGCCAGCACCGAGGCCGGCCCCTGCACGGCCCGGGTCGAGCGGCGCAGCACCACCGTGCTCACGGCCAGCACCAGCACCAGGTCGCCGACCGGCAGCGCCACGGTCAGCAGCTTGGTGATCAGGTCGGTGCGCCGCTCCGCGAAGATCGGGCCGAGCACCAGGTACCAGAAGACCATGAACGCGCTCGCGCCGACGGTGAGCACGTCCACGGCCAGCCGGACGTGGTCGCGGTGCCGCCGGTTCGCGCCCGGCAGCAGCAGCAGCCCGGCGAACATCACCGGGACGAACGCCAGGAACCAGAAGTCCGCCCAGGACGGGAACGTGGTGCGGCGCAGCACCACCTCGTCCAGCATCCACAGCGTGTGCGCGACGAGCTGGCAGCCGAACGCCGCGGAGATCACCCACCAGGCGCGCCGGGCCGCGCGGTCGAGCCGGCGGTGCGCCGCCGCGCGTACCGCCAGCGCCGTGAACGCCAGCGCCAGCGGCACGTACACGACGTCGGTGACCACGGTCCGGGTCCACTCGGAGCCCCAGCCGGTGGCGTACCAGCACAGGTAGGCGCCGAGCAGCACGATCGAGGCGCTGGTGACCGCCGAGCCCCAGTCGCGCGCGCCGCGCATCTCGCTCCGGGCTTCGCCCACGACCGCCCCATCGGCGCGCGCGGCGCCCGCTTTAGGGCTTGCTGCGCGGATCGGGTCAGCTCAGGCCGATCGGGAAGTCCGCGGCGGCGGGCTCGCGCTGCCAGGTCACCGGGTCGAGGCCGCGCTTGAGGTGGGCGGGGGCGAAGCGCAGCACGCCGTACCGGAAGTCGGCGGGCACCTCGACGTACACGCCGTGCGGGATGATGCCGCTGCTCAGCGACGTCGGGATGCGGTCGGTGCCGGCCCGGTGGACGGTGCCGTCCGGGCCGAGCACGCTGATCACCCGGGCCGGGTCCAGCGTCAGCTCGACGTCGGCGGTGCCGCCGGAGACGCGGAACCGCTTGACGGCCAGCCAGGCGCGGCCGTCCCGGGCCCAGCCGAGGCCGGGCGCCCACGGCTCCAGGGAGTATCCGTCCGCGAAGGCCTGGAACCGGACCGGGACGCCGTTGATGGTGCCGTTCCCGGCGTACCGGAAGCCGTCCTCCTGGACCGGCCGGGGATAGACGCCGCGGGCGTCGTCGATGCGCTCGCCGGACCGCACGTCGATGCTCTGGGTCACGCCGTCGTCGGTGAGCTGCACCAGCACCGGCGCGCCGGCCGGCACGCTGACCAGCACCGCGTCCGTGTACACGGCCGGGTCCGCGGAACCGGTGAGCGGCACGGTGATCGGCGTGCGCACGCCGCCGGCCAGCACGGTCAGGCGCGCCCACTCGACGTCGCGGTCGGCGTTGCGCCACTGCCGCCCGCCCAGCGAGAGCGACGCCCAGACCAGCTCGTCGCCGTCGTCGGCACGGACCTCCTCGGGCAGTCCCCAGCGTTGCGCGGTGAGCCGGTCGAGCCGGGTCACCACGCCGGTCTCCTGGACGTGCAGCAGCGCGTGGCCGCCGACCAGTCCGGCCGCGTCGGCGGGCCGGCCACCGGGCAGCGGTGCGTCGGACGTCGAGTGGAGCACGTGCACGGTGCCCGGGGGCAGCGTGGTGGCCGGGTCGCGGTCCACCACCCCGCAGGCGGCGGTGGTCAGGATGAGCAGCGGAACCAGGGCGGTGAGCGGCGATCGACCCATGATGTCACTGTCCTATATGGAAGCGGCCGGGCGATACGCCGTGCCGGATGGCGCGGATCAATGTCGTCGCGTTCACCGTATAGGCTCCCGACGTGCGCCTACGGACATTCGGCGCAGTCTCCGCGAAGATCACCCGGCGGTGGGTCGCCGTCGTCCCCGACCAGGTGATCTTCGATGCGCGGGGGTTGGCTCGTCGTCTCGGCGGGCGGTCGGCGGTTACACAGTCCATAACAATCACCACGACCCGTTAAAGAGGGATATTTCCGGCTTTGTGGCTTGCTGTCGGTCTGCGGACGCTTACCTCGGGTAGTCGGTGTGGCCAATCCCGACGACTCATGATATCTATTCTCATCGCTGTGGCGACATGACAGATATCCGCCGCGAATCGTGATTCACGTTCATTCCCGCGTGATTATTCCGCGAATGGAATTTGCCGTTCGGCGGGATTCTTCCCGGCCCGGGCCGCACAATGGACGGGTGATCCGGAACGTGGTGGTCGGGCGGCTGCGCCCGGGCGTGCCCCGGGACGAGATCGACCGCGCACTGGCCGCCATCGTCGCGCTGGAGCCGGCCGGCTGCCTGACCGTGGACGCGGGCGTGGACGCCGGGCTGCGCGCCGGCAACTGGTCCTTCGCCATCACCGGCGACTTCGCGGACGAGGCGGCGTACCGCCGCTACGACCACGACGTCGAGCACAACAGGGTACGCGAGGAGATGTTCGCCCTGATCTGCGAGGAGATCGTGCGCGTCCAGTTCCAGGTCGCGGCCTGACGGGTTACTCCCGCTCGACGCGCCGCAGGCCGTGCTCCGGCGTCCACCACTCCACGACCAGGTGCGTGGCCTCGTCGTTCAGCCCGGTGTGGGTGACCGAGGTGATGTCCGCCCGGAACAGCTCGCCGGCCGGCCCCTCCGGGAGCGGCCCGGCGGGCAGCGCGCGCCCGGAGATCTTGGCCTCGCCCGGCCACGCCGCCTCGTCGCCCTCGACCGGGTCCACCGTGGCGCTGTGCAGCGCGAACCGCGGGTCCCGGCGCAGGTCCGCGCCCTTGCGCGCGTGGGCCATCGAGCCGAACGTCAGCTCGCCGTCCGCGAACGACGCCTCGATGCCGGAGATCCGGGGCGCGCCGTCCGCGCTCAGCGTGGCGATCGTCTTGTGCTTGCGCGCGTCGAACGCCGCCCGCACCCGCGCCGCGAACGCCGGCTCCGCCTTCTCCACGTCCCCCCATGCCGTCATGCGCCCATCGTGCCACGGCGCCGGAACCCGACAGTATCGGGACGGTCGGCCCGTGGCTCCTCCCGAAAAGCACGGAGGGAGAGGCATGACCAACGAATTCCACGACGGGCCGGACGAGGCCCAGCTGCGCGCGTTCGCGGCGGCGCCGGCGGCGACCACCAGCCGGCTGATCGACTTCGACGAGGCCTCGGTCATCATGCTCAAGACGTTCCCGCCGCAGTGGGTGCTGCGGGTCAGCGGCATGAAGCCGTGGTCGAACATGCGGGTCGAACTGGTGCCGCGCGTCTACGTGCGCCAGCCCGAGTACTGGGAGGTCGAGGTCGTCGGCACGCTGTCCGGCATCGGCATGCCGGTGCTCACGCCGTACGACGTGTCGCTCAACGTCACGAGTACCCTCGGCACCAAGGGCGTCGAGGTGGTCGGCGCCACGAAGCGGGAGCGTATCGAGGTGTTCGACGCCACCGGCCCGGCCGAGGGGGAGTGGACGGCGTTCTTCAACCGTCAGCCGCCCGGCCCGTTCACCCTGCGGGTCACCGGCCGCCTGCAACTGCCCACGCCCGGGTACACGGTCACGCTCACGCGCACCGAGCCGCAGGGCATCAACCCGCGCGACCTGCTCCTCGACCTCACCATCGAGCCGCCGAAGGGCCCGGTCGCGCAGGTGGTCACGGAGGTGGAGGTCGTCTACAAGGAACAGACCGACACCGGCTACGACACCGTGACGATCCAGCCGAACGGTCCCAGCATCAAGGTCGAAGAGATCAGCTGACCGGGGTACGCGGCCCGCGCGCGTTGCCGCCGCGTCACGTCCCGTCCCGTACCGCCTGCGGGACGGGACCGGCGGCGACCGGCGCCCGCCACCAGCGCTGCGCCGCCACCGCGATCAGCGTGGCCAGCAGCAGCGCCACCGCACCACCGCCGAACGCGGCGGCCGGCCCGCTGCCGTCGATCAGCGGGCCCGCGATCGCCATCCCGACCGCGTTCCCGGCCGTGATGCCGGTGGACAGCCAGCCCTGCGCCTCGCTGCGCCGGTCCTCGGCCGTGTACGTGTCGACCAGCGCCTGCTGGATGATCAGGCTGGGCGCGATGGTCAGCCCGGTGAGCGTGAGCAGCGGCAGCAGCACCAGCAGCGGCGGCTGGCCGGTGGCGGCGATCAGCAGCGCGACCAGGCCGGTGCCGGCGCCGTACGCCGCGATGGTCAGCGGCAGCCGCAGCCGCGCCTCCCCGGCCCACCGGCGCGCGCCGTAGACCAGGCCGCCGGCCGCGCTGCCACCGGCGACGAACGCGAACAGCACGCCCAGCATGCCGGTCGAGGCGAAGACCCGCTCCGCGGTCGCGGTCAGGCCCACGTCGAAGTGCCCGAACCCGATCGCGACGCCGGCGGCGGTGGCCACGGCCAGCACCACGCCCGGGGAGCGCAGCGGCGACCGGCCGCGCGAGGCTCCGCCGGCCGGTGCGGCCCGCGAGGTCCGTGCCGCGTAGGTGCGCGCGTAGCCGAGCCCGCCGAACGCCATCAGCCCGGCCGTGGCCAGCAGCGGCAGCGCGGGCGGCCCGGCCAGCAGCGCGGTCAGCGCGAGCGGGCCGGCCACGAAGATCGTCTCCACGGCCGCGGCGTCCATCGCCCAGGCCGACTCGCGCCGCTCCGGCTCCGGCAGCACGGCCGACCAGGCCACCCGCATCGCCGGGTTCATCGGCGGGAACGTGAGGCCGACCAGCGCGGCCATCGCGACCAGCACCGGGTCCGGCGCGCCCCGCACGGCCAGCAGCGTGAGCGCGACCAGGAACGCGGACGAGGCGAGCGCGGTCGGTGCCACCACGCGCGGCTGCCCGGCGCGGTCCAGCAGCGTCGCCCAGACCGGCGTACCGACGGCCGTCGCCAGCGCGAACGCGCCGGTGACCAGGCCGGCGCTGGCGTACTGACCCCGGATCTCCTCGATCAGCACGACCAGGCCGAGCGGCACCATGGCGAACGGCAGCCGGGCCACCACGGCGAGGGCGAACGGGGTCAGCACGCGCGGATCGCGCAGCAGGTCTCTGTAGGGTCCGAGCACCCGGACACGCTACCCATACACGCCGGAAACATGGGATGAGTTTTGTTACACGTCCGGAGGGAAGACGTGCGGGGGAAGCGATGGTTTCCCGAGACGATCGTCTCCCGAGGAAAGAAGCCCCATGTCTGAGACCCTGCTCTCCGCGAAGCCGTCCGGCACCTACGCGATCGGCGGCGACCTGCCGGTCACCCGCCTGGGGTACGGCACGATGCAGCTCACCGGCCCCGGCGTGTGGGGCGACCCGGCCGACCCGGACGAGGCGCTGCGCGTGCTGCGGCGCACCGTCGAACTCGGCGTGACGCTGATCGACACCGCGGACGCGTACGGCCCGTTCACCGCCGACCTGCTGCTGCGCAAGGCGCTGCACCCGTACCGTGATGATCTGGTCATCGCCACCAAGGTCGGGCACACCCGGCAGGGCCCGAACATCTGGACGCCGCTCGGCCGCCCCGAATACCTTCGCCAGCAGACCGAGCTGAACCTGCGCCACCTCGGCCTCGAGCGCATCCCGTTGCTCCAGCTGCACCGCATCGACCCGGCGGTCCCGCTGGAGGACCAGATCGGCGAGCTCGACGCGCTCCGCCGGGAAGGCAAGATCCAGCACATCGGCCTGTCCGAGGTGACGGTCGCGCAGCTCGAGGCCGCCCGCGCCATCGCGCCGATCGTCTCGGTGCAGAACCGCTACAACCTCGTCGACCGCGACTCCGAGGACGTGCTCTCCTACGCGGAGGCCAACGGCCTGGCGTTCATCCCGTGGTTCCCGCTGGCCACCGGCCGGCTCGCGCAGCCCGGCGGCCCGCTGGAGGAGCCGGCCAAGCGCCTCGGCGTCACCCCGTCCCAGCTCGCGCTCGCCTGGCTGCTGCGCCGCTCCCCGGTCATGCTCCCGATCCCCGGCACGTCCTCCGTCACCCACCTGGAACAGAACGTCGCCGCCGCCCAGATCACCCTCTCCGACGACGACTTCACCACCCTCTCCCACGCCTGACCCCCCTGCTCCACCCACCCCGCCGCCCCGCGCCGCCCGCCATCCTTGTCGCCGATCTAGGGCGGATTCCCGCGTTTGGAGATCAATGCGCCGGAATCCGCCCTAGATCGGCGCCGGTCTGGGGCGGTGGGCGCGGTGCGGTGGGCAGCAGCGCAGTGGGCTGCGGCGGCCAGCGGCGCGGCGGCCAGCGGACGCCCCCGCCCGCGCCGCGGCGGCCAGCGGACGCCCCCGCCCGCGCCGCCCGCCACCCTTGTCGCCGATCTAGGGCGGATTCCCGTGGTGGGAGATCAATGCGCTGGAATCCACCCTAGATCGACGCGGCAAGAGGGCGACGCGGCAGGAGGGTGGCGCGGCAAGAGGGCGGCGCGGCAAGAGGGCGGCGCGGCAAGAGGCGGGCGCGGGGAGCGGGCGGGCGCGGGGGAGCGGGTGGGGCGGAGGGTTCTAGTGGGTTTTGGTGAGGGTGTGCAGGACGGTGTGGGCGGTGTCCACGCTGGACTGCGGGTTCTGGCCGGTGATGAGGTTGCCGTCGATGACGACGGTGCTGGACCAGGCGGCGCCCGGCGTGATCGTCGCGCCCAGGTCGCGGAGGCGGGACTCGACCCACCACGGGGTCGCGTCGCCGGTGCCGCCCTGGCGTTCCTCCTCGTCGGTGAAGACGGTGAGGCGGCGGCCGGCGAAGAGGAACGTGCCGTCGCCGGCCTTGGCGGAGATCAGTCCGGCCGGGCCGTGGCAGAGTGCGGCGATGGTGAGGCGGCGTGCGTCGGCGTCGGCGAGCAGCCGGGCCAGGTCGGGGTCGGTGGCCAGGTCGGTCATCGGGCCGTGGCCGCCGGGCAGGTAGATCGCGTCGTAGTCGCCGGCGGCGGCGTCGGACAGCGGCAGGGGAGCGCGCAGTTCGTCGGCGATCGAGTCGAGGTAGGCGCGGAACTCCGCGGCCTCGGCCTCGCCGACGCCGCCGCGCGCGTCCAGGCTTGCCGGGTCGACCGGGGCGGGACGGCCGCCGGGCGTGGCGATGCGCACGTCGACGCCGCCCTCACGCAGGATGCGGTGCGAGGCGGCGACCTCCTCGGCCCAGAAGCCGGTCGGGTGGGCGGTGCCGTCCGCGAGCGTGAGCGTGTCCGCGGCCGTGACCACCATGAGCACCGAGGGCATGGTTCCTTCTCCGTTCCACGTGGGGTGTTCACACCGAACCTATCGCCGCATGCGCGACCGGCTATAAGATTCCTTATACCGTGGATCTTGACCTGCTCGGCACGTTCCTGGACGTGTACCGCACCGGATCGCTCTCCGCCGCCGCGACCGCGGGCGGGCTGAGCCAGCCCGCCGTGTCCGGCCGGCTGGCCCGGCTGGAGCGGCAGGCCGGTGGGCCGCTGTTCGACCGTACGCCGCGCGGCGTGCTTCCCACGGCCCGCGCGGACGAACTGGCCCGCCGTATCGCCCCGCACCTGGACGCGTTGCGCCAGGCCGTGCCGGCCGGTGGTCCGGAGGCGCCGGAGCCGCTGGGCACGGTACGGCTGGCCGGCCCGGCCGAGCTGATGTCGCTGCGCGTGCTGCCCGCGCTCGCACCGCTGATCGCGCGGGGCCTGACCGTGCGCGCGTCGTTCGGCCTGGCCGAGGACCTCCTCGCGGCGCTGGGCCGGTGCGAGTACGACCTGGTGGTCTCCGCGATCCGGCCGGCCGCGCGTGCGCTGCGCGCCACCCCCCTGATCGACGAGCAGTTCGTGCTGGTGGCGACGCCCGCGCTGGCCCGTACCGTGGATGCGGCACTGCTCGGCGCGAACCCGGTGACCGCGCTGTCGCACCTGCCGCTGGTCGCGTACGCGGAGGATCTGCCGATCGTCCGGCGGTACTGGCGGTCGGAGTTCGGCCGCCGCCCGCCGAACCCGGTCGCGCTGACCGTGCCCGACCTGCGCGCGGTGCTGGCGGCCGTGGTCGCGGGCGTGGGTGCCTCGGTGCTGCCGCGATACCTGGCCGATCCGGCGCTGGCGTCCGGCGCGGTGATCCAGTTGCACCGGCCGGTGATCGAGCCGCTGAACACGCTCTACCTGGTGACGAAGCCGGGGTGCGGCGGGCGGTCGGCCGAGGTGGTGCACGCGCACCTGCGCGATCACGCGCGGCAGTGGGGCTCACTGTGACCGCGCCCGCCGGATAGGCCACCACCGGCGCCGGCGCTCCTCGCGCACCGGGGCGTCCGGCAGGGCCGACCGGGCGGATCGCTTCGCGGCCTCCACGCTCAGCAGCACAGCAGCGAGATTCATGACCGTGACCTCCTCAATGATCCGTTAACGTTCCCGTGAGCGTTCACGTTAACGTTAACGGCATGCGGCGCGAAGGTCCAGGGGAGGGCGGATACGATGCGACGATCGTGAGTGAACAGCAGCAGCCGCCCCGGCGCGTCACCCTCAAGGACGTGGCGCGACTGGCCGGCGTCTCCCACCAGACCGTGTCCCGCGCGATCAACGACAAGGGGGAGATCGACCCGGACACCCGCCGCCGCGTGCTCGACGCCGCCCGCGAGCTGAACTACCGGCCGTCCCGGTTCGCCCGCGGCCTGGTGCGCCCGGGCGCCACCACGCTCGGCCTGATCGTCTCCGACGTGGTGAACCCGTTCTTCCCGGAGCTGATCGCCGGCGTGATAGAGGCCGCGGAGGCGAAGGGCTGGCAGGTGCTGATCAGCAGTACGCAGAACCACCAGTCCCGCGAGCCCGAGGTGATCCGCACGCTGGCCGCGCAGGTCGACGTGCTGATCGGCTACCTCAGCGAGCCGGACGCCACGCTGGCCGGGGCGACCGAGGGCGTGCCGCTGGTGGTGCTGGGCCGCCCGGTGCACGAGCCGGCGTTCGGCGGCGTGGTGGTCGACGCGGCGGCCGGCGTGCGCGCGGCCGTGGCGCATCTGGTGGCGAGCGGGCACCGGGCGATCGGCATGATCGACTGCCCGACCGCGGCCGGCGGGGTGCCGGACCGCCGGCCCGCGTTCCTGGCGGCCATGGCCGAGCACGGCCTGACCGTGGCCGACGACGCGATCATCGGCGGCTCGCCCACGGTCGAGGACGGCGAGGCGCGGTTCACGCTGCTGCGCGCGGCCCGGCCGGACATCACGGCCGTGTTCACGTTCAACGACCTGCTGGCGCTCGGGGCGTACCGGGCCGCGCGCCGCCTCGGCGTGTCCGTGCCCGGCGACTGCGCGATCGTCGGCTTCGACGGGCTGCCGATCGGCGAGCTGATCGACCCGCCGCTGACCAGCGTGGCCATCGACAAGCGCCGGATGGGCGCGGTGGCGGTGGCGGAGGCCGCCCGGCTGCTCGCGGGGGAGCCGGCCGGGCGGGTCACGCTACCGGTCGAGCTGGTGGTCCGGGGCAGTGCCTAACCGCCGGTGAACTGCCACGAGTCCACGTTGAACAGATAGCCGGAGCCGCCGGCGAACCTCAGGTAGAGGTCCCGGGTGCCGGTGAGGCCGGACACCGGGCAGGAGACGGTGGTCCAGGTCTGCCAGCCGCCGGTGGCGGGGACGGTGCAGGTGCCGGCCGTCGTGCCGGTCGGTCCGCCGATCCGCAGCTCGATGCGCCCGCCGGCCGCGGCCGAGGCGACCCGGGCGGTGAAGGAGGCCGCACCCGTACCGAAGGCGACGCCCTTGACCTTGATGTAGTCGCCGTTGTCGAGGAAGCCGACGTTCATGCCGCCCCCGGACGCGGGCTCGGTCTCCACGCCGGAGCTCCACGCGATGGTCTCGGCCTCCTGCCGGGCGTACGGATCGAGCGTGCCGTTCTGCGGCGCGCCGGCCTCGGTCATGGTGATCGTCGGGATGGTGCCGTCCGCGTTGTAGGTGAACTTCTCGACCGCGACCGAGCGGGTGAATCCACCCCCGCCGGGCAGCGCGCCGTTGTGGTAGAAGAAGTACGACCCGCCCTTGAAGTCGATGATGCCGGCGTGGTTGGTGAAGCTGGTGCCCTGCGTCGGCATGATGGTGCCGCGATACGTCCACGGCCCGGTCGGCCCGGGCGCGGTGGAGTAGGCGATGAACTCGGAGCAGCACTTCGCCGCGAAGACGTTGTAGTACAGGCCGTTGCGCCGGTAGACCCAGGGCCCTTCCTCGTAGAGCGTGGGCCGGTTCGCGTCGCCGGTGCGGGTGCCGAAGCCGGCCGTGGTGAGCGGGATCTGGTGCACGCCGCCGCTGTAGCTGACCATGTCGGTGTTCAGCCGTACGTACCACAGGTTGGGGTTGCCCCAGTAGAGGTAGGCCTGGCCGTCCGTGTCGATCAGGACGGTCGGGTCGATCTCGCCGTTCTCGACCAGCGGGCGCCCGATGGCGTCGGTGAACGGCCCGGTGGGGCTGCTGGACACCCCGACGCCGATGGCCATCCGCCCGGTCGCCCGGCTGGTCACCGGCACGTACCAGTAGAACCTGCCGTTGCGTTCGACGACCTGACCGGCCCAGGCGTCCGCGCTCGCCCAGCTGAACGTGGCGACGCTCATCGGCGAGCCGTGGTCGGTCCAGTTGACCATGTCGGCGGACGAGTAGGCCCGCCACTCCCGCATGGTGAACCAGGTGGAGCCGTCCTCGTCGTGGCCGGTGTAGAGGTAGACGCGGCCGTTGTGCACCAGCGGTGCCGGGTCGGCGGTGTAGATGGTCTGCACGATCGGGTTGTCGGCGCGCGCGGGCCCGGCGGGCACGACGATCAGCGCCGGCACGACGAGCAGCGCGAGCGCGCACAGCAGCGTGGTGAGCCGTCTCATCGCCGGCTCCACAGCTGGTTCGCCGCGCCGGTGCAGGTCCACAGCAGCACCAGCGTGCCGTTGGCGGTCTGGTTGTCGTTGACGTCCAGGCACAGGCCGGACTGGTTGCCGCGGATCGTGCCGTTGGACTGCAGCGTCCACTGCTGGTTGGCGCCGCCGTTGCAGTCCCACAGCTGTGCCTTGGCCCCGGCGGTGGCGCCGATCGGCGCGTCCAGGCACTTGCCCAGCGCCTGGAGGCTCTGACCGGCCACGGTCCACGTCTGGTTCGCCGCGCCGTTGCAGTCCCAGATGACCGGCTGGGTGCCGTTGGCGGTGTTGCTGTTCGGCACGTCCAGGCACCGGCCGGACGCGGCGCTGACCAGGCCACCCGAGGCCGGCTGCTGCGGGTCGCCGGTGGTGCCGCCGCTGACCCGGTAGACCACGGTGCCGTGCGCGGGCACGCTGGCGCTGATCGTGCCGGTCGTGGTGGTGGTCGCGCCGGTCCACGCGTCGACCAGCGAGTACGACGCCGCGCCGGACTTGCCGATCGCCGCGGCGGTGGTGGAGATGGTCCGGGTGGCGCCGCCGGAGTTGAACAGCGCGACCGCGACGTCGCCGTTGGCCAGGCGCTTGGCGAGCACCCGGTGGCCGGCGTCGCCCGCGACCTGCACGGCCTGCCGGCCGAGGGAGTCCTGATTGATCGCGATCAGCCGGGGGTTCTTCAGGATCGTCTGGGTGGCGGCGGACATCGACCGCACGTCGTTGCCGGCGATCAGCGGCGCGGCCATGACCGCCCACAGCGCGAAGTGCGAGCGCTGCTCGGTGTCGGTCAGCGTGCCGCGGCCGACCTCCATCATGTCCGGGTCGTTGAAGCCGCCCGGCTCGGCGTACCGGGCCAGCGGCACGTTCACGTCGACGATGTTCTTGATGCCCATCGGGTAGCCGTTGGTCTGCCCGGTGTCCCAGGCGAGCGTGATGTCCTCGGTGGTGCGCCAGATGTTGGCCACGTCGCCCCAGTCGCGCTGCGGGCCGGTCTTCTCGTGGATGCTGTTCGGGTTGATGCTGTAGAGGATCGGCCGGCCGGTGGCGGCCAGCGCGTCGCGCATCAGCGCGAACCTGGCGACCTGCTCACCGATGGTGCCGGTGGGCGAGCACCAGTCGTACTTGAGGTAGTCCACGCCCCAGGCGGCGAACTGCCGGGCGTCCTGCGCCTCGTGGCCGAGGCTGCCGGTCGCGCCCGGGTAGGAGTCGAAGTACTGCGCGCAGGTCTGGTCCAGCGGCGCCTGGTAGATGCCGAACTTGAGGTTCCGCGCGTGCAGGTAGTCGCCGAGCGCCTTCATCCCGCTCGGGAAGCGGCCCGGGTCACCCTGGAGATTGCCGTTCGCGTCCCGCTGGGGCGCCATCCAGCAGTCGTCGACCACCACGTACTGGTAGCCGAGGTCGCGCATGCCGGAGCTGACGATGCTGTCCGCGGTCTGCCGGATCAGCTGCTCGTTGATGTTGCAGGCGAACGTGTTCCAGCTGTTCCACCCCATCGGAGGGGTCCGGCCCACCCCGTTGTCCAGGGCGTGCGCCGGTGCCGCGGCGAACGCGGTGGCCGACAGCAGCAGGATGCCCGCGGCGAGCAGGGCTTTCCACCGTCTCATGATCCTCGTCCTCTCCGGATGAGAGCGCTAACATGCCCGCTCGCAACATTGCCAGAACATTTCAAGACATTCAAGAGAAAGAATTTCCTTCGAGGGTACGAAAGGGTGCCGACCGTGCTGAGGCCGTGTCCATAACACTTTTGGCCAATCAACTTTGCCCCTTGATGACGCCGAAACTGAATGGCAACATAGCCAGGCATAAATACGTTGCGCGACGTGCACCGATCACGAATGTGAGCGCGAACATGACACACCTCGGACAGCCGGCCGCCCGGCCCCTGCGACGCATGGCGACTGCCCTGGTCACCGCGATCCTGCTGCTCGTCACCGGCGGCAGCGCCGTTACCGCGCACGCCGCCCCGCCGGCGGACGCCACCTTCACCAATCCGGTGGTGTGGCAGGACTTCGCGGACGGGGACATCATCCGGGTGGGCGACGCCTACTACTACTCGGCCTCGACGATGCACTACTCGCCGGGCGCGCCCGTGCTGCGCTCGTACGACCTGGTCAACTGGGAGTACGCGGGACACTCGGTGCCCCGGCTGGACTTCGACTCCGGCGCCTACGACCTGTCCGGCGGGCGCGCCTACGTCAAGGGCATCTGGGCGTCCGCGTTCAACTACCGGCCGGCGAACAGCACCTACTACTGGATGGGGTGCACCGAGTTCAACCGCACCTACGTCTACACGTCCGCGTCGGCGGGCACCGGCTGGTCGAAGCGGGCGCGGATCAACAAGTGCTACTACGACCCCGGCCTGCTGTTCGACAACGACACCCCGTACGTCGCCTACGGCAACGGCACGATCAGCGTGGCGCAGTTGTCGCCCGACCTGACCTCCGAGGTCCGGTCGCAGACGGTCTACCAGACCCCGCCGTCCATCGGCACCCTCGAGGGCGCGCGGATGTACAAGCGCGGCAACTTCTACTACATCTGGCTCACCCGGCCCGCCAACGGCCAGTACGTGCTGCGCTCGACCAGCCCGTGGGGCCCGTACGAGCAACGGCAGGTGCTGCTCGACCTGCCCGGGCCGATCCAGGGCGGCGGCGTACCGCATCAGGGTGGCCTCGTGCAGACGCAGAACGGCGACTGGTGGTACATGGCGTTCACCGACGCCTACCCCGGCGGCCGCATGCCGACGCTCGCGCCGATCACCTGGAACGGCGACTGGCCGGTCCTGACCACCGTCAACGGCCGCTGGGGCACCACCTACCCGAAGCCCGCGATCAACACGACCCGGACCGTGGCGCCGATGACCGGCTCGGACGACTTCACCGCCGCCACGCTCGGCCCGCAGTACGAGTGGAACCACAACCCGGACACCGGCCGGTACAGCGTCGGCAACGGCCTGCGACTACAGACCGCGACCGTGACCGGCGACCTCTACAACGCCCGGAACACGCTCACCCGGCGCATCCAGGGGCCGTCCTCCACCGCCACGATCGAGCTGGACTACACCGGCATGGCCAACGGCGACCGCGCCGGGCTGGCCATGCTGCGCGACCAGTCCGCCTGGATCGGCATCCGCAAGGACAACGGCGTCACCCGGGTCTCGATGACCAACGGGCTGAGCATGTCCACCAACGGCTGGACCACCACCGGCACCGGCAGCGAGCAGGCCGGCGCGACGGTCACCGGCGGCCGGATCTGGCTGCGGGTCAACGCCGACATCCGCCCCGGCGCGGGCCGCACGGCCACCTTCTCGTACAGCACGAACGGCACCACGTTCACCACGCTCGGGCCCGCGTTCACGCTCAACAACGACTGGCGGTTCTTCATGGGCTACCGGTTCGGCGTGTTCAACTACGCCACCACCGCGCTCGGCGGCGCCGTCACCGTCCGCCAGTGGCGGGTGAGCGCGCCCTAGGTCATCTTCCGATTCGGGCTGATTCGCCGCTTTCCGGGGTTAGCCTCGCGGGGAGGAACGATCGATCACGGGGGTATCGACAGTGCGCGATTGTCAACCTGGCCTGTGGGGCTGGGCGGCGAGGCGACGCTCGACGGTCCGGGTGCGCCGGGTTGGAAAGGGCCCAGTGCCGATGCGCGGATGGGTGCTGCCCGCCCTCACCGCCGTGGCGCTCGGCGCCGGTGGCGTCGGGGTCGCGGTGGCCGGGCAGACCGACCCGGCGGTGCAGCGGGTGGAACTGGCCGCGGCGCGTGACGGCGGGACGGTGACGCTGCCGGCCCGTACCGTGCGGCCGTTCAGCCTGATCGGCGTGACCTGGCCGGACGCGGCGCAGTCGATCTCTGGTACGGCGCAGGTGCGCACCCGCACCCGGCATGCCTGGAGCCAGTGGCGCGCGCTCGACGTCGACCAGCACTACGGCCCGGACGGCGACCGGGCCGAGGCGACCGGCATGCGCGGCGGCACCGACCCGCTCTGGGTGGGCCCGGCCGACGGCGTGGAGCTGCGCATCCGCGCGCTCGGCCGGTCGCCGCTGCCGTCCGGGATGCGCCTGGAACTGGTCAACCCGGCCGTCGCGTCCGCGGTGCCCACCCCGCCGTCCGTGGTCACCGCCACGCCGGTGGTGCCGGTGCCGGCGCCGCTGGTCGGCGCGCCCGCCATGGTGGACCGCGCCGCCTGGCGGGCCGACGAGCGCATCAACCGCGGCGGCGTCGTCTACACCGGCGCGCCGCAGGTGATGTTCGTGCACCACACGGCCGGGACGAACGACTACACCTGCGCGCAGTCGGCCGCGCTGATCCGGGCCATCCACGTCTATCACGTCAAGAGCCGCAAGTGGGGCGACATCGGCTACAACTTCGTGGTCGACAAGTGCGGCACCGTCTACGAGGGACGGCGCGGCGGCGCGGAGCTGCACGTGATGGGCGCGCACACGTTCGGGTTCAACACCAACTCGCTCGGCGTGGTGGTGCTCGGCACGTACGGCGCGAAGGGCGCGTCCGCCGCCGCGATCCGCTCGCTGGCCCACCTCGCCGCCTGGAAGCTCGGCCCCGAGGCCGCCGACCCGGCCGCGCAGGCGATCCTGGAATCCCGGGCGGACAACCGCTACCAGCCCGGCAACCAGGTGATCTTCGCCCGCGTCTCCGGGCACCGCGACGGCGTCCAGACCGAGTGCCCCGGCAACGCGCTCTACCGGCAGATTCCCCAGGTACGCCGCCAGGCCGCCGCCCTGATCGCCAAGGCGCTGGCCCAGCGCGCCTGACATTCGCAGGCAACGGGACGAATCGCTCGGCTGGTTAGGCTCGACCGCATGCCGATCGCCCTGTCTGCCCTGGAACTCGCCCTCACCGAAACCGGCCGGACCGCCGCCGACGCGCTGGACGTGGCCATGCGCGCCGTGAAGCACGTGGACGAGCTCGGCTACCGCCGGGTCTGGTTCGCCGAGCACCACGGCTCGACGCTGGCCGCCAGCGTGGTCCCGCCGGTGCTGATCGCGCACGCCGCGGCCCGGACCTCCCGCATCCGGGTCGGCGCCGGCGGCGTGCTGGCCCCGAACCACGCGCCGCTGACCGTGGCCGAGCAGTTCGCCACGCTCGCCACCCTGCACCCGGACCGCATCGACCTGGGCATCGGCCGCGGGCCGGGCACGAACGACCAGCAGATCATCCGGGCGCTGCGCCGCGGCGCGGACCCGACCACCGACGCGCAGTACCAGGCGGACGTGCGCGAGGTGCTCTCGCACGTGTCCGGCGAGTCCGGAATCCGGCTGACCTCCGGGCCGGCCGGCGTCGAGATACCGCGGCCGGCGCCGTGGCTGCTGTCGTCCAGCCCGGCGGGCGCGGAGCTGGCCGCCGAGCTGGGCCTGCCGGTCGCCTTCGCCCACCACTTCCGGCCGGACCAGACGGCCGCGGCCGCGGCCCGCTACCGGGAGCGCTTCCGGCCGTCGCGCTGGCTCGACCGGCCGTACGTGATGGTGGCGCTGGAGTCGGTCGTCGCGGACACCGACGAGGAGGCGGCCCGGCTCGGCATGCCGATGGCCCTCACGTTCGCCTTCATCCAGACCGGCCGCGGCGACGAGGTCCTGCCCACCCCGGAGGACGCGGCCGCGATCGGCCTCCCCGACGACGTCCGCGCCGGTGTCGAGGCGCACACCGCGGCCCAGGCCCGCGGCAGCGTGGACACGGTGGCGCGACGTTTCGCCGAGGTGGTGGCGGAGACCGGCGCGGACGAACTCATGCTGGCCTGCTCCATCTACGACCCGGACGCCCGCCTGCGCAGCTACGACCTCGCCATGAAGGCCGCCGCCCTGGCCTGACCCGGCGCCGCCCCGTCCAGCCGGATCTCGCACTGTCAGGTCCACCCGTGACCGTGGTGGACCTGACCCGGCTGCACGGTCCCGGAAGGCGAGAAGAACGTGGGATGGCGGAGCGGAACCACTGCCGATGGCGGTACCGGTTCGACCACGCGAGTTACTCCGTGGTCAGGCCGATCGTCGCGCTGACATCGGCGCCGTCGAAGGTGGTGCAGCGGAGCCGGCGCCGGTGAGGTCCGCGCCGCCGACGTCGCGCCCTCACATCGAACGCGTTCAACCTACCTCGGCGCCGCAACGGCCGTCACACACCGGCCGGTCCGGTGAGCTGACCGCGCAGAGCCGTGGCGATGACGTCCTGCTCCTGGACGGAGACACGCTGGTCCTCGGGCGCACCCAGGTAGCCGAAGACGCGCGGCCCCCGACGATCCTCCGGGACGTCCGGCATGCGCGGCACCACATGGAAGTGCACGTGGGCGAAGCCCTCCTTCTCCGCGAACTGCACCAGGTACGTCTTCGCGCACCCCGTCACTGCGCGCAGCGCCCGCGAGAGCCGTACCTGCCACACCCCGAGGCCCGCCGCCTCCGCATCCGTCAGCTCGGCGATCGACTCCACGTGCCGGCGCGGAACGAGGACCAGCCACCCCGGCAACGCCGAGTCGAAGGCGTGGGCGACCCGCCATCGCTCGTCCGCCCCCACGAGTTCCCGCGGCGGGAGCGTATCCATCGCCTCATTGTGCCGGCAGGTATGACAGTCCATCGCCGACACGCTAGTCGCCACTGCCCGCCGGCACGACCGGGACCGGAGGCGGGCACGGAAAAGCCCCTGGGATCGCATGATCCCAGGGGCCCTGTCCGTCAGGGACGGCTGATTACTTGGTCAGCGCGGACAGCGTCGGGTCGTTGGCGTACGCCTCGGCCGCGTTGGCCTTGGTGACGACCACCGGCGGCAGCAGGTAGGCCGGGACGACCTTGACGCCGTTGTTGTACGACGTGGTGTCGTTGACCTGCGGGGCCCCGCCGGACTGCAGCGCCTTGACCATGTCGATCGAGGCCTTGACCAGGTTGCGGGTGTCCTTGTTGATGGTCATGTACTGCTCGCCGGCGACGATCGACTTGACCGACTCGACCTCGGAGTCCTGACCGGTCACGACGGGCAGCGGCTTGCCGGCGCCCTTGACCGAGGTGATGATGGCGCGGGCCAGGGTGTCGTTCGGGGAGAGGACGCCGTCGAGCGTCTTGTTGCCGTTGTAGGTCGAGGTGAGCAGCGCGTCCATGCGGCGCTGCGCGTTCTCGGCCTTCCAGCCGTCGGTGGCGGTCTGGGTGACCTGGGTCTGGCCGGAGCCGACGACCACGTTGCCCTTGTCGATCTCGGGCTGCAGGACGCTCATGGCGCCGTCGAAGAAGACGCCGGAGTTGTTGTCGTCCGAGGAGCCGGAGAACAGCTCGATGGTGTACGGCCCGTTCGGCTTCTTGGCCTTCATGCCGTCCAGCAGCGCCTGGCCCTGGAGCTGGCCGACCTTGAAGTTGTCGAACGCGACGTAGTAGTCGACGTTCGCGGTGCCCTTGATCAGGCGGTCGTAAGCGATGACCTTGATACCGGCGTCGTGCGCCTGGTCGACCTGCGCGGAGAGCTGCGCGGCGTCGGTGGCGCCGATGATGATGACCTTCGCGCCCTTGGTGATCATGGACGAGATCTGGTTCTGCTGGTCGGCCACGGTGGTGGACGCACCGGCGGACTGGACGTCGGCCTGGAAGCCGGCCTCCTTCAGCCCGTTGGTGAACAGGTCGACCGCGAGAACCCAGTTCTCCGAGGTCTTCGCCGGCAGCGCCACGCCGATCAGCGAGTCGGCCGCGAAGCCGCCGGTGCCGCCACTGGCGCCGCCGGACGGGTTCTCGCCCTCACGCTCGGAGCCACAGGCGGCCGAGGACAGGGCCAGCAGAGCGACGGCGCTGATCGCCACGCTCCTGGCGAGGTACTTACGCATGGATGGAGGTGCCCTTCTTCAGTGAATGTCACGGGGCGGACGGACCTGCCCGCCCCGCGTCTGGGTGACCGGCGGTTAGCCGGCCACCGGAGTCTTGACCTGCTGCGGCGTGCCCGAGCCGACGGGTGCCGTGGGACCGCTGCCGCGGAACCCCTTGGTGACCGAACCGATGATGGAGAACCGGCCCTGCTGCTTGTTGTAGACGTCCAGCGCGACCGCGAGCAGCAGCACGAGGCCCTTGATGATCTGCACGCTGTCCGCGCCGATGCCCTTGAGGATCAGGCCGTTGTTGAGGACGGCCATGACCAGGCCGCCGACGATCGAGCCGGAGACCGTGCCGAGACCGCCGGCGACCGCGGCGCCACCGATGAAGACCGCGGCGATCGCCTCCAGCTCCCAGCTCAGGCCGTCCTGCGGGCCGGACGCGCGGGAGCGGGCCACGAAGATCATGCCGGCCAGCGCGGCCAGCACGCCCATGTTCATCATGACGAAGAAGTTGACGCGCTGGAGCTTCACGCCGGACAGCTCGGCCGCGCGGGAGTTGCCGCCGACCGCGTAGATGTGCCGGCCGGCCGCGGTGTTGCGGGTGTAGAACGAGTACGCCACGACCAGGACGCCGAGGATGATGCCGGAGATCGGGAAGCTGGTGCCGATCCGGCCACCGGCGAACCGGAAGGTGGCGAACAGGATGACGGCCATCAGGATGGCGATGCGCAGCACCGAGACCCAGATCGGGCCGGCCTCGGCATGCATCAGGTGGCGGGTGCGGCGCAGCTGCCACTCCCGGACGATCACCGCGACGCAGACCGCGAAGCCGAGCAGCAGCGTCAGGTTGTTGTAGCCGGTGACCGGGCCGACCTCGGGCAGGAAGCCACCGCCGATCGTCTGGAAGCCCTCCGGCACCGCGACGGTCTGCGACTTGCCGACGTACTGGTTGGCACCGCGGAAGATGAGCATGCCGGCCAGCGTGACGATGAACGCGGGCACGCCGACGTACGCGACCCAGAAGCCCTGCCAGGCACCGACCAGCGCGCCGATGCCGAGGCCGATGAGCAGCGCCAGGAACCACGGGATGTTCTGGTCGGCCATCAGCTTCGCGACCACGATGCCGGTGAACGCGGCGACCGAGCCGACCGACAGGTCGATGTGGCCGGCGACGATCACCATCAGCATGCCGATGGCCAGGATGAGGATGTACGAGTACTGACTGACGACCGCGATCATGTTGCCGGAGCTGAGGGTCAGCCCGTTCGTCCAGATCTGGAAGAACAGCACGATCGCCACCAGGGCGAAGATCATGCCGAACTGGCGCGCGTTGCTGGTCGTACCCCCGAAGAGGTTCTTTTGAAGGTCCTTGAATCGGCTCATCGCGTCTGCATCTTCTTGTTGGAGGTCATCTGCTTCATGAGGTTTTCCTGGGTCGCGTCGGCCCGGTCGATGACGCCCGTGATGGAGCCCTCGAACACGGTGTAGATGCGGTCGCAGAGGCCGAGCAGCTCGGGCAGCTCCGAGGAGATGACGATGACGCCCTTACCCTGGTCCGCGAGCTGCTGGATGATGCCGTAGATCTCGTACTTCGCGCCCACGTCGATGCCGCGCGTGGGCTCGTCCAGGATCAGCAGGTCCGGGTCGGTGAACATCCACTTCGCCAGGACGACCTTCTGCTGGTTGCCGCCGGAGAGCTTGTTGACGCCCTCGTCCACGGTCGGCGTCTTGATCCGCAGGCTCTTGCGGTAGCCCTCGGCCGCCTTGTACTCCGCGACCTCGTCCAGCTTGAGGAACTTGCGGATCTTCGACAGCTTCGCCGAGACCGTGGAGGTCTTGATGTCGTCGAGCAGGTTGAGCCCGACGGCCTTGCGGTCCTCGCTGACGTAGGCCAGGCCGTGGTGGATCGCGTCCGAGACCGTCTTGATCTCGATGCGCTTGCCGTCCTTCCAGATCTCACCGCCCTCGTACACGCCGTACGAGCGGCCGAAGATGCTCATCGCCAGCTCGGTGCGCCCGGCGCCCATCAGGCCCGCGAACCCGACGATCTCGCCGCGCCGCACCGTGAAGCTCGAACCCTTGGCGACCAGCCGGTCCGCGGAGATCGGGTGCCGCACGGTCCAGTCGCGCACCTCGAAGAAGACCTCGCCGATCTTCGGCGTGTGCTCCGGGTAGCGGTTGGTCAGCTCGCGGCCGACCATGCCGCGCACGATCCGGTCCTCGTCGACGCCGTCCGCCTTGACGTCCAGCGTCTCGACGCTCTTGCCGTCCCGGATGATCGTGATGGAGTCCGCGATCGCCTCGATCTCGTTCAGCTTGTGCGAGATGATGATCGAGGTGATGCCGCGCTCACGGAAGCCGCGCAGCAGGTCCAGCAGGTGCTGGGAGTCGTTCTCGTTCAGCGCCGCGGTCGGCTCGTCCAGGATCAGCAGCTTCACGTTCTTGGCGAACGCCTTGGCGATCTCGATGAGCTGCTGCTTGCCCACGCCCAGGTCCTTGACCAGCGTGTCCGGGTTCTCCTGCAGACCCACGCGCGCCATCAGCTCCATGGCCTTGAGCTGCGCCGCGGTCCAGTCGATCGCACCGTTCTTGCGCGGCTCGTTGCCGAGGAACAGGTTCTCGGTGATCGACATGAGCGGGATCAGCGCGAGCTCCTGGTGGATGATCACGATGCCCGCGTTCTCGCTGGCCCGGATGTCCCCGAACTTGACCTCGGAGCCCTGGTAGATGATCTGCCCGTCGTAGGAGCCGTACGGGTAGACGCCGCTGAGCACCTTCATCAGCGTGGACTTGCCGGCGCCGTTCTCACCGCAGATGGCATGGATCTCGCCCGCCTTCACGCGGAGCGAGACGTCGGAGAGCGCTTTCACACCAGGGAACTCCTTGGTGATGTTGCGCATCTCAAGCAGAACCGGGGCACTGCTCATGGCCGGGGCTCCCCGGTCCTGGACCGTACCGTGCACGGACGGGAATCCCCGCTCCGCCTCACGACCGTCATGGTTGCCTCCGGGAGGTCTACATCAGCTGATGTGCATTTGTTGCGGGGAAGAACTTATTTTAAGGCGAACACGTTTCGCAAGATCCCGCACGACCGCCGCTTGTAACAATTCGGTAGTGCACGTGTGCTATAGCCCATCGCCGCGCCCGCTAAAACCCCAAAATCACGATATAACGGTACGAAACAGCGCAGGCGAACTCACGCAAAGTGATCAACCTGAGGCCTCGTCGTGATCGACATCCCGCCCCCGCTCCACCATCCGGGACCCCGCGCCCGGAATCACGCCCCCTTTCCCCGCCCCGGTCCACCACAAACCATCACCCCGTTTGTTGCCCGGGCCGCCAAACGCCCCCACCGCCGCCACCGCCAGTACTCAACGCTGGGACTTGCGGCAACCATGTAACGCACCCCCCGCCGGTGCCCAAGGCCACATTTGATCTTCCCGCTCCCGGCGTGGCTGCCCCCGCATGCTCGTGCCGGACCGGACTGCTCCGGGAACGACCCCGGACCCCGGTATCCCGCCCCCCGGCGGGGCCGCGGGCCGCGTCCTCCGGCGGGCGGCGTGTCGTTCCTGCGACGATCCCGCATCCCGATATTCCCGCTTCCGGCGTGGCCGATTCCGCACGCTCCCGCGGGCCAACCTCGCGCCGGCTCCGCCGCCGCTCCGCCGCCGCATCGGAGCCGGTGTCCGTGTGGCCGAAACCCGCGCGGCCGGCGCGGTCCGCCGATCCCGTAGCGCGGCGCGGTTGCGATGTCCGGGCCATGCGGACATCGCATCCTGTGCGGCCCTCCGTGCCGGGTTGGTGTCGCGGGGCGGTTGCGATGTCTGGGCCATGCGGACATCGCAGCCCGTGCGGCTCTCCGTGCCGGGTTGGTGTCGCGGGCGGTTGTGATGTCTGGGCCAGGCGGACATCGCATCCTGTGCGGCTCTCCGTGCCGGGTTGGTGTCGCGGGGCGGTTGCGATGTCTGGGCCAGGCGGACACCGCATCGTGTGCGGCTCTCCGTGCCGGGGCCGTGTCGCGGGTGCGATGTTCCGCGCCATGCGGACACCGCAACCGGTGCGGCGCTCGGTGCGTGTCGCGGCGCGGGCGCGATGTCGCGGGCACAGATCCGGACACCGCAATCGGTGCGGCTCTCCGTGCCGGGTCCGTGTCGCGGCGCGAGTGCGATGTCGTGGGCACAGATCCGGACACCGCAGCCCCTGCGGCGCTCCGTGCCAGGTCCGCGTTGCGGCGCGGTTCTGGGTGGTTGGCTGGGGGTGTGGTTGTGGCTGCGTCGTGCCGGTGCGATCGGCCGCACGGGCCCGCTGGACGCGGCCGGAAACCGCCGGAAGCCCGCGGCAAGATCACTGCATGATGTCGCGCATGACTTCGCCCGGGCCGTCAGCCGAACCGCCTCCCGAGCCGCGTGATTCCGCCGCCGAGTCCCGGGTCGCCTCGGAAACTGGTGGGGTGGCGAGTCCACAGTCGACCGTCGCGGAGTCCGCCTGGCGCCGGAACCGCTGGCCGGTGGTGGCTGTCGTGGTGGTCGGGGCGCCGATGCTGGCCGGAGTCTGCACCGCCGTCGTGCACGCCGTTCGTGAGGATTCCGATGTGGCCGCATGCCGCCGGATAGATGACTTCTCACAGGAACTCGCGCGCGGTGGCGCGCCCACGGTCACCGAGTCCGAGGCGCGAAAGCCGGCGGACCAGCTGGCAGACTCACGTCACGAGAAGGTAGCGAGGCTCGGCGACGTGATCCGGCGGAGTTACGACACACCGGACGATGACCGGCCCATCGACGGCATGTACGGCGCCGTCCTGCTCACCGGCGTCTGCTCGGTGTGCCTCGACGCGGGCATCCCCATGACGAGACCGCTGCCGCCTCCACGCTAACCGTTGGTGCTGGGGCCGCTGGCGCTGCCGCTGGCGGTGCCGCTGCCGCTGGCGGTGCTGCGCCGCTGCTGCTGGCGTCCGCGCTGCTGCTGCCGAAGCCGTTGGCGCTGTTGCCGTTGCTCCGCCGCCGCCTGCTGTTGTCGCTGTCGGTCCGGCGCGGCGTTGTTCGGCCTGCGCGGCTCTCGCTCGTCCTGACGCCGCCCTCGCCCCACGCGACGCGACCTTGCCGTCGTGCTGGCGGGGACGGAAGACGGGGCCCCGCGAATCGCGGAGCCCCGTCTCGTACCCCCTAAGAGTGTCAGTCCATGGCGAGTGCCGCTGTCGGGGCGACCCGGGAGGCGCGGCGGGCGGGGAGGACGCCGGAAAGGGCGGTGAGGATGCCCAGGATCAGGACGACCAGGGCCAGTTCGCCCCACGGGAGTGTGAGCGGCGCGTCCAGGCCGACCCCGGAGAGCATCAGCCACGCGAACGGGATGGCCAGGGCCAGGCCGAGCAGTGAGCCGACCACGCCGTACAGCGAGGCCTCCAGCAGCAGGGTGGCGCGCAGCCGGCCGCGGGACATGCCGACGGCGCGGAGCAGGCCGGCTTCGCGGAGGCGTTCGACGACGGAGAGCGCGGTGGTGGTGCCGACGCCGACGACCGCGACGGAGACGGTCATGCCGACCAGCCCCAGCGCGACGATCGTGATTATCAGCAGCTGCCTGGCGAGCTCGTCGCGCTCGTCGGTGAGCACGACCACGCCGAGGCCGGGCGAGAGCGTCACCGCGGCCTGGTACGCGGCGGTCTCGTCATCGGCCGCGTCGGCGAGCAGGGTGGTCGGCTCCGGGGCGAAGCCGAGCGCGGTCAGGTCGGCCGGGTCGAGCAGCGCCCACGTGTCCATCGGCAGGCCGGAGACGGTGGCGACCACGGTGACTTGGATGCTGCGGCCCTCGTGGGTGATCGTGGTGGTCTCGCCGTAGCCGAGACTGCCGGTGAACTGGTCCGCGAAGTCCAGCGCGACGGCCTTGCCGGGGCCGAGGTCGTCCAGCGATCCCTCGGTGACGCGGATGTCGTCCCGGGTGCTCAGCGCGGTCAGCGACAGGTCGGCGATCGGGCGCGCGGGGTTCCCTCTTTCGCCGTTCTCGCTCACGATCGGGATGTTCGCCTCCGCGAGGCGGAACGGGATGACGTTTGTCAGTTCCGGGTGGGCGCGGGCCGCCTCGACCGCGGCGGTCGGCACCGTCTTGCCGGCGTCGGCCGCGATCTGTATGTCGGCCGGGGCCATCAGGGCCAACTCCTCCTCCATGGTGGTGCGGGCGGTGGAGAGGGTGACCAGCGCGCCGGCGACCAGCATGACGGCCAGCGCCACGACCACGCTGACCGCGGCGGCCCGCTTGGGTGCGTTGCCGACCGCGCCGACCGCGAGCCGGCCGGTCGGGCCGAGCGCGCGCAGCGGCTGGCCGACCAGCCACAGCACCGGCCGCAGTACCGCGGGGCCGAGCACGACCAGCGCGAAGAAGCCGAGTGCGCCGCCCGCGACCGTGGCCAGCAGGACGCCCTCGCCGTTGCTCGGCTCGTTCGGTTCCGGCAGCATCGTCACGGCGATCGCGACCAGCGCCAGCGAGGCCGCCGTGAGCAGCAGGCCGAACACCCAGCGGACCACGCCGAGCCGGGCGGTGGCGCCGGTGACGGCCGCGGAGCGCAGCGCCTCCAGCGGGGCGACGCGGGCGGCGGTCACGGCGGGGGAGAGGACCGCGATCACCGCGATCAGGGTGGTGCCGGCCACGACCAGCACGGCGGGCAGGATCGGCAGGCCGGGCGTGGCCAGCTCGGTGTCGGAGAAGACGCGCACGGCCGGTCCGGCGGCGAGGCCGAGCCCGTACGCGATCAGCACGCCGGTGACGCCGGCGGTCGCGCCGGTGAGCGCGCCCTCCACGATCAGCGCCCGGGTCAGCGGCCCGCGGCCGGCGCCGACGGCCCGCAGCAGTGCCAGCTGGCGCATCCGCTGGGCGAACACGATCCGGAACGTGGACGTGGCGACCAGCGCTGCCGCGGCCGCCGCGATCGCGACGAAGAGGCCGACGAGGTAGAACAGTTCGTTCATCGAGGACGCCGCGTTCAGCGCCTCCTCCTTGCGCACCTCCGCGCCGATCCGCACGTCGATCGGGGCCTTGGCGGTGCCGTCGCCCGTCGGGTCGATGCCCTGCGGCAGCGTGCCGGACAACCGCTGCACCACCGCCTGTGCGTCGGTGCCGGGCACCAGGTGCACCTCGACCCGGCCGATGCCGTACTGCTCGTAGGTCGGGGAGTCGCCGGCGCTCATCCTGGTGACGAAATCCCCGGTGGTGAACGCGATGCCGGAGAAGCCCTCGCCGCGCGCCGGCTCGACGATGCCGGTGACGGTGAGGTTTCGCACCGGATTCTCCGGGCCCAGCCGGACGGCGATCGTCCGGCCGACCGTCAGGCCCATCCGGTCGGCGGTGCGCGGCGTGACCGCGATCTGGTTCTCCGCGTTCGGATAGGTGCCGGAGGTGAGGGTCACCTCGGACAGCGGGCCGCGGCCCGGGTCACCGGCGAGCACGAGGTAGGTGCCGGGCACCGACGGCACGTCGTAGTAGACGGAGTTGCGCGCGGTGGCGGACTCCACGCCGGGGGTGTTCCGGACGACCTCCAGCGCCTCGGGGGTGGCCGGGGTCCTGATGCCGATCACCAGGTCCGCGTTCGCCGACGTACCGCTGAAGGTGTCCAGGATGGTCTGGTGGGTGATCCGCTGGGCCAGCACGGTGCCGAAGACGACCGTGGCGGCGACGATCAGCGCCAGGCCGGTCAGCAGCAGCCGGGCCGGGCGGCGGGCGAGGCCCGCGAGCTGGGTGCGCAGGACGGTCATCGGGCACCGGCCAGCTGGTTCAGCGCGTCGGCGACGGACTCGCGGGTCGGGCGCATGATCTCGCCGGAGATCCGGCCGTCGGCCAGCATGACCACGCGGTCGGCGTAGGACGCCGCGATCGGGTCGTGGGTGACCATGACGACGGTCTGGCCGTACTCGCGGACCGCGTCGCGCAGGAAGGACAACACCTCCGCGCCGGTACGCGAGTCCAGGTTGCCGGTCGGCTCGTCCGCGAAGACCGCCTCCGGGCGGGAGATCAGCGCGCGGGCCAGGGCGACGCGCTGCTGCTGGCCGCCGGACAGCTCACTGGGCCGGTGCCGGAGCCGGTCGCGCAGGCCGAGCACGTCGACCAGCCGGCCGAACAGGGCGGGGTCGGGCTTGCGACCGGACAGGTCCAGCGGGAGCGTGATGTTCTGCGCCGCGGTGAGCTGCGGCAGCAGGTTGAACGCCTGGAAGACGAAGCCGATCCGCTCGCGGCGGACCTGGGTGAGCACGCGGTCGGACTGGCGGCTGAGGTCCACGTCGCCGAGCAGCACCGCGCCGCTGGTGGCGCGGTCGAGGCCGGCCAGGCAGTGCATCAGCGTCGACTTGCCGGAACCCGAGGGGCCCATGATGGCGGTGAACTCGGCCCGCGGAAAACCCACCGACACGCCGTCCAGCGCACGTACCGCGGTGTCGCCGCGGCCGTAGACCTTGACCAGGTCACGTGCCTCGCAGGCGAGCATCATCATCGAAGTCCCTTCGGTTGGAAACGAGAGCGAGCACAGCCTGCCGATTCCGGCGGGTGGCACACATCCGCCCGGCGACCGGAGATCGTCCCGGTTCCTCCGCCGAAAGTCAGAGCGCGTGCCCCGCCGATCGGCAGAACCGGATCCGGCCGCACCGCGACTACGCTGGGAGGACGATGATGATCTCTGAACGGAAGCGGCGCCGCCCCAGCGTCCGGCGGATCGCTTTGCTCCTGCTGACCGCGTTCGCCTTCCTGATCGACCTGTTCATCGCCGCGGCCGGCGGGTCAGAGGCCACACTGGTGATGCTGGCGCCGTCGCTGGTGCTGACGACCGCCGGCACGCTGCTGTGGAGCCGGCACAAGCGGCTGGGCAGCCGGCTCGTACCCGCGTTCGCGATCGTGCTCGGCGCCGCCTCGGTGGTGCTGACCTTGCTCACGCTGTTCGGCACCGGCGGCTCCACCGACTCCGGTTCCGGCTGGGGCTTCGCCGAGACCGTGGCGCTGCTGGCGGTGCTGTTCGCGGTGGCCCGCCACGGGCGGCCCGCGCTGGCCTGGCCGGCCGGCGCCGCGCTGCTGTTCGCGCTGCTGGTGCAGACGCAGCGCGCCTCGTCCGGCCTCGAGCTGCTGATCTTCGGCATGATGCTGACCATGATCGGTGGCGCGATCGGCGCCACCGGCGTCTGGACCCGGTTCACCGCGGGTCAGCGGGAGCGGCAGATCGCCACGGTACGGGCCGAGCAGCGCGCCGAGTTCGCCCGGGACCTGCACGACTTCATCGCCCACCACGTGACCGGCATCGTGGTGCAGGCGCAGGGCGCGCGGTTCATCGCGGAGCAGGACCCGCAGCGGGTGATCACCGCGCTGGACCAGATCGAGCGGGCCGGCGCGGAGACGATGGCCGCGATGCGCCGGATGGTCGGCGTGCTGCGCGGCGGTGACGCGGCCGCACCGCTGGCGCCGCTGGCCGGGGTCGCGGACCTCGGGCCGCTGCTGGAGCAGTTCTCCGCCGCGGGCGGCGCGCGGGCGGTGCTCTACGTCGAGGGCGCGCTGGACGGGCTGCCGGTGGACGTGAGCACGTCGGCGTACCGGGTGGTGATGGAGGCGCTGACCAACGTGCGCCGGCACGCGGTGAACGCCACGCGTGCCGATGTGCGGCTGCGGCGTACCCCCGACTGGTTGTTCGTCCGGGTGACCAACGACGGCGCCGCGGCGCCGCGCGCGACCGACCGCACCGGATACGGGCTGGACGGCCTCGGCGAACGGGTAGCGTCCGTCGGCGGGTGGCTGCGCGCCGGTCCCGGCATCAACGGAGGATGGGTGGTCGACGCGGCGCTTCCGATCGCGGCGGGTGAGGGGGAACGGTGACGATCCGGGTGCTGGTCGCGGACGACCAGGCGATGGTGCGTACCGGCTTCGGCATGATCATCGGCGCGCAGCCGGACATGGAGCTGGTGGGCGAGGCCGCGGACGGCATGCAGGCGGTCGAGCTGGCGCTGCGGCTGCGGCCGGACGTGGCGCTGATGGACATCCGGATGCCGCGGATGGACGGCCTGGAGGCGCTGCGCCGGCTGGCCGGCCCGGGCGTCGCCGATCCGGTCAACGTGGTCGTGGTGACCACGTTCGACCTGGACGAGTACGTGCACGCGGCGCTGCGCAACGGCGCCTGCGGCTTCCTGCTCAAGGACTCGGGCCCGGCGCTGCTGGTCGAGGCGGTGCGCGCCGCCGCCTCCGGCGACGCCCTGATCAGCCCGTCCATCACGGTACGGCTGCTGGAGCACCTGACGCCGCCCGCGCCGGTGCGGCAGGACCTGGGCGATCTGTCCCCGCGCGAGCTGGACGTGGTGCGGCTGACCGCGCAGGGCCGCACGAACGCGGAGATCGCCGCGGAGCTGTTCATCTCGGTGGGAACGGTCAAGACGCACCTGAGCAGCGTCCAGGCGAAGCTCGGCGCCCGCAACCGGGTCGAGATCGCGGCCTGGGCGTGGGAACGCCGCCTGGTCGCGCCCGGCCCGCGATAGCGACGGGGGAGGGAATGTCCCGGCGCGTGGATCATCGCGATGCCGGGACACCCCCCTCGCGCCCGCCTCTCCCGTGGCGAACGCACCACAGTCATCATGCGGTAGTTGCAAAGCCATTGCAATAACGCGTCCGGGTGGCGGCCGGTGGCCACCATGGGGTGCGGAGAGATGGAGGTGGCCGTGTCGTCGGTGTCCCATCCGGTGTTCGCCCGGATCTACCAGCGGGTCAGCGTGAAGATGGACGAGGCCGGCGTCGCCGGGCACCGGGCCACGGTCGCCGCCGGGCTCTCCGGCCGGGTGATCGAGGTCGGCGCCGGCAACGGCCGGATGTTCGGGCACTACCCCCCGGCCGTCACGGAGGTGCTCGCGGTGGAGCCCGAGCCCCGGCTGCGGGCCGCCGCGGGGGTCGCTGCCCGCTCCGCGCCCGTGCCGATCCGGGTGGTGGACGGCCTGGCCGAGGCGCTGCCCGCGGCGGACGGCGAGTTCGACGCGGCGGTCTCCGCGATGGTGCTGTGCACGGTCGCGGACCCGGCCGCCGCGCTCGCCGAGATCCGCCGCGTGCTCCGGCCCGGGGGAGAGCTGCGCTTCTTCGAGCACGTCGCGGCGGAGGAGCCGGGCGGGCTCCGCCGGTTGCAGCGGCTCCTGGACGCCACGATCTGGCCCCCGCTGAGCGGCGGCTGCCACATCGCGCGGGACACGGCGGCGGCGATCACGGCGGCCGGGTTCACGATCACGGACCTGCGCCGGTTCCGGTTCCCGTCGGAGGGCGCGTCGGGGCCGGCCTCACCGCACATCATCGGCCGCGCGTCCTGACCGGGGAGCCGGCCGGTCGCCCCGGCGCGGGGCGACCGGAGCCTCAGCGGCCCACCCCTTCCGCGACCGGCGCCGGAACCGCGCTCACCCGGCGCCGCCGCATCGGCAGCAGCAGCGTCGGGTGGCCGATCGACCAGGCCGCGCCCGCGCAGACGAACTCCTTCACCCGCGCCGCCGCACCCCCGGTCAGCACCGACGACGTGGGCCGGTCATCGCCGTCGACGAACTGCACGATGCCGTCGTGGCGGCCGAGGCTGATGCACTGCGCGTAGAACCGGATCGGGCGTTCCCGGACCCGGCCGCCGGTCAGCCGCGCCGCGATCGCGTCCGCGGCCTGCCACGCCATCGGGATGCCGGAGCCGCACGCCATCCGCAGCGGCTCGCCGTTCGCGCCGAGCGCGTGCGCGGCGTCGCCCACCGCGTACACGTCCGGGTGCGAGACCGAGCGCATGCTGCCGTCGACCACGATCCGGCCGGCGCCGGAGACCGTCAGCGTGCTCGCGGCCGCGATCGGGTGGACGGCGAACCCGGCCGTCCACACGGTCACCGCGGCCGGCACGTGCGCGCCGTCGCCGGTGACCACGCCGTCCGGCCCGACGCGCGCGATCTCCGTGTGGTCCAGCACGGTCACGCCGAGCCGGGCCAGCACGTCCCGCAGGTGCCGCTGCGCGCGGGCGCCCAGCAGGCCACCGGCCCGGCCGCGGGCCGCGAGCGTGACGCGCAGGTCCGGCCGGGACTCGGCGATCTCGGTGGCGGACTCGATGCCGGTCAGGCCGCCGCCGACGACCAGCACCGCGTCACCCGCGCCGAGCGCGCGGAGGCGGTCCCGCAGGCGCAGCGCGGCGGCCCGGCCCGCGACGTGGTACGCGTGCGCGTCGACGCCGGGCACGCCCTGGTCCCCGGCGGTGCTGCCGAGCGCGTACACCAGCGTGTCGTACCGGATGGTGTCGCCGCCGGCGAGCGTGACGGTCCGCCGGTCCGCGTCGACCGCGGCCACCGTGCCGGTGCGCGGCGTGACGCGGGTGCCGGCCAGGACGTCCCGCAGCGGGCGCGGGCGCAGCTCCTGCCCGGTGGCGAGCTGGTGCAGGCGGATGCGTTCGGTGAACTCGGGCTGCGCGTCGACCAGCGTGATGTCGGCGTGCAGCCGGCGGGCCAGCCGCCCGGCCGCGTGGACGCCGGAGTAGCCGGCGCCGAGGACGACGATGCGGTGATTCATGATCGCTCCCGTCAGGAGAGGACGTGTGCACTCGCCTCCTGAACCGGGCAGCCCGGCGATCCCTGACAGCCGCCGGCTGTGTGCTGGCTCACCGCCGGCCGAGGCGCTCCAGCTTCGCCGGGTTCGCCTGCACGTGGATGGCCGCGATGCCGTCCTCGGTCACGTCCAGCACCAGCACGCCGACGATCCGCTCCCCGGCCGTGGCCACCACCGCCGGGCCGCCGTTGACCACGTCGGCGTGCAGCGTGAGATCCTCGCCGACGAACCGTCGCGCGGCGGCCGGCTGGAACGAGGTGCGCAGGAACCGGGCGATCGCCAGCGCGCCCACGATCGGCGTGCTGCGGGCCGGCACCTGACCGCCGCCGTCGGCCATGCTGATCGCGTCGCCGGCCAGCATGCGCACCAGCGGCTCGACCTCGCCGCTGACCGCGGCCGCGAGGAACCGCTCGGCGATGCTACGGGCGGTGGCCGCGTCGACCGGGGTCCGGGTCCGGCCGTCCGCGAGGTGCTGCCGGGCCCGCCGGTACAGCTGCTGGCAGTTCGCCTCGGTGAGACCGAGCATCCCGGCGATCTCCGCGTGCGGGTAGCCGAACGCCGTGCGGAGCACGTAGACCGCGCGCTCCTGCGGGGACAGTCGCTCCATCAGCGTGAGCACCGCGATCGACACGGACTCCCGCTGCTCCGCGCTCTCCGCCGGGCCGAGCATCGGGTCGCCGGCCGGCACCGGCTCCGGCAGCCACCGCCCGACGTACGTCTCCCGCCGCGCCCGCGCCGAGGTCAGCTCGTTGAGGCACACGTTGGTGAGCACCCGGGTCAGCCAGGCCTCCGGCGTCTCGATCCGCTCCCGGTCCGCGGCCTGCCAGCGCAGGAACGTGTCCTGCACCGCGTCCTCCGCGTCGGCGGCCGACCCCAGCATCCGGTACGCGATCGCCTCCAGGCGCCCCCGGACACGCGCGAACAGCTCCACCTCGTCGGACGTCAGCGTCATCGCCCGCCAGCCTAACCGCTGCGGAAAAATCGGCGACGGTACGTCGAGTGGCGCCCCGCTCGCGCGTCAGCATCATGCGGACCGGCGCGTGACCGGCCGCGAAGGGAGAACGACATGCGGTACGCGATGCTCATCTGCGGCGCGGAGTCCAACTGGGACGCCGGCGAGGAGCGGGTCGCCGAGGTGATGGCCGAGATCGGCGCCTGGTCCGCGAAGTGGGAGGCGGCCGGCAAGATGCCGGGCGTCGGCGCGGAACTGGAGCCGGTGCGCACCGCCAAGACGGTCAGCCGCGGCGCGGACGGCCTGCCGGTGGTCACCGACGGGCCGTACCTGGAGCTCAAGGAGGTCGTCGGCGGCTTCATCCTGTTCGACGCGGACGACCTGGACGAGGCGATCGCGATCGCGTCCGGGTGGCCCGGCATCACCGCGTTCGGCGACAAGATCGAGGTCCGGCCGACTACCGGTCGCTGAGCCGCGCGGCCAGCAGGGCACGTTCGGCGGGGTTCGTGGCGAGCGCCAGCGCGCGCCGCGTCGCGGACCCCGCCTCCGCGTCCCGGCCCAGCGCGGTCAGCAGCTCCGCGCGCGTGGCGTGGAACAGCCGGTACTCGCCGAGCCGCGCCGCCAGCGCGTCCACCTCCGCCAGCGCGGTCCCGGCCCCGCTCGTGTGCCGGGTCGCCACCGCGCGGCCGAGCAGCACCACCGGGTTGCCGGTCGCCGCGTGCAGCAGATCGTAGAGCCGCCGGATCGCCGCCCAGTCGGTGTCCGCCACCGACCGGGCCAGCGCGTGCTGCGTCGCGATCGCGGCCTGCAACTGGTACGGCCCCGGCCGGTCCGCGCCCATCGCGGCCCGCAGCCGGTGCACCGCCGAGCCGATCAGCGCCCGGTCCCAGCGCGCCCGGTCCTGGTCCTCCAGCAGCACCAGCGCGCCGTCCCCGGTGAACCGGGCACCGGCCCGCGACTCGTGCAGCTCGACCAGCGCGGCCAGCCCCGCCGCCTCCGGCTCGCCCGGCAGCAGCGCGGCCAGTTGCCGGGCCAGGTCCAGCCCTTCGCGCGCCAGCTCGCGCCGCTCCAGATACCCCTCGTTGTAGATCAGATAGATGACCTGGAGCAGTTGGGCGAGGCGCTCCGCGTACCCCCGTGGTCCCGGGATGGTGAAATCGGCGCCGGAGTCGCGCAGCCGCCGTTTCGCCCGCACCAGGCGCTGCGCGACCGTCGCCTCCGGCAGCAGGAACGCGGCCCCGATCCGCGCCGCGGGCAGCCCCGCCACCGCGTGCAGCGTCAACGCCACCTGCGCCGACACCGCCAGCCCCGGATGACAGCACGCGAACATCAGCCCGAGCCGGTCGTCCCCGGTCGGCGGCCCCGGCTCCGGCTCCACCAGCAGCGGCAGCTTCGCCCGCGCGGTCGCCTCGTGCCGAACCCGGTCCAGCGCCCGCCGCCACGCCGTCGTCACCAGCCACCCGGCCGGACTCTCCGGCACCCCGTCGGCCGGCCACCGGTCCAGCGCCGCCGCGATCGCGTCCTGCAGCGCCTCCTCGGCCCGGTCCAGATCACCGAGCCGCCGGCTGAGCACCCCCAGCATGCTCGCGCCGTCCGCCCGCCACACCGCCTCCACCACGGCCCGCGGCCCCACATCCGCCACCCCCGCAGTCTGCCAGGACGAGCCTCGATCCTCCGCTCCCCGCGTCGTCACGGTCCGGCGGGCGGCGGCTTGCCCGGGGCTTGAGCGTCGACGGCCTCGTTCCGGCGTGGTGGCGGTCCGCCTGCTCTCGCGGGGGCTGTGCCGTTCCGGGACCGAGCCCTCGACCGCACGATAGATATGCCCGCTTCCGGCGTGGTGCGGCCCGCATGCTCCCGCGGGCCAACCTCGCGGCGTCTGCGCCGCCGCTCCGACGCCGCATCGGAGCCGGTGCCGCCGTTGGTCACCGTGCCCTCGCGAGCCGCGCGGCCGGTTGCCTCCACCGGCGCGGCTGCGGGTCGTCCCCGGCTATGCCTGGAGGCGGCGGCGAGTCAGCCATGGTGCGGTTCGCACGGTCTCGCGAGCGAACCCGCGGCGGCTTCGCCGCATCGGAGCCGGTGCCGCCGTCGGCATGGCGTCCCGTGAGCCGCGCTGATTCGGTGATCGGGCCGCGCGAGCCGCGGCGCTGCTGGTGATCGGGGTCCCGGGAGCCGTGTCGCCGCTGGTCGTCGTGCCGTGTGAGCGCGGTCGGCGCCGGTTGTCGTGGCCGGGAGACGTGTCGCCGCTGGTCGTCGTGCCGTGTGAGCGCGGTCGGCGCCGGTTGTCGTGCCGTGCGAGCGCGGTCGGCGCCGGTTGTCGTGGCCGGGAGCCGTGTCGCCGCTGGTCGTCGTGCCGTGCGAGCGCGGTGGGCGCCGGTTGTCGTGCCCGGGAGGCGGGTCGTCGTTGGTCACCGTGTCGCGCGAGCCACGCGGTCGTGCGCCTCCGCCGGTGCGGGCTCGGCCTGTTCGTCGCCGTGCCGCGAGGGCGGGGCGGAGGTGGGGCGGCGCAGCAGCAGGATGCCGGCGGCGGCGAGCACGGCCATGCTGAGCAGGGGCAACGCGCCGGTTCCGAGGTCGGTGAGGACCAGGCCGCCGGCCCAGGCGCCGGCCGAGATGCCGACGTTGAAGGCGGAGTTGACGACGGCGGGGCCGATGGACGCGGCCCGGGGGGCCGCCCGCACGGCGGTGAGCTGCCAGAGCGTGGGGGCGGCGCCGAAGGCGGTACCCCAGAGGATGATCGCGGCGACGGTGCCGGCGGCGCTGCCCCGGAGGAGCCACAGCAGCGTCAGAGCGGCGAACGTGATGGCGACCGACGCGACGAGCAGCGGCGACAGGCGTGACTGCGCGAAGCGGCCGGCGACGACGAGGCCGGCGACGCCCGCGACGCCGTAGCCGAGCAGGACGAGGCTGACGGCGCGCTCCGCGATGCCGGAGCCGGTGAGCAGCGGCGCCACGTACGTGTAGGTGACGAAGTGAGCGGTCATGACCAGGACGATCGTGGCGGCGACCCGCAGCAGCGGCGGTGCCACGGCGGCCCGCAGCAGGTGGCCGGCGGCGGTGGGCCGGGCCTCGGACGCGGCCACCGGGCGGTAGACCACGCCGATCGCGACGGCGGTGGCCGTGAGCGCGACGGCCGCGATCCAGAAGGGGGTGCGCCACCCGGCCGACGCGCCGACCGCGGTTGCCGCGGGGACGCCGAGGGCGAGCGCGACCGCGTTGCCGGCGCCGACCACGGCCACGGCGCGGGCGTGCAGCCGTTCCGGGACGGCGGACGTCGCCATGACGAACGTGCACGAGTAGAAGACCGCGTGGGCGGCACCGCCGAGCAGCCGCGCGGCGAAGGCCGTCGGCAGGCCGGGGCTCGCCGCGGTCACGCCGATGCTGACCACGAGGACGGCGAGCACGCCCAGCGTGGCGAGCCGGATCGGGAACCGGGCGATCACCGCGCTCAGCGGCACCGCGGCCACCACGACGACCGCGCCGTATCCGGTGACCAGCAGCCCGACCCGGTCCTCGGCGACGCCGAGCCCGCGGGCCACCTGGGGCAGCAGCCCGATCGGCAGCGTCTCCGTGGTCATGACCAGCAGCGTCGCGACCGCCAGCAGCGTCAGCAGCGTCCACGCCCGGGGCGACATGTCTCGCATCGGCTCGTTCCCTCCTCTTTGACACCGGTGTCATCTCCAGGGCATCACGCGATGACACCGGTGTCAAGCTCGTGGACACCGGTGTCAACCGCGGGCTATCATCCGGACCGTGGCAACGATGCGGGACGTGGCGGCGCTGGCCGGCGTGAGCCTCAAGACCGTCTCGCGCGTCTTCAACGGCGACCCGCACGTGCGGCCGGAGCTGCGCGAGCGGGTGCAGGCCGCGCTCGCTCAGAGCAACTACGTGCCCAACGACCTCGCCCAGACCTTCCGCCGGGGCCGCGGCAGCGTCGTCGGCGTGGCCGTACCCACGCTGCTCGATCCGTTCTTCGCGGCCATCGTCAGCGCGGTCGACGCCGAGATGAAGACCCGGGGGTACGCCACCATGGTCTCCGCGACCGGCTTCGACCCGGCGGCCGAACGCGACATCGTCACCTCGCTGCTGCGCCGTCACCTGGCCGGCCTCGTGCTGGCGCCGGTCTCCGCGGACCAGTCCTACCTGGCCTCCGCGCCGGCGTCGGTGCCGACCGTCTTCGTCGACCAGCCCCCGGCCGGGCTGCCCGTCGACGCGTTCGTGCACGACGACCTCCGGGGCGCGGCGGAGGCCACCCGGCACCTGCTCGGCCACGGCAACACCCGGGTCGGCTTCCTCGGCCGGGCCCCGCACCTGCCCACCTCCCGCGCCCGGCTCGCCGGCTACCGCCAGGCGCTCGGTGAGGACGGTCCCGCCTCGCTCGTCGTCGACGACGTCGAGTCGCCGGAGGACGCCGCCGCGGGCTTCCGCGCGCTGTGCGACCGCGGGGCCGACGCCATCGTCATCGCGGACCCGCGCACCACCATCGCCTGCGTCCCGGAGCTGAAGCGGAGCCGGGTCGCGGTGGTCGGCTTCGGCGACTTCCCGCTCGCGGCCCTGCTCGACCCGCCGGTCACCGTCGTGGACCAGGACCCGGCCGTGATGGGCGCGGCGGCCGCCCGCCACCTGCTGAGCCGCCTCGACGCCCCGCCGGTGGCCGAGCCGGGCACGGTCGTGCTCCCGGTCCGGCTGGTCGAGCGGCGCTCCTGCTTCGGCGGGAGGTGAGCGCCGTGCGGCTCCCGGGCTCGAACGGGCCGTCGTGATCCGGATTCACCTGGACGAGCCGACGCGGGAGCGGACCCGGCTCGCCATCAGCCCGCTGCGCGAGGTGGTCAGCGGCGTCGAACTGGTGCACCGCACCCGGCAGGGGAGGGACGCGCCCTGGCCGTACGCGGAGTGGGCCGCGCACGCCGCCGAGGTGCTGCGCGCCACGCCGGAGACCGGGCCGCTCCGGCTGTACGCGCTGCTCTACGGCACCGAGCACGCCCGGCCGACGCCGGACGCGGTCCAGCCCCCGCCGCCGTCCGCCCGCCCCGCGCTCGCGGACGAACTGGCGCTGCTGCGCAGCACCCCGCACGAGGTGATCGCGGCCCAGTGCGCCAAGCACTATCCGGAGGGCGTGCCGGACGTGCTGCGGTCCTATCTGGACTCCACCGCGGACTCGTTCGGCCGGCTCGCGGACGCGGTCGAGGCGTTCTGGGAACTGGCCATCGCGCCGCACTGGCCGGCCATGCGCGCGGTGCTGGAGGAGGAGATCGTGCTGCGCGCGCGGGTGCTCGCCGAGCACGGGCCGGAGGCGGTGCTGCGCGGCCTGAGCGGCACCGCCGGCTGGGACGCACCGGTGCTGTCGCTGCCCAAGCGCCGGGAGTCCGCGCTGGCCGGCGGCGACCGGCGGCTGCTGCTGGTGCCGCTGGTGCTGGCCTGCGACCGCGCCACGGTCAGCACCGACGACCCGGCCACCCTCATGATCACCTATCCGGCGCGCGGCGCGGCCGTGCTGTCCGCGCGGACCGCCCCCGCGCCGCCGGACCGGGACCGGCTGGCGCTGCTGATCGGCGCGGGCCGGGCCGCGGTGCTGCGCGCGCTCACCGAACCGGCCACCACCAGCGGCCTCGCCGCCGTCCTGGGCCGCGCGCCGAGCACCGTCTCCGAGCAGCTCACCGGCCTGCAGGAGGCCGGCCTGGTGTCCCGGTCGCGGGTCGAGCGGCAGGTCTTCTACCGGCTGGAGCCGCTCGGCGCGTCACTGCTCGCGCTGTTCACCGCGCAGGATTCGGTTCCGGCCGAACCGATGGAGGGGCGCGGCGGGCCCGCCTAACGTCCCGGACCATGTTGCGTGACATGGTCCGCCGCCACGCCCGTGCCGTGGCGCTCTGCTGCACCGGGTCCGGCATCCACCAGATCTGCGAGGCGCTGGTCCCGCTGGCGATCGGGCTGACCGTCGACCACGCGGTCGACGGCGGCCCGCCGTCCGCGATCCTGCTGGCCGTGGCCGGTATCCTGCTGCTGTTCGTGGTGCTCGGGGCGGCCGCCGGCATGGCGTACTGGCGGCTGAACGGCGCGGTGCTCGGCGAGGCCCACCGGCTGCGGGTCCGCACCACCGCGGCGCTGCTGGCCGACCCGGGCCTCGGTGCCGACCGGCGGACCGGCGACCTGGTCAGCGTGCTCACCGTGGACGCCACCGCCGCGGCCGAGTTCCTGCGCGGCCTGGTCGGCATCGTCTCCGGCGTCGCCGGCCTGGTGGTCACGGTGGTGGTCCTGCTCCGCGTCGACCCGCTGCTCGGGCTCGGCATCCTGCTGCTGGTACCCGCGCTGACCTGGGCCGTGCGCCGCCTCGGACCCTGGCTGGAGCGCCGGGCCGGAGCACGGCAGCGGCTGGTCGGCCGGGCCGCCGCGCTCGCCGCCGAGTTCGTCACCGCGCTGCGCACGCTGCGCGGCTTCGGCGGCGTGCCCGAGGCGCTGCGCCGCTACCGGGACACGGTCGCCGACGCCCGCGACGCGGCGCTGCGCAGCGCCACCGCGGTCTCGCTGGTCGAGGGCATGGGCCTGCTCGCGTCCGCGATCGCGCTGCTGGGCACGGTCGCGGCCGCGGCCGCCATGGTCTCGGCCAGCCGGATCACCATCGGCGGATTCGTCACCGCGGTCACCATGGTCTCGTTCGTCGGCGACCCGGTGCAGCGCGTCGCCCGCGGCGTCCAGCAGATCTTCGCCGCCCGGGCCGGCGCGGCCCGGATCACGGCGCTGCGTCCCGCTCCCGCGCCGGACACCGGACCGGCACCGGGCGAGGCCGGGCCGCCCCGGCTGCGCGCCGCCGCGATCGGGCCGGTCACCGGCATCGACCTGACGCTGCGGCCGGGCGAACTGCTCGGCGTGGTCGCGGCCGACCGGGCCGTCGCGGACACGGCCGCGGAGATCTTCGCCGGGCGGCGCGCGCCGGATCGGGGCGAGGTCACGTTCGGGCAGCTACCACCCGGACACCCGGACCTCCGCCGGTACGTGCTGGCCGAGCCGCACGCGGTCACGCTCCTCGGCCGCACGCTCACCGAGGCGCTGGACACCGGCCGCGACACCGGCGCGGCGGGCCGCCGGGCGCTGGCCGCCGCGCACGTCACCGACCTGGACGAGGGCCTGCTCGACGGCAGCGCCAACCTCTCCGGCGGGCAGCGTCAGCGGGTGGCGCTGGCCCGGGCGCTCGCGGCCGTACCCCCGATGCTCGTTCTCCGGGATCCGCTGACCGCGGTCGACGCGGTCACCGAGCACGACGCCGCGGCCGGGCTGGCCGCGTTCCGGCGGCAGAGCGGCGGCGCGACCGTGGTGGTGACCACCTCACCGGCGCTGCTGTCCCGCTGCGACCGGGTGCTGTTCCTGCCCGACCGCGGGCCGGCCGTGCTGTCCACGGCCGCGCTGCTCGGCGCGGACACCGGCTACGCCGCGGCGGTGCTGCGATGAGCGCGCTGCCGATCGCCACCGCACGCCGGACGCTCGCCGGGCTGGCCCGCACGGTCCGCGCCGAACCCGCCGCCGCCCGGGCCGCGCTCGCCTGGACGCTGGTCGGCGCGATCGGCACCGTGGCCACGCCGCTGCTGCTCGGCCGCCTGATCGACGGATTCCGGCCCGCGCTGTTCGCCCTGGTGACCGTCGCCGCGCTGGTCGCCGCCGCCGGTACCGCGCTGGCCCGCCGCGCCACCGAACGGCTCGGCGCGCGCGTCGCCGCCCGGCTGCGCGAGTCGGTGCTCGGCGCGTCGCTGCGCCTGCCCGCACCGGTGCTGGAACGCGCCGGCAGCGGCGACGTCTCCTCCCGCGTCACCGAGGACGTGGAGAACGTCGCCACCGCCGTCCCGCTGATCACCCAGGTCTTCCTCGCGGTGATCACGGTCGCCGTCGCCGCGTCCGGTTTCCTCACCCTCGACTGGCGGCTCACGCTCGCGTTCGCCCTGGTCTTCCCGGTGTACGCGATCAGCCTCCACCTCTACCTCCCGCGCGCGGGCCGGCTCTACGCCGACGAACGCCGCCTCGCCGCGGAACGCGGACGCGTCCTGATCGAATCGCTGCGCGGCCGGGAGACCGTGGCGGCGTACGACATGTCCGGGCTGCAGACCGGCCGGGTCGAGGCGGCCTCGGCCGAGGCGCTCACCACGGGTCTTCGCGCGCTGCGGCTCTACGTGTGGTTCAGCAAGTCGATGAACGCGGCGGAGGCGATCGGGCTCTCCGCGATCCTGCTGACCGGGTGGTGGCTGGTGCGCGTGGACGCGACCACGATCGGCGCGGCGACCGCGGCGGCGCTTCTCTTCCACCGGCTGTTCACGCCGCTCGGGACGTTGCTGCTCTCCTTCGACGAGGTGCAGCGGGCGGGCGCGGCGCTGGCCCGAACCGTCGGGGTGCTGCTGGTCCCGTCCGCACCGGCGGGCGTCGCGCGTAAGCCGCGCGGGGCCGTCGGGGTGCGGGTGGAGGGCGTGCGGCATACGTACCGGCGGGAGGTTTTGAAAGGTCTTGATCTGACCATCGCACCGGGTACGTCGCTGGCACTGGTCGGCGCCAGCGGGGCCGGGAAGACGACGCTGGCCGGGATCGTGGCCGCCGTGCTGCCGCCGACCGCCGGGCGGGTCACGCTGACCGACGCGGACGGTGCGGTTCCGGTCGGGGCGCTGGATGCGGAGGTGCTGCGGGACTGGGTCTGCCTCGTGTCGCAGGAGACGCACGCCTTCGCCGGCACCGTTCGGGACGATCTCACGCTCGCGGCGCCGGACGCCGGGGACGAGCGCCTCGTCGCGGCGTTGCACGCGGTGGGGTGGGCGCATGGTCTCGGGGAGGTCGCCACGCCGGGGCCGGCCGAGGCGCAGCAGCTCGCGCTGGCCCGGGTGCTGCTGCGGGACCCGCCGGTGGTGATCCTGGACGAGGCCACGGCGGAGGCGGGGAGCGCGGGTGCCCGGGTTCTGGATCGGGCCGCCGCGGCGGTGATCGAGGGACGCACGGCCATCGTCGTCGCGCACCGCCTCAGCCAGGCCCGCGCGTGCGACCGGATCGCGGTGCTGGATGAGGGCCGCATCGTCGAGGAGGGCACGCATGACGCGCTTCTCGCCGCCGACGGGGTCTACGCCCGGCTGTGGAAAGCCTGGTCGTGACTCTTTCGCTATGCCCGGCGGGGTAGCGGTGTGACTCGTCACCACGTACGCCCGGCGAGGGCTACGTGCTCCCGGGTCGTCGGATCATGTGCCGTCTCCGTGTTCCGGTTCGTCGGCGTCTTCGAGTATCGCGATCAGCGCGGCCAGGGACTGGTCGTCGAGGACGGTGCCGGCCGCCTGAGTGAACGTCGTCTCGTCCAGTTTCGTACGAAGGTCCCGGAGCCGGACGATATCGAATCCGGCTTCCGGGAGCCCGATGCCGAGCCGTATGGCAAGTGCGCGGCAGTGGAGCGGGACCGCCCCGGCGGCGTCGTTCATGTCGGCCCGCAGGACACCGAGTTGGCTGATCGAGGCGGCCGCGGACGCTCGGTGGCCGAGTTCCTCGAAGGTGGTGAGGGCCTGCTGGTAGCGGCGTTCGGCTTCGGAGCGGTCCCCCCGGTCCTGTGCGAGCATGCCGAGCTGGTGGTGGCTGATGGCGGCGCCGGCCCGGTTGCCGAGTTCTTCGTCGATGGTGAGGGCCTGCTGGTAGCGGCGTTCGGCTTCGGAGTGGTCTCCCCGCTCCTGTGCGAGCATGCCGAGCTGGTGGTGGCTGATGGCGGCTTCCGCTCGGTTGCCGAGTTCCTCGAAGGTGGTGAGGGCCTGTCGGTAGCGGCGTTCGGCTTCGGAGTAGTCCTCCCGGTCCTGAGCGAGCATGCCGAGCTGACCGTAGCTGCTGGCGGCGCCGGCCCGGTTGCCGAGTTCCTCGTCGATGGTGAGGGCCTGTTGGTAGCGGCGTTCGGCTTCCGCGTAGTCATGCCGAATCTGGGCGAGGATGCCCAGTTGGTGGTGGGTGTTGGCCGTGGCGGCTCGGTTGCCGAGTTCCTCGAAGGTGGTGAGGGCCTGTCGGTAGCGGCGTTCGGCTTCGGAGTAGTCCCCCCGGTTCTGGGCGAGGATGCCCAGTTGGTGGTGGGTGTTGGCCGTGGCGGCTCGGTTGCCGAGTTCCTCGAAGGTGGTGAGGGCCTGTCGGTAGCGGCGTTCGGCTTCGGAGTAGTCCCCCCGGTCCTGGGCGAGGATGCCCAGTTGGTGGTGGGTGTTGGCCGCGCCGGCTCGGTTGCCGAGCTCCTCGTCGATGGCGAGGGCTTGCCGATAGCGCCGTTCCGCTTGCGGGTAATCGCCCCGAGCCTGGGCGAGAACGCCGAGCTGACCGTAGCTGCTGGCGGCGCCGGCTCGGTTGCCGAGTTCCTCGTCCCGGTCGAGAGCCTGCTGAAAGCGGCGCTCGGCTTCCGCGTAGTCTCCCCGAGCCTGGGCGAGAACGCCGAGCTTGTAGAAGTAGGCGGGGCGACGAGGCGAATTTGGGGGAAGCCGGCGCAGGGTGTCGTGGATGAGGCTGGTCTCCCGGTCCCACGCACCCGAGGTGTGGAGCTGATCACAGATGTACTCGGTGATGACGCCGGCGGCGTCCGAGTCGCCGTTGGCGAGCAGATGGTGACGGGCCTCCTCCATGTCGTGGAGGTCGGCGGTCCGGTCCTGCGGCCAGACGTTCACGCGCCATCGCCAGTAGGCGGCGGCCTCGCGGTGGGCGGAGGCGACGAGCGCCGGTCGGTGGTGAGGGCTGGTGGGGGCGTCCCAGCGCTGGTGGAGTTCGGTGGCCGTCCACCGGTGCATCACTATCCGGCCATCATCGAGCGTGGCGACCAATCCTGTCCCGGATAGGTGCCGGATCAGCCCGTCGAGGCCTGCCGGTGCGGCGAACGGCGCCTCCGGCGGCCGCGAAACCTCTTCAACGAGCGGTTCCAGGCGTTCCCGGTCGGTCGGCGTCAACGGGCTGTCCGGGCCGACCACATCGCCGAGGTCGTCCAGCTCGAACTGATAGCGCGCAAGCAGCTCACGGATCTGCGCTACCGCCTCGCCCGGATCGGGTCCGGCCGGCGGGTTCGGGTCCGGGACACCGACGTGGAACAGCAGTGCGTTGCGATCGACCGGTTCGCGGTAGACGCTGATCGCGGCCAGGAGCGTGACGGCGCCGTCGATGGCGGCGAGCCGGTCCAGGTGTTCGGTGAGCAGCACGTCGTCGGCGGCCAGCGTGACGGTGTCGGCGAGCGCGGCGTCGAGAGTGCGCTTCTGCCCCAGCCACTCCGCGGCCCGGTCCGGCCCGAGACGGTCCTGGACCGCGTCGCGCAGCCGATCGGTGATGTCGGCGAAGCGGCCGGACCCCGCCGTGCCGGACTGCGCGTCGGGCAGCAGCGCATCCAGGTATTCCAGCGCCCGCGGGTGCCCGCCGACCGTGCGCCACACCCGCTCCCGCCCGGACTCGTCGGCGGCGTGCCGGTCGAGGCGGGGCAGCGACCACAGCAGCTTCCGGGTCTCGGCCAGACTCAGCGGCGGCACCTGATAGGCGTGCAACCGGCCGCCGAGCGCGAACGGATACCGGCAGGTGATCAGCAGCCGGCTACGGCCGGGACTGCCGAGCCACGCGGCGAGCAGCCCCGCCAGGTTCGGATCCGTGATCGACCAGCCGTGGCCGGCGTCCGCGGCGAGGTTGTCCTCGAAGTTGTCCAGCACCAGCAGAATCCGGACGCCGGCCAGAACGTCCTCCCGCAGCAGCCCGAACCGGTCCCGCCACGGCACGTCCACCCGGCCGGCCGTCTGCACGGCCACCGCCGCGTCCCCGAACAGTTCCTGCCGGCGGAGCAGGTCCCGGCGCGCCACGTCGGCCACCGCGGCGAGTACGCCGTCCACGGTGGCCGTGCCGGTCACGGTGACCAGGCGCCAGTCATCCGCGGTGTCCAGCAGCCGGCGGACCAGCTCCGCGGCCAGGGTCGTCTTGCCGATCCCGCCGATGCCGTGCAGCAACACCCCGGCCGTACCGTCGCTGAGCAACAGGCCGGGCAGGACGCGCTGGGCGTGGCGGCGGCCGACGAACTGCCCCACCGGGCGCGCCAGCAGACCCTTCAGGTCCGGGACGGTCTCCGCCCGCCGCCCGGCGGGAGCGTCACCGTCCACGACGGTCACGGCCGGGGCGGAGGCCAGCACGCTGACCACGCTCCACTCGTCCATGCCGGCCACCGCTTGGGTCAGCGCGTCCGTACCCATGGAGAAGTTCTGTTGCACCGCGCGGCGAGACTGCGCGACCGCGGCGACCACGTCCGGCGAGCCGGACCCGGCGAGTTCCGCGTAGACGCGGGCGAAGAGCTGGGTGGCGTACACGTCGGTCACCGAGGTCTGGGTCGCGATCACCGCGCCGGCGCCGCGCCGGGCCAGCTGCGCGGCGAACGACTGCGCGCCGTCCTCGCCCTCCGCGTCGGTGTAGCAGGCGGCCAGGGAGATCACCCGTGGCATCCGGCCCGGCGGGATCGCCTCCCGCACCAGGGTCTCCGCGTCGACGCCGCGGGCGTTGCCCCGCTCGTCCTCCAGGTGCAGCAGCCCGGGGGCGCCGTGCGCGGACAGGTGCAGCACGTGCGTGGCGTCCTCGTCCAGGACCGCGCGGATCGCGGCGGTGGTGGCGAACGGCACGATCCGCACCACCGCCCGGCTGCGGTGCGCCGAGTGCACCGCGTCCAGCACGCTGCTGAGTTCCCGCTCGTAGTCCAGCAGGGGGCCGCCGCCCGTCTCCGGCGACGCGATCGCGACCACGATCCGCAGCGGGCCGCCGGCGGGCGTGGAGCGGGAGCCGGCCGAGGGCACCCGGCGATACACCGACACCAGCTCGTGCAGCACCAGCGGCCGGCCGGTCACCGGCTCCGGCAGCGCCTCCCACGGCAGCGGCCAGTGCCCGGGCGCCTCGACGCCGAACCGTACCGGGACATGGGCCCGCTCCGCGCGGTGCAGCACCCGGGCGAGCGCCTGCGCCACCGGCACCGGCAGGAACGACTCGGCCAGCAGCTCACCGGCGCGACGCAACGACACCACGCCCGGCGCGCTCCGCACCGCGGTGACGTCGTCGCGTACCACCGTCTGCGGTCGCGCCCGCTCCCGCCGCACGTCGTGCAGCGCGTTGACCAGGCCGGCCCGCACGCCGCGATGATCGGCCGTCACGTCCTCGCCGGCCCCGGACAGGTGCACCCGCGAGTCCGACACCGCGAGCACCACGTCCAGCCGCGTCCCGGACGGCAGGTCGTCGTCGATCTCCACCCGGGCGACACCGTCCAGCAGCGGCCGCAGGTCCTCGACGCGGGCCACCCACACCGCATTGGCCAGCCAGCCGTCCGCGGAGTTGTAGCGGCCGGACACCACGCCGGCCACGGCCCGGTCCGCGGCCCGCAGCACCGGCGCGCCGCTCATCCCCGGCATCACCGCGTCCGCCTGCAGGCGCGACCACAGCACGTTCTCCCGCAACGCCGGGCCCCGCCACCGGCCGCCGGAGGACACCAGCTGGTAGGTGTGGCCCGGGTCCTCGATCGTGGGGTGGCCGGCCACCGTCACCGGCTCGTCGTCGCGCACCGCGTCCGACCGGATCAGACGAACACACGAACCCGCCAACGGGGTACGGGTGGTGAGCACCGCCAGATCGTGGACGTCGTCGACGCGCGCGACCACGGCGTCCCGGGCCGGGCCGCCGCCGATCGGCGCCACCCGCACCACGTCACCGAGTTCGGCCGCGCCGGCATCGCGCAGCACGTGACGGGCCGTGACCAGGACGCCCGCCTCCACCTGGAAACAGGTGCCCACCGCGGTGCCCTCCGCGCCGGCGACCCGGCCGAGGAACTCCAGGCCGGGCACCGTCACGGCACCGGCTCCTCCTCCGGCACGCCGCCGACGGCCGCCGCCCCGTAGACGATCTTCACCTTCAGCGAGGCCTCGCCCGTCGAGCCGGCGACGATCACGTCGCCCTTCGCCGAGACCTTCACCCCGAACTCCACCTCCACCAGCTCCGGGCTGCCGGCCCGGGCCACGATCCGGCCCACCGTCCGCGCCGTCGACACCGCCGCCTCCTCCAGCACGGCCTGCGCCCGCTCGAACGCCCCGGCCGCGTAGTCCGCCACCCGGCCCGCCGCCGACGTCTCCTGCGAACCCGCCACCGGCACCGCTTCCAGCAGCACCTCGACCGCACCCACCCGCACCGGGATCAACTGCGCCACGAACGTCCTCCACACTGGTCGGAAAGTGAGTGCGATTCACCGCGAGGCCGACTCCACCAGCCGATACTCGTCCAAGCACTGAAGCACGATGCCGGCCGGAATCACAGTCCCCAACGGACGACCGCCCCTCCACCCATCGGCGCGGTCCGCTGTGGGGAGCCTCGTCTTCGCCGTACGGCTCCGGGCCGTGGGCGGCCAGGGCTCGCGCACGTGAGCGGCCGACTGGACATCGCCTTATGTCGATGTATTCTGGGAGCGCTCCCGCACCGCCTCCGCCACCTCGATCGAGGAGCTCAGACATGTCACGACGCCGTCTGCGTCCGGCCGCCATGCTGGCCGGCCTGCTGGTTACGGCCCTGTCCGCGCTGCTGCTGACCTCCGTGTCGGTGGCGGGCGACGCGGCGGCCGAGACCTCGCACACCCGCGCGACGCCGCTGACGGAGCTGACCGTCGCCACCGAGCAGGTGGCGTCCGGGCTGCGGCGGCCGATCGCGATCACCGGGCTGCCGGACGGGCGGATGCTGATCGCGGAGAAGGCCGGCACCGTCCGGGCGTACCATCCGGGCACCGGCCTGGCGGCCGAGCCGGTGCTGGACCTGACCGCGCTGGTCGACCCGTCGAACAACGAGCGTGGCCTGCTCGGCATCACGCCCGCGCCGAACTTCGCGCGCACCGGGCTGCTCTACGTGGCCTACACGAGCCTGCCGGCCGGTGCGCTGACGCTGGCGCGGGTGCCGATCGGCGCCCCGGATCGGCTGCAGGTGCTGCTGACGCAGGAGCACGCGGAGTACGGCAACCACAACGGCGGGCAGGTGGCGTTCGGCCGGGACGGCTATCTCTACTGGTCGCTCGGCGACGGTGGCCACGCGAACGACCCGTTCAAGGCCGGGCAGGATCTCGGCACGCTGCTCGGCAAGATCGTGCGGATCGACGTCAACCGGGCGTGCGGCACGAAGCTCTACTGCGTACCGTCCGACAATCCGTTCGTCCGCAGGGCGGGTGCCCGGCCGGAGATCTGGCTCTACGGGCTGCGCAACCCGTGGCGGTTCTCCGTGGACCCGGTGGACGGCTCGCTGTGGATCGGTGACGTCGGCCAGGGCCTGGTCGAGGAGATCAACCACATCCGCCCCTGGCAGGGCGGCGCGAACCTGGGCTGGTCGTGCCGGGAGGGCACGCCGATCTTCGACCCGGAGCAGTGCCGGTCCGACGTGCGCTACACCGACCCGGTCTTCGAGTACGACCACTACAACGACAACTGCTCGGTGACCGGCGGCCCGGTCTACCGAGGAGCCAAGACCCCCCAGGCATACGGTACGTACATCGCCGCCGACTACTGCTCGACCCGGGTGTTCGCCGTGCGCCCGAAGTCCGGCGGCGGCTACGACACCGCCACGATCGGCAACTTCCCCACCCAGCCGACCGCCATCGGCACCGACGTCACCGGTGAACTGTACGTGCTCAGCGACCTCCCGGGCTGGCTGAGCCGGGTGCGCTTCCAGCACGTCCCCCCGGTCACCCCCAGCCCGGTGGCGAACCGCTGACGGTGGCGGCGGCGGTCTCCGCTGTTCGACGCGCGCGGCCACCGGCTCCCGTTCGCCCGGTGGGGTACCTGGCCCGGCCGGCGGACGTGGAGCCGCCGGCCCGGAACGCGGGGGGCCTCAGCCCAGCGAGGACCGGATGCGCGCGAGCGCGGAACGGATCATCGTGCCGTAGTCGTCGTCGGGGAGTTCGCTCAGGTGGGCCTCGGTGGCGTCGGCGTGCTGCCGGGCCCGCCCGGCCTGACCAGCGCGCAGGTAGCCGTCCGCCAGGTTGAGGTGCAGCGACGGCAGGAAGGCACGCACCCGCAGCGAGGCGTCGTGTGCCCGCGCCCGGGCGTCGTCGAGGTCGGCCACGGCGGCGAGCGCGCGCTCGTCCCAGCGCAACTCGTCGTGCACATCGTCCTGGAGGTCGGCGAGGTGGTGGGCGATGCTGCACCGGTGCAGCGCGTCGCCGTGCTCGCCCACGGTGTCCCACAGCGTCGTCAGCGTCTCCCGGGCCCGCGCGCGCTCGCCCGCGCGCGCCAGCTCGAGTCCTCGTCCCAGTTCGGTCATCACCGTGTCCATGCGGGCGAGCCTGGACCCTCGACCGGCGTGAGGGTCAAGCGGCGCCGGTGCGGGACAGCTCCATCACCCAGTTGAGCCGCCACGTCCGGCCGCCGTCCCAGGAGAACTCCTGCTGCCAGCGGGCGGCGTCGGCGCCGTCCGTGGTCCACTCGAACCGCAGCCGCACCGGCCTGCCGCCGACCACGTCGTCGCCCTCGAAGACGCCGCGGCCGTCGCGCCACGCGCCCTCCAGCGGCGGGTCGAGGTGGCCGGGCCGGCGGCTGGAGGCCCACCAGATCCGCCACACGCGCGCCTCCGGGTCGAACTGGCGCAGCGTGAGACCCTCGAACGGCGGGTCCTCGGCCGTGATGCGGTCGATGTGGCCGAGGCCGCCGAGGATCGGCTCCGCGTGCGCGGTCGCGTCGAACTCGACCCACTCGGTGCACTCGGGGTCCGCGTTGTCCCTGATCCTGCGGTTGCGTACCCGCCAGTCGCCGAAGATGAAGTCGAAGTCGGCACGGCCGTCGTCCATGGTGATCTCCTGTCGCGAACGGAATCGCATGGTCATCCGGTACGGGATCGTGCCAGCGATTCCCGACAACCCCTGTCGGGTGTTCGCCGGCACGGTGCTGCGCACGCGGGTGGCCACGGAGGTGCCGGACGCCGCCGTGCGGGCCCGTGTCGCCGCGGAGTTCGGCCTCGACGCCTCGCCGGCCGAGCAGTACTGGCGGTGGCTGCTGGCGGCGCTGCGCGGCGACCTCGGGCTGTCGTTCGTGACCCGCACGCCGGTCGCCGCCATGGTGCTCGACGCGCTGTTGGTCTCCTCGCTGCCGGCCGCGCTGTCCCTGCTGCTCGCGGCCGCGGCCGGCATCCCGGCCGGCGTGCGCGCGGCGCACCGCCCGGGCGGCTGGGCCGACCGGCTGCTGACCGGCGGCGGCGTGCTCGGCGTGTCCGTGCCGGAGTTCGTGCTGGCGCCGGTGCTGATCCTGGTCTTCGCCGTGTGGGGCGGTGTGCTGCCGGCGGTCGGCTGGGGCGAGCCCCGGCACGTGGTGCTGCCCGTGCTCACCATGGCGGTCTACCCGGCCGCGCTCGCGGCGCAGCTGGTCCGCGCGGAGACGGTGGAGGTGCTGACCCGGCCGCACATCCGCGCCGCCCGCGCGCACGGGCTGCGGCCGTCGTGGATCCTGTGGCGGCACGCGGCCCGGCAGGGGACCGTCTCCGTGCTGTCGCTGTCCGGCATGTTCGTGGCCGGGCTGATCGGCGGTTCCGTGGTGGTCGAGGTCGTCTACGGCGTACTCGGGCTGGGCCGGCTGCTCTACGATGCCGTGCTCGCCCAGGACCTGCCCGTGGTGCAGGCGGCGACGCTGGTCGTGCTGGCGATCGCGCTGGCCGGCGGTGTGCTGGCCGAGGTGGTGCAGCTCGCGCTGGACCCGGTCGCGCGGGACCGCGGATGAGGTGGCTGCTCGCCGCCGGCGCCGTGTTCCTGCTGGCGCCGCTGGCGCTGCCCGACCCGGTGGCCACCGACTTCACCGCGATCCTGGCCGGCCCGTCCTGGGCGCACCCGCTCGGCACCGACCAACTCGGCCGGGACGTGCTGTCCCGGCTGGTCTCCGGCGGCCGGCTCACGCTCGGCCTGACCGCGGCCGGCGTGCTGTTCCCGGCCGTGGCCGGCACGCTCGCCGGGCTGGTCGCGGGCTATCTCGGCCGGGGCGGGGTGGCCCGCCTCGCGGACCTGTGCGCATCGCTGCCGACCGTGCTGATCGGGCTGCTCGCGGCCGTCGTGCTCGGCCCTGGCCTGCCGTCCGTCCTGGTCGCGGTGTGCGCGGTCGGCTGGACGCCGTTCGCCCGGCAGGCCTACCAGCTGACCGTACGCGAGGCCGGGCTGAACTACGTGGACGCGGCGCGCGCGCTCGGCGCCGGCCCGCTGCGCATCGCCGGGCGGCACATCGCGCCGAACATCCGGTCGCCGCTGGTCGCGCACCTGTGCCTGCGCTTCGCGGGCACGCTGCTGAGCGTGTCCGGCCTGTCGTTCCTGGGCCTGGGCGTGCAGCCGCCGACGCCCGAGTGGGGCGCGATGGTGTCGGACGGGCGCGCCCACCTGTTCGGCGCGCCGCACCTGGTGCTGGCGCCGGCGATCGCGGTGGTGCTGACCGCGTCGCTGGCCACGGCCGCGGGGCGCCGCCTCGGCCGCTGAGCGCGCCGTTCGTGGGTGTTACCCCCGGCCGTACGGTTGCCGGCGGTTCACCGCCATAGGCTGCCGGTGAGCCGCCGACCCGTATGAAGGATCCGCCATGCGCCATGCCCGCCTGATCGCGCTCTGCGCGGTCTTCGCGCTCGCGGCCCTCTTCGCCGCGCACAGCGCCGCCGCCGACCTGTTCGCCCGGCCCGCCGCCGCGGTGTCCGGCGTGCCCGAGCGGCCCGCGCCGCCGGCCGCACCGGACCCGTCGCTGACCGCGCACGCGTTGACCGCCGCGCCCGGACCGCTGGACAACCCGCTCAAGGGCTTCGCCCGGTTCTACGTCCCCGGCGAGGACCAGAACGCGGGCTATCCGCGGTCGCTGTCCTGGAGCTACTTCGGCCTGTCCGAGGTGATGCGGGACGCGGGGAACTGCGCCGCGTACGACTGGTCCGTGGTGGACCGCGCGCTGAACGAGATGGCGTCATACGGCAACCAGGCCGCGATCCGGTTCTACCTGGAGTACCCGGGCGGCACCGGAGGCCACCCGGCCAACGCGATCCCGCGCTGCTTCGACGGGCACGTGGCCTACCGGACCAACACGCACTGGGGAACGGTCTCGCCGGACTACGACAGCCCGTACCTGCTGGACGCGGTCACCGCGTTCATCGGCGCGCTCGGTGCCCGCTACGACGGCGACCCGCGGATCGGCTTCCTCAACCTCGGCATCGTCGGGCTCTGGGGCGAGTGGCACACCTGGCCGTTCGACGCGGACACCGGGGACGGCCACCCGAACCTGATGCCCACCGATGCCAGCGGCGCGCGGATCGTGCGCGCGTTCGACGACGCCTTCGACGTCACCAAGCTGGAGATCCGCTATCCGGAGTCGGCCGGCGGCGCGGCGGACGACCTCGACATCGGCTACCACGACGACTCGTTCTGCTACCGGGAGGGCTCACCCGCGGCCGGGGTCACGTTGCCGCGATCCCTGGGCGGCGCCTCGTACTCGCAGCTGGAACGCGCGCTCGACCGGGGCGTGGAGAACAAGTGGATGACGAGCTCGATGGGCGGCGAGGTGCGGCCGGAGATTCAGGGGACCGCGTTCGACGCCTGGCCGGGCGGCTCCGGGCAGGTCGACGACATGCGGGCCTGCATCGAGCTGGAGCACACCACCTGGAAGATCAACCAGGGCAGCCAGGGCTATGCCCCCTCGGATCCGCGGGTGGCCGAGGCCGTACGGCTGATGGGGTACGACCTGACGGCCACCCACGCGTACCTGCCGGACCGCGCGAGCGGCACGGCCACGGTCGGGGTCACCATCGCGAACCGGGGCGTCGCGCCGTTCTACTACCCGTGGACGATGTCGCTCGGCCTCCGGGACGCGGCCGGCACGGTGGTGAAGACCTGGGACACCTCGTGGGACCTGCGCACGGTCATGCCGCTGCGCATCCGGGCGTTCCCGGACTGGAACGCGGGCGCGGCGTACCTCGACCACGGGCACCCGCGGTACTTCCAGACCGGCGTGGACCTCACCGGCGTACCGGCCGGGTCCTATCAGGTGGTGCTGCGGGTGCGGAACCCGCTGGAGGCGATCAGTCCGGCGGCGAAGAAGCTGCGCTTCGGCAACGCGAGCCAGGGCGGCGACGGCTGGCTCGGCCTCGGTAACCTCGCCGTCGACCCGGGTGCGGGCGGCACTCCGGCACCATCCGCCCCGGAGCCGGAGCCGGAGCCGGAGCCGGAGCCGACCTCGTCGGTCCCGGCCGGTGGCGGCCTGACGCTCGACGACTTCGACGGCGCGCCCGCCTATCCCGCGGACGCCCGGAACGACCTGCGCGGCTGGACCGGCGGCAACTGCTTCGCCAACGGCGACGGCGGCGGCGTGGTCGCCGACGGCGCGCTCACGCTGCGCTACGACAACTGCGGCTGGTTCGGCAGCGACGTCGGCACCGACGTCTCCGCGTACACGCACCTGGTGGTCCGGATCAGGGGCGATGCCGGCGGCGAGGAGTCCCACTTCCACCTCAGCCTCGGCGGCACCACCCGGCTCCTCGGCGAGTACGTCCTGGACGGTGGCGCCCGGCCGGCGGTGACCACGCGGTACCGTGACATCCGCATCCCGATGGCCGCGAACGGCATCGACCCCACCCGCCCGGGCCAGCTCGCGATGGGCTTCTGGTACGGCGGCCGCGGCACCGTCACCATCGACGGTGTCCGGTTCGAGTAGCCGGGCGTCGCTTGACCGGCACCGTTGATCGGCGTTGACTGATCCGATGAGGCTCTCCGTGGATCAGGACAGCTGCATCGGCTCCGGGCAGTGCGTCATCACCGCCCCCGAGGTCTTCGACCAGCGCGACGAGGACGGCATCGTCACGCTGCTCACCGACCGGCCGGACCCGGGCGATGCCGCGGACGTGCGGCACGCCGCCGCGATCTGCCCGGCCGCCGCGATCTCCGTGGCGGACTGACCGGCGGCCGTCACGCCGGGGCGTCGCCGCGGCGCGTGAGGATGTACGTGGCGGTGAGCGCGACCGCGCGGTCCTCGTCCCTGGACAGCTCCGCCAGCGCCCGCGACGCCGTCTCGCGCGGGATGTCCGCGAGCGCCTGCGCCAGCCGCAGCCGCGCCGCGGGCGGGACGGTACCGCCGACGGCCCGGCCGGCCAGCCCGGCGGCGATCGATTCCGCGGTCGCCGGGTCGCCCGCCAGCGCGCTGAGCGCGTCCGCCGCCTCCGCGTCCCGCACGTCCTCGACGATCATGTCGATCAGCGTGGGAACCGCCTCGGCCGCGCCGCGCGGGCCGAGCGCCAGCGCCGCGTACCGGCGGATCGCCGGGTCCGGGTGGGTGAGCGCGTCGCGCAGCAGCGCGGTCGCGGCGTCGCCCGGGATCTCGGCGATGGCCCGCACGGCGCGGTCGCGCACCCGCGCCTCCGGCGAGTCCAGCCCGTCGGCGAGCGGCGCGAGCGCGTCGTCGCCGGACCGGGCCAGCGCCCAGCGCAGCGCGCCGGCCACGTTCGGATCCGACTCGCTCAGCGCGGCCTCGACCAGCGCGTCCACCGGCGCCTCCGGCGCGGGTGACAGCGCGGCGCGCTGCCGTTTCGCCGCGTTCTCCGACCCGAGCGCGTGCAGCAGCGCCACGGTCTGGAGCACGTCCTCCCAGCCGGCCGGCTCCGCGGCCCCGATCCGGCGCAGCCGGGTGAGCAGCTCCGTCTCCGCCGCGATGCGGTCCCGCGTACGCCGCTCCAGGTCGTCGACGAGCGCGGACGGCGCGAAGCCGGGATCGTCCAGCGCGCGCCCGACCTCGCGCAGCGACAGCCCGAGCGAGCGCAGGATCTCGATGTGCAGGATTCGCCGGATGTCCTCGCCGGAGTACTCCCGGTAGCCGGCGCCGGTGCGCCCGGTCGGCCGCACCAGGCCCAGCGACTCGTAGTGCCGGAGCATGCGCGCGCTCACCCCGGACCGGCGCGCCACCTCACCGATCAGCACCTATCGCTCACCCCCGTCCGATGCTCCGAGGGCAACTATGCGCGCCGCCTCCCCGCGCGCGACGTCGAACCCGGCCTCCGGGTCCTCGGCCAGCCGTTCTGTGGCGAGTGCGTGCCGGCGCACGCCCGGGTCGGCCGCGCCCGCCGCCGCGCGCAGCACCGGCTCGGCCGCGTCGCCGAGCGCGATCAGCGCCCGGCTCAGGCTCAGTCGCACGTCCCGCCCGCCGCGCCCGAGCTGGGTCGCCAGCACCTCGGCCAGCCCCGCCTCCGCGCCGTCCGGCACCAGCGCCACCGCGGCCCGCCACGCGCTGCGCGCCACCTCGTCGTCCGCGTCGGTCAGCAGCGCGCGCGTGATGGCCGGCCACGCCCGCCGGTCCCCGATCTTGGACAGCGTGTGCAGCGCCTGGCTGCGCGCCTGCGCGCCCTCCGCGGCCAGCTCGTCGATCAGCCGCGGCACGGTCAGCGACGCCGGGTGCCGGGTGAGCGCCCAGGTCAGCGTCTCCCGCACGGAGAAGTCCGGCTCCACCGCGCACCGCCCGATCAGCGCGCCGATCAGCGCCGGTTCCGGCCGGGTGCCGACCGCCAGCGCGGCACGCAGCCGCACCGTCGGATTGTCACTGCCCAGCGCGCGCACCATGTCCGTCTGCATACCGCGCAGTCAAGACCTTGTCACCGTGTCAGGGTCAAGCCTCAGCGGCGCGCCGGCCATGCAACCGACGCATCCTCGCTGGAGGATCAGGCAGGGCATGCGCCATGCCGCCGGTCACGGATCCGGCACTCCGAGTGCGCAGGACGGACGGTTGGACGGGCGAGACTACCACGAGCACCGCCGCCGGCCCGCGCGCCAAGGATCGGCCCCCAGCGCGTCCGAAACCGTTTTCGGGCATCGTGGCACCCGCGTTAATCCACTGTCAACGGTCTATGTCGGGGCGATTGCGGGACCGTCCCGGCCGCTATGCTGATCCGAAAGCTTTCGACCATGGGGGTACGCGTGGCGAGGCAGCGGGCGCAGGCCGTGACCCTCACCGACGTGGCACGGCTCGCCGGCGTCTCGGTCGCCACCGCGTCCAAGGCGCTCAACGCGCGTGGCGAGGTCGCGGCCGCCACCCGGCAGCGCGTGCAGGCCGCCGCGGACGAGCTCAAGTTCCAGCCGAACGTGCTGGCCCGCGGCCTGATCTCGGGCAACACGCGCACGATCGGCCTGCTCACCGACGAGCTGTCCGCGGCCCGGTTCACCATCCCGGTGCTGCTCGGCGCGGAGAACGCGCTCGGCGACGAGCAGATGAGCGTGCTGCTCTGCGACGCGCGCGGCGACGCGATCCGCCGCCGCCACTACATCCGTACGCTGCTGGCCCGGCAGGTGGACGGCTTCATCATCCTCGGCGACGCCAACGAGGTGCGCCCGTCGCTGACCCGCGACATTCCGGTCCCGGTGGTCTACGTCTACTGCGAGTCCGACGACCCGGCCGACGTGTCCATCGTGGCCGACGACGCGGGCGGCGCCCGGCTGGCCACCCGCCATCTCGTGTCGCTGGGCCGCCGCCGCGTCGCGCACATCACCGGCGACCACGGCTACCGGGCCGCCCGGGACCGCGCGTCCGCGTTCGGCGCGGTCCTGCGGGAGTCCGGCCTCGACCCGGTGGGGGAGCCGCTGTTCGGCCAGTGGTCCCAGCGGTGGGGGCGGCACGCGGCGGCGATGCTGCTCTCCGCGCACCCGGACGTGGACGCGATCTTCTGCGGCAGCGACCAGATCGCGTACGGCGCGACCGAGACGCTGCGCGACCTCGGCCGCGCGGTGCCGGACGACGTGGCCGTGGTCGGCTACGACAACTGGGAGGTGATCGCCGCCGAGTGCCGCCCGCCGCTGACCACCGTCGACCTCAACCTGGAACAGCTCGGTGCCGCCGCGGTCAAGGCGCTGTTCGCGGCGCTCGACGGTGATCCGGCCGCCGGGGTGGTGCGCATGCCGACCCGGCTCATCGTGCGCGAGTCCACCGGGGTGGCGCGTCGGTCATAGCCCGTACCGGCTCTTGAGGTGGCGCCACCAGTCGCGCGCCATCCACGTGTCGAACTCGGTGATCATGGTGGCGGAGCCGGCCTTCATCAGGAAGCCGCCGACGCCCGGGTCCCAGTCGTAGAAGTCGTCCAGGCCGAGGCCGTGGCCGATCTCGTGCAGCAGGATGTGCTGGTTCTCCTGGTTGATCGAGTTCACGAAGTACTCGCTGCCCACCCGCTGGCCCCAGTCGCCGCCCGCGCCGCCGCCCATGCCGGCGGTGAGCCACAGCGACATGTCGTAGTGATGGGCGTACCCGCCGGGGCAGTTGGGGTACTGGCCGTTCTGGTTGAAGAAGCGCCCGCACGGCTCCGCGCACTGCGGCGCGTTCTCCCGGATGTCGCCGACATAGACGTCGACCGAGTCGTCCGTCCACTGGAGAGTGTTGCGGTCCCGCACCGCCCAGCCGACCACGTTCACCGGCACGTACGTGTACGGGAAGCCGTCGAAGCCGGCCATCGCCGCGATCCACTTGTTGAACTGCTGGCCGAGCTTGACCTCGATCTGGTCGCGCAGCGCGGCGCTCACCGGCGCGCTGGAGTCCCAGCGCACGCAGTAGTTGATGCTGCCCCGCGCCGCGATCAGCTGGTCCCAGATGTAGTTGCGGAACCCGTACAGGTTGCCGTACGTGTCCTCCTGGTGCTGCCACACCCGGTCCAGCGCGGCGCTCAGGTGGGCCGGCGGGTTCCACTCGGCGGCGCCGGCCGCGGTCGCCTGTGCCGGTGCGGCCGGTGCCGGCGTGACCATGGTGCCGGTGACCGCCGTGGCCAGTGCGATCGCGGCCGCCAGCAGCGCCGGTCTTCGCATGCTTCTCATGATTCGTACCCCTTCGTACGCCGAAAACCTTTTCGGGCACCCTAGGCATCGACGTGCTTTGATGTCAATGTCGCGGTTACGTGGGAACCACGGCGGCCGTTCCGCCGACTACCGGTGCAGTGATCCGCTGTGGAGGAGTCATCGATGGACCGACGGACAGTGCTGGCGACGGGTGCGGTCGCGGGCGTGGGGACGCTGATCGGCGCGAGACCGGCCGAGGCCGCGACCCGGCCGCTCCGAGTCCGGATCGTGCTGTTCGACGGCGTCGAGGAGCAGGACTTCATCGGGCCGCAGGAGGTGTTCTCGCTGGCCGGGTGGTACAGCGAGCGTCCGGTCGACACCGGCTATACCGTGCTCGGCCGGCCACGCACGATCACCGCGGCGTTCGGCACCCGCGTGACGGTCGACCGCGGCTGGCGGCCGCACGAGGCGGACGTGCTCATCGTCCCCGGCGGCGGCCGGCCGAACGAGCCCGGCATCTGGGCGGAGATCAACAACGGTGCGCTCCCGGACGCGCTCGCCGCCGCCCGCCGCCCCGGCCTGATCATGTCGTCGGTCTGCACCGGCGCGGTCCTGCTCGCCGCCGCCGGACTGCTCACCGGACGCCCCTGCACCACCCACACGGTCGCCCGGGCGCAGGTGACCGCGCGCGGCGGCGTGATCAAGAACGCGCGCGTGGTCGACGACGGCGACCTGGTCACCGCCGGCGGCATCACCTCCGGCCTGGACCTCGCGCTGCACCTGATCGGGCGTGAGCTGCACGCGGACGTGGCCATCAAGGTCGAGGAGGCGCTGGAGTACCAGGCGCGCGGCACGGTGTGGACGGCGTGACACCCCCGGAGCGCGCCGGCACGGCGGTCGACGTCGAGATCACGCGCGCACCGGCGCGGCCCGGCACCTGGGCCGCTCTCCGGCCGCTGGTCCACCGGCTGCACTTCTACGCCGGCGTCCTGATCGGCCCGTTCCTGCTGGTCGCCGCGCTGAGTGGCGGCCTCTACGCGCTCAGCCCGCAGGTGGAGAAGGCCGTCTACGCCGACCTGCTGGAGGGCGGCCCGGTCGCGATCCCGCTCGTGCAGCAGGTCGTGGTCGCGCAGCGGGCCACGGAGGTGCAGGGCCTGGTCGCGGTGCGGCCCGCGCCCGAGGGCGGCACCACCCGGGTGATCTTCGACGACGGGTCGTTCCCCGAGTCGTATCGTCACGCGGTCTTCATCGACCCGGCCGACGGGCGCGTGCTCGGCCAGGCCACCGTCTACGGCACCAGCGGCGCGCTGCCGGTCCGCTCCTGGATCGACGAGCTGCACCGGTCGCTGCACCTCGGCGACGCCGGCCGCCTCTACAGCGAGCTCGCCGCCTCCTGGCTGTGGGTGGTCGCGCTCGGCGGCCTCGCGCTCCGGCTCGGCCGCGCCCGCCGCGGCCCGTTCGTACCCCGGCGTCCGCGTGGCCGCGCCCGCACCCGCGGCTGGCACGCGTTCCTCGGCGTCTGGCTCCTGGCCGGCCTGCTCGCGCTCTCCGCCACCGGCCTGACCTGGTCCCAGTACGCCGGCGGCAACGTCACCGCGCTCCGCGCCCAGCTCGGCTGGTCCACCCCGTCGCTGGACACCGCGCTCGGCCCCGCCGCCGCACCGTCCACCGGCGACTCCCACGCCGGCCACGGCGGTCAGGTCACGCCACCGCCCGGCGCCGCCGACCCCACCCAGATCGACGCCATCCTCGGCGCCGCCCGCCTCGCGGACATCGACTCCGACCAGGTCGAGATCGGCGTGCCCACCGGCGAGTCCCGCGCCTGGACCGTCACCGAGGTCGACCGCGCGTACCCCACCTCCGTCGACGCCGCCGCCGTCGACCCGGCCACGCTCGCCGTCACCGACACCGTCCGCTTCGCCGACTACCCGTTCATGGCCAAGCTGGCCCGCTGGGGCGTCGACCTCCACATGGGCGCCCTCTTCGGCCTGCCCCACCAGCTCGCGCTCGCACTCCTCGCCGCCGGCCTGACCACCCTGGTCGTCCTCGGCTACCGCATGTGGTGGCAGCGCCGCCCCACCAGCGTCTCCCGCCGGCGCCCCGGCCCACTCCTCCCACCCGCCGGCCTCCGTAGCCTGCCCTGGCCCGCACTGCTCGCACTCGCCGCCGTCACGCTCGCGGCCGGCTGGTTCCTCCCACTGCTCGGCCTCAGCCTCGCCGCCTTCCTCCTGCTCGACGTCACCCTCGGCACCCTCCACCGCCGCCGCCGACCCACGACCTGACCCCACCCCCGAAGGCGGCGGCAGGTGCGGGCCTGCCGCCGCCGGTCGTTCCGGTCGCCGCTTTCGCATTTCTCCCACGTGCCGAGCGAGTCGCCCGTTGTGGGCGACCATGACGGTCAGCGCGGACGCCATTGATGACATCGGCCTGGCCTTGTTCACCCGTTGAGGTGATCTTCCCTTCCCCGATTGCTGAATCGGCCGGACAACGCTGCGGGCTCGCGGCCCGTGCGTCCGGCCCGCGCGGAGGGTGCAGACTATGGCTCGGGCGACGGCGGAGGCGGCCACGATGACGTTTGTTCTGGATACCGAGGGGCTGACGCCCGGGGAGCGGGCCGAGGCGGTGTACGCGGCGATGATGTACGCGTCGGCGCCGTGCCGGGTGATTCATGAGGACGAGGCGGGGCCGGGGCATGCGCGGCTGGAGGTGTGGGAGCACGGCGACGGGAACGTGTTCACGCACCGGTCGTCGGGGATTCGGCTGTTGCGGACGGAGCGGCTGGCGCGGCGGGAGGCGATGCCGGTCCTGGCGCTGTCGGTGCAGTTGACGGCGGAGGGGCGGATCGAGCAGGCGGGTCGGCGGTGGCGGGTGCCGGCGGGGGAACTGCTGGCGGTCGACCTGTCGGGGGCGTACGACTACTCGTGGTCGGGGGACGGGGCGGCGGGCGCGGTGCAGATCCCGTTCGACCGGCTGGGACTGCCGGTGGACGTGGTGCGCGGCGCGGTGCCCCAGATCAGGTCGTCGCCGTACTACCGGATGGTGACCGACCACGTGGGACATCTGGCCCGCGATCCGGCGCGGCTGGCCGGCGACGCCGGGGTGGCCACGGCGAGCGTGGAGCTGGTGCGGGCGCTGCTGGCCTCGGTGGCGCGGCCGGGGCCGGGCACGCGGCGGGCGATGGCGGAGACGCTGCTGACGCGGGTGCGGGCGTTCGTGCGGGCCCGGCTCGCGGACCCGGACCTGACCCCGGCGATGATCGCGGCGGCGCACCACGTGTCGCCGCGGCACCTCTACCAGGTGTGCGCGGACGCGGGGCTGAGCCTGGAGCAGTGGATCATCGGGGAGCGGCTGCGCGCGGCGCGGCACGAGCTGCTGCGGCCGGAGAGCCGGGGACGGTCGGTGGCGGCGATCGCGCGCGCCTGGGGGTTCCGCGACCCGACCCACTTCACCCGCCGGTTCAAGGCACGGTACGGCGTGCTGCCCAGCGCGCTGCGCCGGCCGCCCGGTGATGATCATGCACGGTGAGCCGACGGTCGCGCAGCGAGGGCCGAGGGCGCCGGGGTCGTCCGCCGATAGCGTCGTCCGGTGCACGACGTGTTCGGGGATCGGCTTCGTGACCTGCGCATCCGGGCGGGCCTGACGATCGAGGCGCTCGCCGGGGCGTCCGGCGTGAGTGTGCGCGCGATCAGCGACACCGAGCGCGGCCGCAACCGGGCACCGCGGGCCCGCACGGTCGCGGCGCTGGCGGCGGCGCTCCGGCTGGGCCCGGGCGACGCGGCCGCGTTCGCCGCGCTGGCCCGCGCCGGCTGGGACCCGGGCGTGCCGGCGGGCCGGCCGCGCGCCGGTGAGCTGCCCAGGCGTACCGCCGAGTTCGTCGGCCGGGAGGCCGAACTGGCCGTGCTCGGCGACCGGGTCACGACCGAGGCGCCCGCGTCGGTCACGGTGCTGCACGGGCCGCCCGGGGTGGGCAAGACCGCGCTGGCGATCCGCGCGGCGGAGCTGCACCGGCACCGGTTCCCGGGCGGCGCGCTGCACGTGGACCTGCGCGGCACCGCGCCGGAACCGGCCGCGCCCGGTGACGTGCAGGCGGTGCTGTTCCGGGCCTTGGGCGTGCCGCCGCGACGGATCGCGGCCGACGCGGACGAGCGGGCCGGGCAGCTGCGCGCGCTCCTCGGCCGGCGGCGGTGCCTGCTCGTCCTGGACGACGCGGCCGGTGAGGCGCAGGTCCGCGAGCTGCTGCCGGGCGCGGGCAGCGTGCTGATCACGAGCCGGCGCCCGCTGGGCGGCCTGGCGGCGGTCCGGCGGTGCGCGGTGACGCCGCTGCCGCTCGCGGATGCGGTCGCGCTGCTGCGCACGGCCGGCGCTGAACCCGGTACGGAGGAGGAACTCGTCGCGGTCGCCCGGCTCTGCGGGCATCTCCCGCTGGCGTTGCGGCTCGCGGCGAATCGGCTGGCCGGCGGCGGCACCGGCCGGCTCATCGCGGAACTCGCCGACGCGGATCGCCGCCTGACGGCACTGAGCACGGAGGACACCGGCGTCGAGGCCGCGTTCGCCGTCTCCTATGAACGGCTCGGCGGGCCGGCCCGGACGCTGTTCCGGCGGCTGGCGTGGGTGCCGACCGAGCCGTTCGGCGCCGCCGACCTGGCCGGGTACGACCCGCTCACCGCGGAGGACCTGCTGGAGGAGTTGCTCGACTCGGGGCTGCTGCAGCCGGAGGGCGCGGACCGCTACCGCATGCACGAGCTGATCCGGCTGTACGCGGCGGGCCGGCTGCGCGCCGAGGAGCCGTGGCACCGCTCCCATTCCGCCTAATGTTCCGCATGGTTCGCCGGTGCGTCCGCTGGTTGCATGTGGCTCGTATCGATCGCAGACGCCTCAGGAGAGCGATTTCATGAGCGAACTACCCCGGCGTACGGTGCTGGCCGGCTCGGCGGCCGTCGTGGCCGCCGGCGTCCTCACCGCCACGACCGCGGTCCCGGCCGCGGCGGGCGGCACCGGGCCCAAACCCACTGTCGTGCTGGTGCACGGCGCGTTCGCGGACGCGTCCGGCTGGACCGAGGTGATCCGCCGCCTGAGCCGCGACGGCTACCCGGTGCTGGCACCGCCGAATCCGCTGCGCGGCGTCGCGTCCGACGCCGCCTACCTGGCGGACTTCCTGACCACCGTGCCCGGCCCGATCGTGCTGGCCGGGCACTCGTACGGCGGCTTCGTGCTGACGAACGCGGCCACCGGCAACGCGAACGTGAAGGCGCTCGTCTACGTGGCCGCGTTCGCGCCCGACGCCGGCGAGACCGTGCACGACCTCCAGGTGCTGTTCCCCGGCACCAGGCTCGGCGAGGCGCAGCTGGACGTCCGGCCGCACCCCGGCGGGTACGACGGGTACGTCAAGGCCGCCGCGTTCCGCGAGGTGTTCGCCGGTGACCTGCCGACCGCCACCACCGACCTGATGTGGGCGACGCAGCGGCCCGGTGACACACGCACGCTGAGCGAGCCGTCCGGCGCGCCGGCCTGGCGGCAGGTTCCGTCCTGGTACCTCGTCGCGCGCGACGACCAGCTCATCCCGGCCGCGGCGCAGCGGTTCATGGCGACGCGGGCCGGGGCGCGCACCGTCGAGATCCGCGCCTCGCACGTCGCCATGATCTCCCAGCCGCGGGTCACGGCCGACCTGATCGCGCTCGCCGCCCGTACCGTCTCGAAGGGTCGTTGATCATGCCTTTCGTCACCGTCGAGGACGGCGCGCAGATCTTCTACAAGGACTGGGGGAGCGGCCGCCCGGTGGTGCTGTCGCACGGCTGGCCGCTCAACTCCGACAGCTGGGAGGCGCAGGCGCTGTACCTGGCCGCGCACGGCTACCGGGTGATCGCGCACGACCGGCGCGGGCACGGCCGATCCACGCAGACCTGGCACGGCAACGAGATGGACACCTACGCGGACGATCTCGCCGCGCTGCTGGACTCGCTGGACCTGCGGGACGCGACGCTGGTCGGGTTCTCCACCGGCGGCGGCGAGGTGGCGCGGTACATCGGGCGGCACGGCACCGGCCGGGTCGCGCAGGCCGTGCTGGTCTCCGCGGTGCCGCCGTTCATGCTGCGCACGCCGGACAACCCGGAGGGCGTGCCGGTCACGGTGTTCGACGCGATCCGCGCCGGGTCGCTGGCCGACCGGTCGCAGACCTATCGTGATCTGGCGGCCGGGCCGTTCTTCGGCGGCGCCGCGTCGCAGGGCGTGCGGGACGCGTTCTGGCTGCAGTCGATGGCGTCCGGGCACCGCAACGCCTACGAGTGCATCGCCGCGTTCTCGGCCACCGACTTCCGTGACGACCTCGCCCGGTTCGACGTGCCGACGCTGGTCATCCACGGCGACGCGGACCAGGTCGTGCCGTTCGACGTGGGCGGCAAGCGGTCCGCCGCCCTGATCAAGGACGCCGAGCTGATCGTCTACGCCGGCGCACCGCACGGCATCACCGACACCCACAAGGAGCAGCTCGGCGCCGACCTGCTCGCGTTTCTAAGGGAGTGGACGGCATGAGCGAGCTTGCGAGCGAATCATCGGCTCAGCGCCGACTACGGCGTATCGGGAGCGTGGAGGGGGGTCCGGCATGAGCGAGCTTGCGAGCGAATCATCGGCTCAGCGCCGACCACGGCGTATCGGCAGCGAGGAGGGGTGTACGGCATGAGCACCATTGTTCTGGTTCATGGGCTGTGGGTGACGCCGCGCAGCTGGGAGGGGTGGGTCCGGCACTTCGAGGCGAAGGGCCACACCGTGATCACCCCGGCGTACCCCGGCTTCGAGGTGGAGGTCGAGGCGCTGCGCGCGGACCCGACGCCGATCGCTACGCTGACCGTGCCGGACACCGTCGCCCACCTGGAAAAAGTGATCACCGCGCTGCCGGAAAAGCCGATCATCATGGGCCATTCCTTCGGCGGTACGCTGACGCAGCTGCTCCTGGATCGCGGCCACGGCGCCGCCGGCGTGGTGATCAACTCGGCGCCGACCGAGGGCATCCGGGTCACGCCGCCGTCGCAGATCCGGTCGCTGTTCCCGATCCTGAACAATCCGGCCAAGCGCCATCGGGCCGCCGGCTTCACCCACGAGCAGTGGCGGTACGCGTTCACCAACACGCTGTCCGAAGCGGACTCGCGCGCCGCCTACGAGCGGTACGCGATCCCGGCGCCGGGCAGCTGGGTCTGGTCGTACGGCCTGATCGCCAACTTCAAGCCGGGCAGGCAGGAGACCTGGGTCGACTACCGCAACCCGAATCGGGCCCCGCTGCTGTTCATCGCCGGCGGCGCGGACCACATCATGCCGCCGTCGGTGAACCGCTCCAACGCCCACCACTACCGCGGCGAGGGCACGGTCACAGACTACGTCGAGTTCCCGGGCCGCTCGCACTGGACGTGCGCCGAGCCGGGCTGGGAGCGGATCGCCGACACCGCCCTTGACTGGGCGCAGCGCCACGCGCGCTGACCCGCTCGTGACCACGGGCCGCGCGAGTCCGTTCGCGCGGCCCGTGGCGTGCCGGCGTCACCCGCCGTCGAGCACCGCGGCGAGCTGGGCGCGGCGGGTGACGCCCAGCTTCGGGTAGATCCGGTACAGGTGGGAGCCGATCGTCCGGTGCGAGAGGAACAGGCGCTCGGCGATCTCGCGGTTGGTCAGCCCCTCGGCGGCCAGCGTGGCGATCTGGAGCTCCTGCGGGGAGAGCTGCTCCCGCGCCGATGAGACGCGCCGGCGGCTCTGCTCGCCGGTGGCGCGCAGCTCGGCCCGGGCGGTCTCGGACCACGGGCCGGCGCCGAGCGCGTCGAACGTGTCCCGGGCCGCGCGGAGCAGATCCCGCGCGGCCCGGGTGTGGTGCCGGCGGCGCAGCCGGCCGCCGAGGTGCAGTTGCAGGCGCGCCCGGTAGACCGGCCAGCGCGCGAGCTCGCCGGTGAAGACGTCCGGCTCCGGGTCCGGGCCGGTGACGACGGCCGCGTACTGCGCGGCCACCACCAGGATCGGCGCGCCGACGCGGCCGGCCAGCTCGGGCAGCCCGGCGATCAGCGCACGGGCGTCGTCCAGGCGGCCGGCGGCCACGGCCGCGTCGAGCAGGTCGGGCACCAGCCACCAGCGCATGTACCGGTGGTAGCTGGGATGCGCCGGATCGAACGTCCGCGCCAGCGTCGCGTACGCCTCCCGCGCGTCTCCCCGGAACAGGTGCACCAGGCCGCGCGTCTGGGCCAGAGCGACCTGGATGTAGCGCATGCCGGCCGCGAGCGGGCTGGCCGCGACCTCGTCCAGCAGCGCGGTGGCGTGGTCGAGGTCGCCGCGCATGGCCGTGATCGCGGCGATGCTGGTCTGCGCGGCGACCTCGTAGAACGCCTCGCCGGTCTCCTGGGCGAGCGCCCGGGCCTCGGTCAGCTCCGCGTGCGCGGTGTCCCACTGGCCGAGCCACAGCCGGCCCCAGTTGCCGCCGCCGAGCAGCCGGGCCAGCACGCCGAGCCGGCCCTGGGCGCGCGCGTCGGCGGCCGCCACGTCGATGCACTCGCAGCTGCGGGCGAAGTCGCCCAGCACCAGCGATGCGCTCCCCAGGAAGCGCATCGCGTCCGGGCCGTCCGCGGTGGCGCGCCGCAGCCGCTCCAGCACCTCGTGGCCGCGCTCCTCCGGCACCGTGTACGCCAGGATCGCCAGCGCCTGCGGGTCGTCCGGACCCGGCGCCGCGTCGTCGACCAGCGCGGCGACCGTGGCCCGGGCCTCCGCGGTCTCCGGCCCGGTCGCCTGGAAGAAGCAGCGGGACGCGGCGCGCCACAGCACCTGCATGGCGAGTTCCGGCCGGCCGGCCCGGTGCGCCGCGACCGCGATGCCGGTCAGGTCGCGCACGCGCTGCAGCGGGTCCCGGTAGCGGCCGTACCGGACCACCTCCGTCACGTTCGTCAGCCGGGCCTGCTCGACCGGCCCGAGCCCGGTCAGGTCGCCGCCGGCCAGCAGCTGCTCGACCTCGTACCGGGCGCCGACCTCGCTGGCCAGTTCGGCCGCGCGAAGCAACAGCGACCGGGCGGTACGCGGATCGTCGGTCAGCTCGCCGGCCCGGCGCAGCGCGGCGACCGCCGACATGGTGCCGCCGCGCAGGTGGGCCCGGTCGGCGTATTGCGCCAGCTCGCGGGCGAGCGACTCGTCGGTGCCGATCGCGGCCGCGGCCAGGTGCCACAGGCGACGGTCCGGCACGGCGGTGAGCTGGGCCGCGAGCGCGCGGTGCGCCGCCAGCCGGTCCACCATGGACGCCCGCTGGTAGACGGCCGAGCGCATCAGCGGGTGCCGAAACCGCATGGCCGCGCCGGCGACCTCGATCAGGCCCGCGTCGATCGCGTCCTGCGCGTCGGGCAGCCCGACCTCCTCGCCGCGGATGGCGGACGCGGCCGCGAGCAGCCGGCGCAGGTCGCACGTGGTGTCCGCGGCCAGCACCAGCAGCAGCGCGGCGGCGCGCGCGCCGAGCCCGGCGGCGCGGGCGGCGAACGCGGCCTCCAGCCGGTGGTTCAGCGGCAACGTGCCGTCCGCCGGCGTCTCCGCGGCCACGGTCTTGGACAGCTCGACCAGCGCCAGCGGGTTGCCGGCGGCCTCGGCGAGCAGCCGCTGCCGGACCGCGTGCGGCAGTCGTGGCGCCCGGGCGTCCAGCAGCGCGGCCGCGTCCACGCTGTCGAGCCGGCCGAGCTCGGTGTCCGGCAGGCCGGTGCGGCGCCGTGGGCCGTCCAGCGCGACGGTGCGGGTGGCGCCGACCGCGAGGACCGGCTCGGTCGCCACCCGGCGGGCCACGAAGCCGAGCACGTCCAGGCTGGCCCGGTCCAGCCAGTGCAGGTCGTCGAGGAGCAGTGCGACCGGGCGGTCCGCGGCGACCTCGGTGATCAGTTCGAGCAGCGCGAGCGCGACCGCGTACACGTCCGGCTCGCCGTCCTCCAGCCAGAGCGAGGTGCGCAGCGCGGCCCGGTGCGCGGGCGGCAGGTCGCCGACGCGCGCGCTCAGCGGGTGGATGAGCTGGTGGATCGCGGCGTACGGCAGACGGGACTCGCTCTCCGTCCCGGCCGCCCGCAGCACCCGCATGCCGTGCCGCGCCGCCGCCCTCTCCAGCGCGTCGAGCAGCGCGGTCTTGCCGATGCCGGGCTCGCCGCGGATGACCAGCGCGCCACCCCGGCCCCCGGCCGCGTCGGCGGCCAGCCGCTCCAGCACCGACAGCTCGTCGTCGCGTCCGAACAGGAGCGGGTCGGAGGCGGCGGGCACGACGTCATTCTGCCATCGCAGTAGCGGGCGCAGTCGTCGTACTCAAGCCCGGGAGCGTACCGTCCCGGCAGGCTGGCGGAGCCCCTCCGAGAACCCAGGAAGCCGATGTGCACCCGCCACCCCTCGCCGTGCTGATCCGCGCCCACCGGCACGCGGCCCGCCTGACGCTGCACGAGCTGTCCGCCGCGTCCGGCATCAGCGTGCGCGCCCTCGGCGACCTGGAGCGCGGGCAGAGCACGGCCCGGGACCGTACGCTCGACGCGCTCGCGGGCGCGCTCGGACTGGGCGCGGACGATCGCGCGGTCCTGACCGAGGCCGCGGCGGTCGCGCGGGCGGTGCCGGAGGACGCGTTCGCGCTGCCGCGCGCCGTGCCCGACTTCACCGGGCGTACGGAACCGGCCGAGCTGCTTGCGCGGGCGGTGCGGGACGGCGCCCCGGTGATCGTGCACGGGATGGCCGGGGTGGGCAAGACCGCGCTGGTGGTGCACACCGTGTCCCGGACGGCCGGCCGGTTTCCGGGCGGCGTCTCGTTCCTCGACTGCCGGGGCACCCGGCCGTCGCGGTCCGGCGCGGAGGCCGGTGGAGCGGTCGACGTGGCCGGGCGGCTGCGGCGGACGCTCGCGGCCGGGGCACGGGGCCGCCGGCTGATCGTCCTCGACGACGTCGCCGGGGACCTCCCGCCGGAGCCGCCGCGGGCCGGCGCCGCCCTGGTGATCACCAGCCGGTCGCCGCTGCCGGGGATCGACGGCGCGGTGCGGATTCCGCTGGGCCCCCTGCCCGCGGGCGAATCGGTCGCGCTGCTCGCGGCGATCACCGGCGCGCCCGCCGATGCGGCCATGGCGGCGGTCGCGGACTACTGCGGGCACCTGCCGCTGGCGCTGCGGATCGCCGGGAACCGGCTCACCGGGCGGCCGGGCGGGACGGCGGCCCACCTGGCGGACCGGCTCGCCGACGAGGACCGGCGGCTCGCGGTGCTGTCCGCCGGTGACCTGTCCGTCGAGGCCGCGCTCGCGACGTCGTTCGGCCGGCTCTCCGCGCACGCCCGGTCGGTGATCCACCGCCTGGCGCACGCGCCCGGTCAGGTGCCCGCCGAGGCCTCGCCCGCGATCGAGGAACTGCGCGGCGCCGGGCTGCTCGCGCCCGCGGCGGACGGGCGGTACCGGCTCCACGACCTGGTCCGCATCGCCGCCCGCAGGCTGGGGCCGTGACGGCCGGGAGTGGTCAGCGGCGGCAGTCGCCGCGGAGGCGGAGGGTGGCGATGACGGCGCTGCCGAGGCGTTCCGCGTCGTCGCGGCTGAGGGAGTGGCGGGAGACGGCGGCCTCGACCAGGGTGTCGCGGACCGCGGTCTCCTCGGCGGGGGTGAGGGCGGTCGCGCCGGGGCGGCGGTTGAGCAGCGTGGCCACGCGGCGGCGGGCCGGTTCGGGGAGCGGGCCGGGGGTGCCGGTGCCGAACGCGGCGGACAGCGCCTGGAGCACGCCGAGCAGCGCGGGGGATATCGAGCCGGACGCGGCGACCGGTGGGCGTGGCCGTCGCGCGGACGAGGCCCGGCCGCGGCGCAGCTCGCAGGCCACGTCGTCGAAGGCGACCAACTCGGCGGGGTACGCACCGGCGATGACCTCGCGCCCGAGGATCACCACCTCGTCGTGCTCGCCCTTGGTCCGGTGTCCGCCGCGCCGCCACAAGCCCACGTCTGCCCACACCCCACCGTCGTCGCGACCGTCCCTCGCCCGCCCAACTGAGTGGTCGGGGCACGGTGACGCGATGTCGCCCGCGCAGGGTCGGCCGTCCGTACCACGCGTTCCGGCATCCATCGAAGGATGTCGGCCGGGGAGGCTCCGTGCCGCGTGGAACGGTGGGCGTTCGTACCGGTGGATGCTCGTGTGGTCGTTCAGCGGGTCCGGCGGTGGGCGATGATCAGGAGCAGGGCGCTGAGCAGGCCGAGCGTGGCCACACCGAGCAGCGGTGCGGTGCTGCCGAGTGCGCCGGTGAGCGCGGCCAGCACGGCGGGCGTCAGGAAGCCGGTGTACGCGATCGCGTAGAAGACGCCGGTGAGCGCGGCCAGGTCGCCCGGACCGGCGATGCGCTGCACCTCGAGGATCGCGCAGACCATGCCGACGCCGATGCCGCAGCCCATCACCACGGCCACGAGCAGGCCGAGTGGCCAGGAGCGCGCGTGGTCCGCGATCGCGGCCAGCGTCACGCCCGCGGTGATCAGCAGGATCGCGGCCACCAGGCCGGGACCGGTGCGCGTCGTGACCAGGCGTTTCGCCCACGGCTGGATGAGGGCGGAGACGCCGAGCGCCAGGACGGTGAGCAGCGTGGCGTACGCGATGCCGGCGCCGGGCGTGGTCTCCTCCAGCAGCACCGGCAGGTATCCGAACGTGACCGACGGCGCCACGAACAGCCACGGCGCGGCCACCATCACCACCCGGACGAACCGGGGGTGCCCGGCGGTGGGCACCCGCGACCGCGTGGGCGCGCCGACGGTGACCGCGGTTTCCGGCGCACGCAGCACCAGCCAGGCGAACGGCAGTGTGAGCAGCACGTGGATCACGAACGGCAGTTGCAGCGGCCACGGGCCCCACTGTGCGAACAGGCCCGCGACCAGCGCGCCCGCGGCGGACCCGAGTGAGAACGAGGTGGTGGCGCGGCGGGCACCGGCGCCGGCGTCCGCGCGCGGGTCGTAGACGCCCTGCGACAGCTCCTTCAGCCAGGAGGTGCCGACGCAGGTCGCGGTGCCGACCGCGATGCCGGCCAGCAGCCGCCCGACGCAGATCATCACCGGGCCGGTCCCACCGAACGCCAGCGCGGTGCTGGCGGCCAGCGCGGCCAGCACGCCGCCGAACATGACCGGGCGGCGGCCGTACCGGTCGGAGAGCGCGCCGCTGAGCACGAACGCGGGCGCGAGCCCGAGCACGTAGACGCCGAGGAAGCCGTTGACGGCGAGCGCGGAGTAGTGCTCACGCTGCTTGTAGAGCAGCAGGAGCGGGCTGAACTGGTTGCCGGCCCAGGTGGAGAAGAACATGACGGCGTATACGGAGATCCACGGGCGCCGCTGTGCGGTGATCGTGAGCGCGGGGGCCGGGGCGGTGAGCGTCGCCGTCATGTGCCACGACGCTACCGGGTTGTATGCAACGATGCATACAACAAGTGGTTCAGCTCTCCCGCGTCACCAGCCAGATGATCGCGAACAACAGCACGATCAGCCCGAACAGCACGGCGAAGTCCCGTCCGATCGAGGGTTCGGGGGGCCGGGGTGCGGGCGCCTCCACGGGTTCCTCCGCCGGCCTCTCCACGGGTCTCTCCGCCGGTTCTGCCGCCATCCTCTCCACCGGCCTCTCCGCCGGCCTCTCCGCCGGCCTCTCCGCCGGCGGCGAGGATGGCGGCGATGTGCCGGGCTCGGCCGCGCCCAGCGCCACCACCAGCTCCGACTGGTCCAGCACGACCGGCGCCACGTCGAAGGCCCGGTGCAGCATCGTGGCGGCGAGCGGAATCCGGCTCGACCCGCCCACCATGAAGATCGCGGCCAGCGGGCCCGCGTCCGGGCCCGCCGCCCGCAGCGCCGACCGGGTGGCCGTCACGGTCCGCTCGATCACGGTCCGGGCCACCAGCTCGAACTGCGGCCTGCCCAGCACCGCCTCGCGGTCCAGCAGCGGCACGTACACCGACGCGGACGCGGTGCGGGACAGCATCTCCTTGGCGCCGCGCACCTCCTCGCGCAGCTGCCGCGCGGCCCGCCGGTCCGCCGGGCCGGACGGCGCCAGCAGCCGCGGCCACCGCCCGTCCGGGTCCGGCAGCGTGGCGGCGAGCACGCCGAGCACCGCCTCGTCCACGTCGAGCCCGCCCGCGTCCGGCAGCCCTTCGCTGGCCACCACCGCGAAACCGCCGGCGGTACGGGTGAGGACCGTGGCGTCGAAGGTGCCGCCGCCGAAGTCGTACACGATCGCGCAGTGCCCGGCCGGCACGTCGTGGCCGGTCGTGACCAGCCGTTGCGCGGCCGCGACCGGCTCCGGCACCAGGCGCGGCGCGGGCAGGCCCGCCCGGTGCGCCGCCGCGGTCAGCACCGCCCGCCGGTGCGGGCCCCACGCGGCCGGATGGGTCAGCACCAGCTCGCCCACGCCGCCGCGATGCTCCGCCGCGACCCGGGCCAGCACCGCGCCGATCGCCTCGGCGACCGGCACCTCCCGGTCGCCGAGCAGCAGCACGCCGTCGTCGACGCGCCGCTTCGGCCACGGCTCGAACGCCTCAGGCCGGCTGCCGCCCCACTGCACCGCGTCCCGGCCGGTGAACAGCCGGTCCCCGGCCGCGCAGACCGCGGACGGCAGCAGCGGGAAGCCGTCGAACAGCACGGGCGTCGCGCCGCCCTCCGGTGTGGACACCGCGGCCGTGGTGTGCGACGTGCCGAAGTCGATACTGAGGACCACGCCATGCAGCGTAGGCGCGGCTACGGCCGTTCGGTACGGATCGGGTTGCCGCGGATCAGGTCGTCGTGGACCTCCCAGCGCCGCGTCTTCAGCCGCTCGCCGGCCGCGGCATCGCCGGCCTCGATCCGCTCCCGCAGCCGGCGCAGCGCCGCCTGCCGGTTCAGCCCGAAGCGCCGCTCGGTGTCCGCGACCACCACCAGCCCGGTCGGGCGGTGCGTGGCGCGCACCGAGGAGCTGACCTTGTTGCGGTGCTGGCCGCCGGGCCCGCCGGTGCGGATCGGGACGATCTCCACGTCCGCCTCGTCGAACACGGTCCGCTCGGCCGCGGTGGCGACCGGCGCGGCGATGACGTACCAGTTCTTGCGGCTCGTGGACCGGAACGGCGACGGCGCCTGCCAGCACAGCGTGCCGGTCCACGCCGCCGCGAACGCCGGGTCCGACACGGACAGCAGGATCGACCGGTAGGTACCCGGCCGATCCCCGGGCACCTCCTGCACGCGGGTGACCGTCACCTTCCGGCGCGCCGCCTCCGCCTCCAGGCGGCGCACCAGGTGCGCCAGCGCCCACGAGCACTCCAGCGGCCCGCGGCCCGCCGACACCAGCAGGTTCATCGCCGGCCACCCCGGTCCGCGGTCTTGTAGGTGACCACCGGGTGGGTGCTGACCACGGGCGTGGCCAGCCCGAACTCCACCAGGTCGTCGATCACCCGCTCGATCTTCTTGTACGCGGTCGGCGCCTCCTCGAACAGCAGCTGCCGGTCGCCGCACACCACGTAGGACCCGACCGGCGTGCGCCGCAGCTCCTCCACCGTGTGCTTCGCCCTACCCCGGCGCAGTGCGTCCGCCCGCGACATCTTGCGCCCGGCGCCGTGCGCGACCGAGTAGTTCGCGTCCGGGCCCGCGTGCGCGGCCACCAGGTAGGAGGCGGTACCGCGGGTGCCCGCGACCAGCACGTCCCGCCCGTCGCCGTTCGCCGCGCCCTTCCGGTGCAGGTAACGGCCGTCCACCACGGACACGGAGTTGTGGCACTCGTCCACGATCGGGTCCTCCACCGCGGCGCCCAGCGCCTCCGCGACGCGCGCCGCCATCAGCCGCCGGTTCAGCGAACCCCACCGGACCGCGTCGTCGTGCGCCGCGAGGTAGCCGTGCACGTCCGCGGCCGGACCGGCGCCGTGCACCTCGGTGTGCGCGCGCAGAATCCGCTCGCCGAGGCCGCGCGATCCACTGTGCACGATCAGCACCAGGTCGTCCGCGCCGAGCCCGAGCCGCGCGGCGTGCGCCTCGTCGTGCACCTGCCGCACCCGCGCCAGCTCGACGAAGTGGTTGCCGCGCCCGACCGTGCCGAGCTGCTCCACGTACCCCGCGGGAATCTCGCTCTCCACGTCGTCCGGATCGAGCGGCCGGTCCAGGTCCGGGAACCTGGCCGCCAGCCGCTCCGGCACCGGCCGCTTCACCCTGATCGGGAACACCGCGATCCCGCACCCGATGTCCGACCCCACCAGGAACGGATACAGCACCCGAGACGACATCGCCGCCCCGATCGGCGCCCCCTTACCCGGATGCAGATCCGGCATGGCGGCGACGTGCACCATGCCGTCGAGCGCCGCCACCTGGCGACACTGGTCGAGCGCATCCGACTCGATCCAACTCGACTCCGACGCGAAAACGGACACACTGGCGTGCTGGGAAGACAAGGATTCGCTCACTTCACGTAGCTGGCGGAAAGACGCGGACATGCGGCACCGCCGGGCGAGATCGCCACGGGGCCGTCGGGGTGGTCCGTCAGTACGTCATGCCGAGATCATGACCGTCCCCGGCTCACGGCCGCAACGCGTTTTCCGGCGTGGCCGCCCTGCGCGTGGAAATGCCGCCGAAGGTGCGGCGCCAGCTCCTGGCGCGCGCCCGATCCCCCCGGGTCAGCGACCGCCCGTTCGTAGTGCTGGCTCACCGGTCGCGCCGGATTCCTGCATGGCCCCGGCCTGCCGCGCTGTTTCGTAGGGTGAGGTGACCGGTCCTTTCTGGAGGGGGTGGCCGATGCGTCTGCGTCCGGGTGAGGTGGAGGTCGGTGGGTGGCGGGTGGTGGCGGCGCGGGAGGTCGTCGGGTGGTTGTGGGATGCGGCGGGGACGGTGGTGGGGCGGCCGAGGGTGATCGGGATCGACGGGCGTGGTGGGGCGGGGAAGTCGACGCTGGCGGAGCGGTTCCGGCGGCTGGTGCCGGGGTCCGCGGTCGTGCACACCGACGATGTGGCGTGGCATCACGCCTGCTTCGACTGGGGCGGGCTGCTGGTGGAGAACGTGTTGCGGCCGCTGCACCGGGGGGAGGCGGTCGACTACCGGCCCGAGGCCTGGATCGCGCGCGGGCGGCCGGGGTCGATCAGCGTGCCCGCGGGTGCGGAGGTGGTCTGGGTGGAGGGGACCGGCGTGATCCGGGAGGAGTTGGCGCCGTGGCTGGACGCGTCCGTCTACCTCCAGGGGGATCTCGGCGCGCAGGAACGGCTGCTGGCGGCGCGTGACGGGGACTCGGCCGGGCAGCGCGAGCAGGTGGCGAGCTGGCTGCGGGAGGAGTTGCCGTTCATGGCGCGCGAGCGGCCGTGGGACCGCGCCACCGCGATCGTCGCCGGGCCGCCGCACCTGGAGCACGACGCGGACACTGAACTGATCGTCGGCGGGGTGGCCCGATAGTCAGATTATCTTTATATTGGGTCGCGTGATGTGGAATCGGTTGCTGCTCCTGGCGTACCCGAAGGGTCCGCGCCGGGACGAGGTGCTGGACACGCTGGCCATGGCGGCGGAGGCCGGGGGAGCGCGCCCGCGCGCGGTCAACCTGGTGCGGCACGGGCTGCGGGCCCGGCTGGGTCACCCGCGCAGCCGTACCGTCGTGGTGCTGAGTCTGCTCCTCGCGTTCGCCGGCGGGTTCGTGGCCGCGTCCGCGACCAACCGGCTGGCCTGGCAGGCCGGGCCGGGGCTGCCGGACGAGGCGGCGGCGGGCCGGATCGCGGAGCTGATCGCGCCGGGCGTGGAGCTGGAGGCGCAGGGTGACCAGCCGTTCGGCTACCCGCCCGGCGAGCAGCTCACCGCCCGGCGACTGTACGACCGGATGCCCGGCACGCCGGAGACGCGGCAGGTGACGGCGTACATGGCGGGCCTGCGGGCGAGGCTGGCCGCGGCCGGCTGGGAGATCGTCGATCAGGGCACGATGAACGCCCACGACGCCACGCTGGGCCGGGAGGTCGGCGACCGGCAGTTCCTGAGCGCGCGCCGGGACGGGCTGATCCTGAGCGTGGGGGACAACTACCACCCCGAGCAGGGCGACGACTTCCTGATCGTCTCCGTGAACGCGGCGGAGCCGGCGTGGATCTCCGCGGTCACGCTGGCCGCCGGCCTGCTCGGCGCGGCGGTCACCTGGCTGGTCGTGGGCTGGGCGAGCCGCCGGTCCGACGGCCGGGCCTCCGCGTCCGTGCTGGCCGGCGCCGCGGCCTGGATCGGGCTGCCGCTGCTCTGGCCGCCGGTGCACGGCGCGCGAGGCTACCTGCCGGAGCTGGCCCGCGGTGGCTACGACCCCGCCTACCCGTTCTGGACCGATCTGACCATGGCGAACTACGGTCCGTTCGCGGTGCTGGCCGGGCTGCTGTTCGCCACCGCGCTCGGCATCTCGGCGCTCGGCCGCCGCCCGGCGGTGCCGTCGCCGGTCCGGTGACCCACCGGCGCCCGGGCTCCGGGCGCCGGTGGAACCTCATTCCGCCGCCGGCTCGGCGCTGATCGGGAAGCTGGCCCAGACGTGCTTGGACTCGTCGGCCGTGTACCAGCCGACGTCCAGGGACAGCCGCTGCGCGATCTGCAGCCCGCGCCCGCCGGAGGCGAAGGTGGACGCGTCGGACGGCTCCGGCGGCGTGTCCGGGTCGTGATCGAGCACGTCCAGGACGAATTCGGCGTCGGTACGCAGCAGTCGCACCTCCGTGGGCGGCTGGCCGTGCCGGATCGCGTTCGTCGCGAGTTCGCTGGCGACCAGGACCATTCGTTCCGGTACGTCCGCCAGCGCGTCCCCGTCCCGCCACGGTGCATCGGCGATGATCTCGCCCAGCCCGGCTCGTAGTTTGCGCAGCTCTTCAGGGGTGTGCAAGGTCCACACCCGTACCTCTGTCGCGTCCGAGGGTGGAAGCGACGTGCTCAGATTCCCCACCGCCGTCTTCTACCCGAAACGGCGCGGATCAACGCGCCGGATCGGGCGACTTTCGTGCGGGCATCTCATCAGAATGGCATTCTGGTCATCAGAATTGTATTCTGATGGGTATGCGAGTTCTGTTCAGCTGCGTGCCCGCGATCGGGCACACGTATCCGCTCCTGCCCCTGGCCCGCGCGTTCGCCCGGCGCGGCGACCGGGTCGCGTTCATGACCGCGGCCGGCATGACCCCGGTCCTGGCCGCCGAGGGCTTCGACCACCTGCCGGCCGGGCCGATGCCGGACGCGCTGTTCGCCGAGGCCGCGGCGCGCACCGGCCAGGACGCGGCGGCCGACCCCACGCCGGAGAGCGTCTCCGCGTTCTTCGGCGAGATCCGCCTGGACACCACGGCGGACGAGGCGGTCGCGGTGGCCCGGGAGTGGGCGCCGGACCTGGTCGTCAACGAGCTGACCGACACGGTCGGCCCGCTGGTCGCGGCCGTGCTCGGCGCACCGCTGGCCACGCTCTCGTTCGGCCCCGGCGTGCCGGCCGAGTTCCGCACCGCGATCGCGGCGAGCACGGCGCCGCACTTCACCGCGCGCGGCCTGGACGCCCCGGCCACGCTGCCGGCCGGCCGCTGGCTGCTCGACCTGTGCCCGGACGCGCTCGGCCCGGTCGGCATCCCGGACGGCGTGACCCGGCTGCCGCTGCGCCCCGAGGCGCACCGCGGCCCGGACGGCGACGTCACGCCCGCGCTCGCGCCGCCCGCGCCCGGCCGCCCACGCGTGCTGGTCACGTTCGGCTCGCACTTCGGCGACCCGGAGATCGTCCTCGACCTGCTGACCGCGATGCGGGACGGCGTCGACGCGGAGTTCGTCGGCACCGCGCTGCCCGGCGCCGGCCCGGCCGAGCCGCGGCTGGTGCCGTTCCAGCCGATGGCCGGGCTGCTGGCCGGCGTCACCGCGGTGGTCACGCACGGCGGCGCCGGCACGGTGCTCGGCGCGCTCTCGCTCGGGCTGCCGGTCGTGGTCGTGCCGCAGGGCGCGGACCAGTTCATCCAGGCCGCGGCCGTCACCGCGGCCGGGTGCGGCGTCGCCACCGCGCCGGGCCGGCCCGATCCGGAGCGGCTGCGCGCGGCCGTGCGTACCGTCCTCGAGGATCCGGCCTACGCGGCCGCGGCCGCGGACGTGCGCAAGCAGATCGACGCCATGCCGTCGCCGGAGGAGGTCGCGGCGGCGCTCTCCGGCGCGATCTAGGCTGGGGCACCACGGCGAGCAGAGGCGGAGCACATGGCCGCGAACCCGAACACCCGGCGCGCGCAGGCGGCGGAGCAGACCCGCGAGCTGATCCTGCGGGCCGCGCGCGAGCGCTTCACCGCCGACGGGTACGCGAAGGCCACCGTCAACGACATCGCCAAGGCCGCCGGCGTGGTCGTCGCGACCGTCTACACCAGCGTCGGCGGCAAGCCCGTGCTGCTGGAACACCTGGTCCGGCAGGGCGTCGAGGACGCGGAGGTGGCCGAGACGCTGCGCCGGGTCGAGGCCGCCGCCACCGGGCACGAGGTGATCGAGCTGCTGGCGCGGGGGACCGCGGCCAGCTACCGGGAGCACGCGGCCGTGATCGGGCTGCTGCTCGACACGGCCGCCTCCGAGCCGTTCGCCCGCACGCTGCTCACCGACGCCAACGACGACTACCGCACCGCGATCGCGGCGGTGGCCCGGCGCCTGGCCACGCTGGACGTGCTCGCGGACGGCGTCTCCGTGGAGCGGGCCACCGACGTGCTGTGGTACCTGTTCGGCATCTACTCCTGGCCGCGGCTGCTCCGCGACGCCACCTGGACCGAGGCCGAGGCGGAGGCGTGGCTGCGCGAGGCCGCGGTCCGTACGCTGCTGCGTCCCTGATGCTTCAAATTCCAACCTGTATCGTGTAGGCGTGGACGAAGGGCTCGCACCCGACCAGCTCCAGACGTACTTCGCGCTGATGGAGGCCGCCGGCCTGCTCCAGCACCACGTGGAGCAGCAGCTCCGCGCCGAGGGCGGGCTCAGCTACGTCCAGTTCCAGCTGCTCGCGCGGCTCGCCGACGCCAAGGGGCGGCTGAGCATGACGGAGCTGGCCGACGGCGTCGTCTACAGCCGCAGCGGCCTGACCTATCAGGCCGGCCTGCTGGAGAAGGCCGGCCTGATCACCCGCGGGCCCTGCCCGGACGACGAGCGCGCCACCCTGGTCACCATCACCGACGACGGCCTCGCGCTGCTGCAGCGCGTGCTGCCCGGGCACGTGCGGGTCACCCGCGAGCTGCTGTTCGCCCCGCTCGGCCCGGACGACCTGCGCCACCTCGGCGACATCATGGCCCGGGTCCGCGACCACATGCGCACCCAGCCGCCCCGCTCCGCGGCGCCGCGCAAGCGCCGGGCGTGAGTCAGCGGGCGCCGCCGATCCGGATCAGGGTGGGCAGCGCGGTGCCGCAGCAGTCGTCCGCGGGCTCCGGGCCGGAGCCGCACACGCCGGTCTCGGGCAGGTCGAGCCGTACGTCCCGGGCCGCGTCCCAGTCCCCGGCCAGCCCGGCGACGACGGAGCGGGCCTGCTCGTACCCGGTGGCGAGCAGGAACGTCGGCGCGCGGCCGTAGCTCTTGACGCCGACCGCGTAGTAGCCGGCCTCCGGGTGCGCGAGCGCGTCGATGCCGTGCGGCGGGACCGTGCCGCAGGAGTGCTCGTTCGGGTCGATCAGCGGCGCCAGCGTACGCGTGGAGCCCAGGATCGGGTCCAGGTCCAGCCGCAGCTCGGCGACGATCGTGTGGTCGGGCCGGAAGCCGGTCGCGGACACGATCCGGTCCGCGGTGACGGTACGCCGCCCGTCGGAGACCTCGACCCGGTCGCCGGCCACCGCGAGCGCCCGCACGGCGAAGCCGGTCAGCAGCGTGATCCGGCCGGACTCCACGTGCCGCCGCAGCCGGCTGCCGAGCGCGCCGCGGGCGGGCAGCGCGTCGGCGGCCCCACCGCCGTAGGTGCGCGCCGGGTCGCCGGCCCGGATCGCCCAGGTCACCGTGGTGCCGGGCGCCCGGTCCGCGAGCGTGGCCAGGTCCAGCAGCGTGGTCGCGGCGGAGTGGCCGGCGCCGACCACGAGCGTGTGCCGGCCCGCGTGGTGGCCACGGTCGGCGCCCAGCACGTCGGGCAGGGCCCGGCCGATGAACGCCGCCGCCTCCGCCTCGCCGTGCGCGGGGATGCCCGCGGCGCCGAGGGGGTTCGGCGTGGCCCAGGTGCCGGAGGCGTCGATGACCGCGCCGGCCAGCACGTCGGTGCCGTCGGCGAGCCGGATCAGGAACGGCGCGTTCTCCCGCCCGGCGGTGCGCAGGCGGTCCATGCCCTGCCGGGTCACCGCGACGACCCGCGCGCCGTAGCGGAGGTGCAGCGCGAGCGCGGGCAGGGCGGCGAGCGGCCGCAGGTAGTCGGCGGCCAGTTGCCCGCCGGTGGGCAGCGCGTCGGGGTCGGGCGCGGTCCAGCCGGCCGCGCCCAGCAGCCGGCCGGCGGCGAGGTCGACGTCGTGGCGCCACGGCGAGAACAGGCGCACGTGGGCCCACTGCCGCACGGCCGCGCCGGGGCCGTCGCCGGCCTCCAGGACGAGGAACGGCAGGCCGCGCTCGTGCAGGTGGGCGGCGGCGGCCAGGCCGACCGGCCCCGCGCCGATCACTACGATCGGGTGCTCGTACATAGTCTCATCTCCCTATCTCGATGATCGTCGAATCAGAGACTGCCCGCTGGTTAGAGAGATGTCAACCTAGACAGCCGTCTAAGTAAGCTGATAGAAATCACCGTGATGAACGTTGAGCCATCGCTTCCGGCCCGGGCGCGGCACCATGTCGACATGACCGGTGCGGAAACCGCCGTCGTGGCGCGCCTGTCCCGGCTGGACCGGTGGCTGCCCGTCTGGATCGGCGTCGCCATGGCCGCGGGCCTGCTGCTCGGCCGCGCCGTGCCGGGCCTGGCCGGCGCGCTGGACGCGGTGCGGGTCGGCGGGCTGTCGCTGCCGATCGCGGCCGGGCTGCTGATCATGATGTATCCGGTGCTGGCCAAGGTGCGGTACGACCGGCTGGACACGGTCACCGCCGACCGCCGGCTGCTCGTCTCGTCCCTGGTGCTGAACTGGGTGGCCGGGCCGGCGCTGATGGTCGCGCTGGCCTGGCTGTTCCTGCCCGACCAGCCGGAGTACCGGACCGGGCTGATCATCGTGGGCCTGGCCCGCTGCATCGCCATGGTGATCATCTGGAACGACCTGGCCTGCGGCGACCGGGAGGCGGCCGCGGTGCTCGTCGCGCTCAACTCGGTCTTCCAGCTGCTCGCGTTCGGGCTGCTGGGCTGGTTCTACCTGTCCGTGCTGCCGGGCTGGCTCGGGTTCGCCGGCGCCGCGCTGGAGGTCTCCGGATGGGCGATCGCCGGCAACGTGCTGATCTTCCTGGGCATCCCGCTGGCCGCCGGATACCTGACCCGCGTGCTCGGCGAGCGCGCGAAGGGCCGCGACTGGTACGAGAGCCGGCTGCTGCCCGCGATCGGCCCGGCCGCGCTCTACGGCCTGCTCTTCACGATCGTGGTCCTCTTCGCGCTCCAGGGCGACGCGATCCTCGGCCGGCCGTGGGACGTGGCCCGCATCGCGCTGCCGCTGCTGGCCTACTTCGCGATCATGTGGGCCGGGTCGTACCTGCTCGGCCGGGCCATCGGGCTCACCTACGCGCGCACCACCACGCTGGCGTTCACCGCCGCGGGCAACAACTTCGAGCTGGCCATCGCGGTCGCGATCGGCACGTTCGGCCTCACCTCCGGGCAGGCGCTGGCCGGCGTGGTCGGGCCGCTGATCGAGGTGCCGGTGCTGGTCGCGCTGGTCTACGTGTCGCTCTGGGCGCGCCGGCGATTCTTCCCCACCGATCCGACGACAGTGACCAGGGGGTCTCGATGACCGACAAGATCAGCGTGTTGTTCGTCTGCGTCCACAATGCCGGGCGCTCGCAGATGGCGGCCGGGTGGCTGCGTCACCTGGGCGGTGACGCGGTCGAGGTGCGCTCCGCGGGGTCGGAGCCGGCCGAGGCGGTCAACCCGGCCGCGGTGGAGGCGATGCGCGAGGTGGGCATCGACATCAGCGGCGGGACGCCGACGCTGCTGGAGTACGAGACCGCGCGCACCTCCGACGTCATCATCACCATGGGCTGCGGCGACGCCTGCCCGGTGTTCCCCGGCAAGCGCTACGAGGACTGGAAGCTGGACGACCCGGCGGGCCGGGACGTGGCCGCGGTCCGCCCGATCCGGGACGAGATCCGCCGCCGGGTGGAGACGCTGCTCACCGATCTCCGGGGCTTCCCGGCGCCTTGATCTTGCTGCTACGTTGTTGCCAGTCTTTTGCAACAACGTAGGCGACGGGAGAGCGGCCGGTGTCCTCCGACCCGCTGGGCGTGGGCGCGCGCCGGCGCAGCACCGCCGGGTGGCTGGCCGGCCTGAGCGCGGCGCTGGTCCTCACCGGTCTGGTGGCGGTCGGGACCGGCGCCGTCGCGATCGACCCGGTCACGGTGGCCCGGATCATCGCGCACCGGCTCACCGGCCTCCCGTCCGGGACGGAGTGGGCGCCGCCGCACGAGGCGATCGTCTGGCAGGTGCGCCTGCCCCGCGTCCTGCTCGGCATGACGGTCGGCGCCGGCCTGGCGATCTGCGGCGTCGCGCTCCAGGCCATGGTCCGCAACGTGCTCGCCGACCCGTACCTGCTGGGCATCAACTCCGGCGCGTCCAGCGGCGCCGCCGCGGCGCTGCTGTTCGGCGCGGGCGCGGGGTTCGGCCAGTACGCGCTCTCCGGCAGCGCGTTCGCCGGCGCGCTCGCCGCCTCGCTGCTGGTCTTCGTGATCGCGCGCAGCGGCGGGCGGATCACCTCGATCCGGCTGCTGCTGGCCGGCGTCGCGGTCGGCTACGCGCTCTACGCCGCGACCAGCTTCCTGATCTTCGCGTCCGGCTCGGCCGAGGGCTCCCGGTCGGTGATGTTCTGGCTGCTCGGCTCGCTCGGCCTGGCCCGCTGGGACCCGCTGCTCGCGGTCACCGCGATCGTGGTGATCGGCACGGCGCTCTACCTGACCGTGCTCGGACGCCGGCTGGACGTGCTCGCGGTCGGCGACGAGACCGCGCACACGCTGGGCGTCTCGCCGGACCGATTCCGGATGCGGCTGCTGGTGATCGTGTCGCTCGCGGTCGGCGTGCTGGTGTCCGCGTCCGGCAGCATCGGCTTCGCCGGACTGGTCGTGCCGCATCTGGCCCGCCGCCTGGTGGGCGCCGCGCACGTGCGCGTGGTGCCGGTCGCCGCGCTGCTCGGCGCGATCCTGCTGGTCTGGGCGGACGTGGTGGCCCGCGTGCTGCTCGCGCCGCAGGAGATCCCGATCGGCATCGTCACGTCGCTGCTCGGCGCCCCGTTCCTGTTGATCCTGATCCGCCGCCTGCACGCCACCGGCTGAGGAGACCCACGATGAAGGCACCCCTGGCAGCGATCCTGACCGCGACGCTGATGCTGGCCACGGCCTGCGGAGCCGGCGGCGCACCGGCCGGGCCGCGGGCCGTCACGGTCAGCAACTGCGGCGTCGACGTCACGTTCGGCGCGACGCCGCGACGCGTCGTGCTGCTCAAGAGCGCGGCCGTGCCGTACCTCCACGAGCTGGGGGTGATGGACCGCGTCACCGCGCGCGCCGGCGTGTACCCGGCGGAGTACTACGACCCGGCCACGCTCGCCGAGCTGGACCGGATCCCGCTGCTCACGGACGAGATGGACACCAGCGGCCACCTGCGGATCTCCAAGGAGACGGTGATCGCCCAGCAGCCGGACCTGGTGCTCGGCGAGGTCGAGAACCTCTCCCGCGACGCGCTCGCCGCGGTCGGCATCCCGCTGCTGGAGGAGCCGGCCATGTGCCCGGGCAGCACGGCGGTGCCGACGTTCGACGACGTCTACCGGCAGCTGGAGACCTACGGCCGGGTGTTCGGCCGCCCGGCCGAGGCGCGGGCCGCGACCGAGGCGCTCAGGGAGCGGATGAACGAGATCCAGACCGCCGTGGGTACGCCGTCCGGGCGCACCGCGGCCGTGCTCTACCCGACGGCCGGCGGCGGCGTCACGTACGCGTACGGCAGCACCAGCATGGCGCACCCGCAGGTCACCGCGGCCGGCTTCAGCAACGTGTTCGGCGACTCCACCGAGCGGGTCTTCGAGATCACGCTGGAGGAGTTGCTCGGCCGGAACCCCGACGTGATCATCCTGCTGCACAGCGACGGGGACCCGGACGCGGTGCGCCGGGCGCTCACCGACCTGCCCGGCTCGGCGGAGCTCACCGCGGTCCGGAACGGCGACGTGATGACGCAGCTGTTCAACTTCACCGAGCCGCCGTCGCCGCTCTCCGTCGACGGCCTGGAGCGGATCGTCGCCCGGTTCGGGGCCGGCGCGTGATCGAGGCGGCCGGCGTCTCCTGGCGCTACGGCGCGAACCCCGTGATCGACGGCGTCAGCGTCACCGCGCGCCCCGGCCGCGTGCTCGGGCTGATCGGCCCGAACGGCAGCGGCAAGACCACGCTGCTGCGCCTGCTCTACGGCGCGCTGCGCGCACCGGCCGGCACGGTCACGGTGGACGGCGACCCGCTGGCCGGGCTCGGGGCGCGCGAGGCCGCGCGCCGGCTGGCCGTGGTGGTGCAGGAGACCGGCGGCGAGACCGCGCTGACCGTCGGCGAGCTGGTGCTGCTCGGCCGCGGCCCGCACCTCGGCACCTTCCAGCGCACCGGCCGGGCCGACCGCGAGATCGCCGTGGCCTGCCTGGACCGGGTCGGCGCGGCGCACCTGGGCGCGCGGCCGTTCGCCGGGCTGTCCGGCGGGGAGCGGCAGCGGGTGCTGATCGCCCGCGCGCTGGCCCAGCAGGCCACCCACCTGCTGCTCGACGAGCCCACGAACCACCTGGACATCCGCTACCAGCACGAGATCCTGCGGCTGGTCCGGTCACTGCGCACCTGCGCGGTCGTGGTGCTGCACGACCTCAACCTGGCCGCCCGCTACTGCGACGACCTCGTGCTGCTCGGCGACGGGGGAGTGGTCGCGGCCGGCACCGTGGACGAGGTGCTCGACCCGGCGGTCCTCGAGCCGGTCTACGGCATCGGCATCCGGCGGCTCGACCTCGACGGCGCGCTCCACCTGCTGTTCCACCCGCACGAGGCCGCCCTCCCGATCGGGTCGAAGTGACCGTCGCGCCACTCACCGTGACCGAAGCGGTTCGCGGGGGGCCGGATCCCGGCCATCGGATGGCGTACCCGGTCACCGGAAGGGTCTGATCCGCCCCCGGCCCGGCGGAGGACCGGCGGGCGGACGACAATGGAGTGGTGCCGCCGTTCGGATGTGAGGTCGACCAGGTCGGGACCCGGATGCTGGTGCGCCTCTCCGGTGACCTGACGCTGTCCAGCGCGCCGCAGGTGCGGGCCGCGCTGTCGAAGTGCCTGGTCGGGGTGCCGGACGCGCTGATCGTCGACCTGGCCGGGCTGCGCGTGCGCGAGCCGGTGGCGCTGTCCGTGTTCCGTACCGTGGCCTGGCAGGCGGCGGTGTGGCCGGGCACGCCGCTGCTGCTGTGCGCGCCCCGGCCGGAGACCGCGGACCTGCTGGCCGGCGACGCGTACGGCCGGCTGGCGGTCTATCCCTCCGCGGCGGCGGCGCTGGCCGCGCGGGCGGCGCGCCGGATGCCGACCGCCGGCGACACGATGCTGCCCACGGCCGGGGCCAGCCGGCGCGCCCGGGAGCTGACCGAGCAGGCCTGCGTGCGATGGAACCTGCCGACGCTGTCCGTGCCGGCCGCGATGATCGCGGGCGAGCTGGTCACCAACGCGATCGTGCACGCGCGCACCATGGCCGACCTGCGGGTCTCGCTCGGCCGCCGGCACCTGCTGATCCTGGTCGGCGACGGCTCCACGGGCGTGCCGCGGCTGGACCCGGGCCCGCCGGAGCTGCCCTCCACCGGCCGCGGCCTGCGGCTGGTGGAGGCGATCGCCCGGCGCTGGGGCGTGCTGCCGGCGCCGGGCGGCAAGGTGGTCTGGGCGGGCCTGCCGATCGACCGGTGAGCCGGCCGCCCGGTCACCGTCGCTGGTGGACCACGGTGACCGGCTCGGCGATGTCGGCGAGCCCGCTGACGCGCAGCGCGTGACCGGCGGTCTCGTCGTGCACGTTGACGATCCGGTACGGACGATCGCACCGTTCCGCCGCCGCGCGTCCCTCCAGCAGGGCCCGGATCCCGGCCGCGGTCAGCGCCGACACGCGGTCGAGGTCGACCACGATCGGCCCGGTGCCGGGCTGGTCCGCCGCGTTGGCGATGATGTCGGTGAGCGCCGGGGCGACGTCGTTGTCGACGTCGCCGCTGATCGACAGGCGGATGGTGCCCTCGCCGTCCTCGGACTTCACCACTGAGAAGGATCCGGTCACACTCTGCTCCGATCGGGAAGCTGTGTGCCCGAGCCTACGCCAGGGATACGACAGCATTGTGACGCGACGCTGACTGTCAGCTCACCGGCTTACCGCCGGTGACGCCGAGTACCTCTCCCGTGGTGTAGCTGGACTCCTGGCTGGCGAAGTACACATAGGCGGGTGCCAGCTCGGCGGGCTGACCGGCGCGCTTGAGCGGCGTGTCCCCGCCGAAACTCTCCACCTTCTTCTCCGGCATGGTCGCCGGGATCAGCGGCGTCCAGATCGGGCCCGGCGCGACCGCGTTCACCCGGATGCCCTTCTCCGCCAGGTCCTCGGCGAGGGCCTTGGTGAACGCCACGATGCCGCCCTTGGTGGTGGCGTAGTCGAGCAGCGGCGCGGAGGACTGGTACGCCTGGATCGACGCGGTGTTGATGATGACCGCGCCGGCCGGCATGTGCGGGACCGCGGCGCGGCACAGCCAGAACATCGCGTACAGGTTGGTCTTCATCACCTTGTCGAACTGCTCGGTGGTGATGTCGGTGATCCCGCCGGGCTGGGCCATCTGGAACGCGGCGTTGTTGACCAGGATGTCGATGCCGCCGAGCTCGCTCACCGCGCGGTTGATGATCTCGCCGCAGTGCGCCTCGTCGCGGATGTCACCGGGCACCTTGACCGCCTTGCGGCCGGCCTTCTCGATCAGCGCGGCCGTGTCGTCGGCGTCCTTCTCCTCCTCGGGCAGGTAGGAGATGAGCACGTCGGCGCCCTCGCGGGCGTAGGCGATCGCCACCGCGCGGCCGATGCCGGAGTCGCCGCCGGTGATCACCGCGCGGCGCCCGGACAGCCGCCCGGAGCCCTGATAGGTGTCCTCGCCGTGGTCCGGCTTGTCCGGCATCTCGCCGGTGGTGCCGGGCTCGCCCTGGTCGCCGCCGGTGAGCTGGTCGGGCGTCGGGTACTGGCTGCGCGGGTCACGGATCGTGTACTGGTTCATGACCCGTGCATTCCCCGGATGAGCGGTTTCACGCCCTCACGGCACGGACACCACGAGCAGCGCCACGTCGTCCTCGTACCGGCTGCCGACGCGGCTGACCAGCGTGTCCGCGATGCGCTCGGGATCGTCGGCGGCGTGCCGGCGCAGCAGCTCCCGCACCCGGTCCAGGCCCACGTCGATCGGGTCGGTGCGCGTCTCGACCAGCCCGTCCGTGTGCAGCACCAGCACCGCGCCCGGCGGCAGCTCCACGGTCTGGCTGCGCCGCGCGGGGTGCCGGAACGCGCCGAGCAGCGGATCGCCGCCGTCCAGCGCGACGACGCCACCGCCCGCCACGGCCAGCAGCGGCGGCGGGTGGCCCGCGTTCGACCAGGTCAGCGCGTACCGGCCGGTGGGCGTGCGGTCCAGGTACGCGAGCACGGCCGTGGTCAGCTCCGGCGCGTGCAGCGCCCGGCTGGTGTGCTCCAGCCGGCGCAGCACCGCGGCGGGCGACTCCCGCCGGTCGATCAGCAGCGTGCGGAGGATGCTGCGCAACTGGCTCATGGCGGCCGCGGCCTGGATGCTGTGCCCGCTCACGTCGCCGATCACCAGCGCGAGCCGGTGCTCGTCGATGCGGATCGCGTCGTACCAGTCGCCGCCGACGTGGTCCGCGTGGTGGGCGGGCAGGTAGCGGGCCGCCATCCGCACCTGGCCGTGCGTGGGCAGCGGGGACAGCAGCGCCTTCTGCATGGTGGAGGCCGCGTCCCGGCGGTCGGCGAGCGTGCCCGCGCGGCCGAGCGCCTGCGCCACGTAGCCGGCCAGCGCGGCGAGCACGGCCTGCTCCGTGTCGTCGAGCGGGTTGGGCTGCTTCCAGACGAACGTGAGCGCGCCGATCGGGCCCTCCGGCCCGGGCAGCGGCACGCTGGCGCCGGACTGCCAGCCCATCTCGGCGAACGTCGGCGCCGCGTCCGGCACCTGGGCCGCGACCGCCGCCGGGTCCGGCAGCAGCACCATCTCGCCGCGGTCGGCGGCGAGCGCGGACGGGGTGGTGGCGGTGCGGTCGTACCGGTTCCACCGGCGGGCCACCTCGGTGGGCAGCGAGTCGCCGCTGTGCAGGTGCACGCTGCTCGCGTCGGTCAGCGACAGCCCGACGTAGGCCGGGTCGAGCGTGCCGGTCACCAGGTGCCGCACCGCGTCGACGACGTCCGAGATCGTGCTGGTGTCCGCGAGCGTGGTGCTGGCCCGCAGCAGCAACTGACTGCGGTCGAAGGCGGCGCCGGCGCGCCGGGTGGCGATCCGCAACCGCAGGCTGTCCGAGCAGGCGGCGGCCAGGTCGGACAGCAGCGCCAGCTCCTCCTCGGTCCAGGCGTGCGACTCGTCGTCGATCGCGCACAGCGCGCCGAGCACCCGGCCCTCCGCGTCGGTCAGCGGCATGCCGGCGTACCCGATCACGTTCAGGTCCTCGATCGCGAGGTGCCCGGTGACCCGGGGGTCGGTCCGCGCGTCCGTGACCACCAGCGGCTCGGCGCTGAGCACCACGGGCTGGCAGAACGCGTGCGACAGCGTGGTCTCGCGCCGCGTCATCCACGGCTCGGCCAGCCCGAACGCGCCGGGGAGGAACTGCCGCTCGTCGCTGACCAGCGAGACCAGCGCGACCGGCACGCCGAGCACGCGGCGGACCAGGTCGGCGAACCGGTCGAACATCTCGTCCGGTGCGGCGCCCAGCCCGGTACGGGCCAGCGCGTCCAGCCGGCCCGGATCCGACAGTGACACGGTCACCTCCCCGTACGCCGGAGCGGCAAGTATAGGTGCGTCATCCGCGCTGCCCGGCGCCCTCCGGGTCCCACTCGGGGACCTGGTCCAAGCGTGCCACCGTGCCCTCCCGGAACAGGCGGACCGCGCGGCGCCGGGAGACCACCATCATGATCGCGGCGAGCGCCAGGTAGACGGCGGAGAGCACGATCAGCACGGTGCGGTTGGCGGCGTCGGAGAGCGTCAGGCTGGCCGTGAACTGCGCGCCGAACAGCCCGATCAGCACGGCCGAGCCCCACAGCGTGAGCCGCAGGTCGAGCAGCAGGCTCACCGCGAACAGCGACTGCGCCGCGGTGATCAGCAGCTCGTACCGCTGGTGACCGCTGAGCGGCAGGCCGTGCGGGCTGCCGGAGGAGATGGCGAACACGATCGGGATCGTGCCGACCAGCAGCGTCCACTGGTTGACCTTGCTGGACAGCAGCGTGCCGAGCGCGTGCGAGGCGCGCAGCCGCCACGCGTAGAGGCAGGCCACGATCAGCTCCGGCGCCTCGCTGGCGACCGGCGCGGCCCACTGCACCAGCAGGAAGCGGTCGATGCCGAGCTGCTCGCCGGTGCCGACCACGGAGTCGGCGAAGTGCTCCGCGGTGACCAGGATGACCGCGGCCGCCACGGCGAACAGGCCGGCCAGCCACCAGCGGCGGGCGCGCCGGCCCCGATCGGCGATCCAGGCGGCGGTGCCGATCAGGTCCGGCTCCTCGACCGGGGCCTGGGACAGCCGCCACGCGTACAGGACGAAGATGCTGACCAGCACTGCCGCGTCGACCAGCGTGAGCGAGTGCCGCAGCGGCAGCGTCAGCGAGTAGACGGTGGCCACGCCGAGCGCGACCACCTCGATCGACATGGGCCGGGCCAGCCGTACGTGGCCGGGCGCGGGCACGCTCGGCTCCCGGTCCGCGCGGCGCGGGTGGCGGCGGGCGACCAGCGCGGCGATCAGCACCACCAGCGGCCAGCCGATGCCGACCAGCACCCGGTTCGCGCCGGTCATGTTGGCCAGCGCCAGCGCGCACGGGTCCTCGCCCGCGACCGGGGCGCAGTGCCCCTCGGCCGCGAACGTCTCGCCGGCCCGCCAGGTGAAGACGAAGTCGACCGCGTACTCCGGCAGCACCGCCAGGAACGCCAGGAACGCGAGCGCCACCCCGGCGCTCACCTCGGACTGCGCGGCCTCCGCGGCCCAGGAGAGCAGGAACGCGGCGCCGATGATCGCGGCGCCGAAGACGACCGCGGCCACCACCGGCGTGAGTGCGACGGACGGCAGGCCGAGGTAGTCGGCGAGCCCGGCGTAGGCGCCGGGGAGGGCGGCCAGAGCCGCCACGGCCAGAGGCCACGGTGCGGGGGACATGCCGGGCGTTTACCCCGCGGAGTGGATTTTGTACCGCCCCGCAACGCGTGCCCGAAACGGCTTAAATACCCGTAAAACGCACCATCGAAGGCTACCGTGAGTTATCTACCGGTGGCCGGGGAGGAGTGGATGGAGCGGACCGCGACGTCGCGGCGCGGACGGCTGCGACGCCTCGGACTGCTGCTGGCGGCCGTGCTGGTCGTGGCCTGGGCCGGGCATCACCTGGCCGAGGCGGGCGCCTCCTGGACCGCCGCCTGGGCGTCGATCAGCCAGGTCGGCTGGCGCTGGCTGCTGCTGCTCGGCACCGTCTGGCTGGCCGGCCTCTGGGTGCACACGTTCGTGCTGGACGCGTCGCTGCCCGGCCTGACCCACCTGCGCGCGCTCACGCTCAACCTCTCCGGCAGCGCGGTCGCGAACGTGCTGCCGCTCGGCGGCGTCGCCGGCACCGTGCTCAACCTGACCATGGTGCGCGGCTGGGGACACACGAACCGTGACTTCGCCCGCTTCGTGGTGGTGTCCAAGGTCTGGGACGTGGCCGCGCGGCTGATGCTGCCGGTGGTCGCGGTCGTGGCGCTGATGGCGGCCGGGCGGCTCCGGCCGTGGCCGCCGTGGCTCGGCGTCGCGGTGCTCGCCGCGGTCGCGGGCGCGCTGCTGGTCGCGGCCTCGCTCGGCCAAGCCCGCCCGCTGCTGCGCCTGGTGACGCTCGCCGAACGGCTGGCCCGCGGAGCCTCGCCCGGCTGGACCGGCGCGGTCGCGGCGCTCCTGGACGGCGTGGACCGGCTGGTACGGCGGCGGTGGCGGCCGCTCACCGCGGGCATGGCCGGCTACTGCCTGTCCGAGGGCGTGCTGCTCTGGCTCTGCCTCACCGCCGTCGGCGTGACCGTACCGGTGCCGGTCCTGCTCGCCGGCCTCGCCGCCGCCCGCGGCCTCACCCTCGCCGCGCTCACGCCGGGCGGCACCGGACTGGTCGAGACCGGCGCGGTCGCGGTGCTCATCGGGCTCGGCGTGGACGCCACCGGCGCGCTCGCCGGGGTGCTGCTCTTCCGCGGCCTCGTCTTCGCCGCCGAGATCCCGGTCGGCGGCATCGCGGTCCTGCTGTGGCTCGCCGCGCGCCGTCGCGGCGACCGCCCGACACCGGCGTGAGCCGTCGACCCCGGAGAACCCGACCATGCGCATCGCCCACGTGACCGACGTCTACCTGCCCCGTCTCGGCGGCGTGGAGCTCCAGGTCCGCGACCTCGCCGCCCGGCAGGCCGCGGCCGGCCACGCCCCCTTCGTGATCACCGCGACCGGGTCGCCGTCCCCGGTGGAGCACGAGCCGGTTCCGGTGGTTCGGCTGAGCGCGCCCGGCGCCGGGCCGTACCGCGCGGTCCGGGGCCGGGAACTGTGCCGGGTGCTGCGGGAGCGCGGCGCGCAGGCGGTGCACGCGCACGTGTCCGCGTTCTCGCCGCTGGCCTGGAGCGCGGCCCGGCTGGCCGGCGCGCACGGCGTACCCACGGTGGTCTCCGTGCATTCGATGTGGCACGACGTGATCCCGCTGATGCGCTGGTACGCGCGCCGCCGCGGCGCCACCCGCTGGCCGGTCGACTGGGCCGCGGTCAGCACCGCCGCGGCCGCCGCGGTCCGCGAGGCGCTCGACGGCACGCCGGTCGCGGTGCTGCCCAACGGCATCGACCCGGCCGCCTGGCTGGCCCCGCCGGTCGCGCCGCGGGACGGGCCGCCGACCGTGGTCAGCGTGATGCGCATGGTCCGCCGCAAACGGCCCCGGCCGCTGCTGCGCGCGCTGCTGGCGCTGCACGACGCGCACCCCGGCGGCTTCCGCGCGATCCTGGTCGGCGACGGGCCGCAGCTTCCGCGCCTGCGGGCCGAGGTCGCCGGGTCGGGGATGACCTCGGGGGTACGGCTGACCGGCGCGCTGCCCCGCCACGAGATCCGGGCGCTGCTGGCCGCCGCGGACCTCTACGTCGCGCCCGCGCCGCGCGAGTCGTTCGGCATCGCCGCGCTCGAGGCCCGCTGCGCCGGCCTGCCCGTGGTGGCGCGGCAGGGCAGCGGCGTCGCGGACTTCGTCGAGCACGGCGTGGACGGCTGGCTGGTCGGCTCCGACGCCGAGCTGATCTCCACGCTCGCGCGCCTGCTGACCTCACCCGCGCTGCTCGCGGACGTGGCCCGGCACAACCGCGCGGTCGTGCCCCGCCTCCACTGGGACACCGTCCTCGCCGCCGCCGACACCCGCTACGCCGCCGCCGCCCGCCTCCGCGACCCGCTGGTGCGGGTGTGAGGCCGGCGATCGGCCCGGCGCGGGCCGCCGCGGGCCGGATGCCCGGCGGCGAGCTGGCGGGCGACGGGGCGGCATGACCTACACGATCGTGTCCTTCCACGCGCATCCGGACGACGAGACGCTGCTGACCGGGGGCACGCTGGCGCGGGCCGCGGCCGAGGGGCACCGCGTGGTGCTGGTGACCGCGACGCTGGGCGAGGCCGGGCTCGCCTCCGGCGGCGAGCTGGGCGGCCGCCGGCACGCGGAGCTGCTGGCCGCGGCCGGGGCGCTGGGCTGCGCGCGGGTGGAGGTGCTCGGCTACCGCGACTCCGGCCTGCACGCCGGCACCGGCGGGTGCTTCGCGGACGCGCCGGTCGAGGAGGTGGCGCACCGGCTGGCCGCGATCCTGCGCGAGGAACACGCGGACGCGCTGACCGGCTACGACGCGCGCGGCGGCTACGGCCACCCGGACCACGTGCAGGTGCACCGCGTCGCGCCGGTGGCCGCGCGGCTCGCCCGGACGCCGCTGCTGCTGGAGGCCACCGTGGACCGCCGCGCGCTCCGGCCGCTGCTGGCCGTGCTCGGCCTCGCCGGCCGGCTGCTGCCGCGGCTGCCGCTGGACGGCGCCGCGACCGTGTTCACCCCGCACGAGCAGCTCACCCACGCGGTGGACGTGCGCCGCTACGCCCGCCAGAAGCGGGCCGCGCTGCGCGCCCACGCCAGCCAGGCCACCGGCGGCCCCGGCATCCGGACCGTGGCCGCGCTGGCCGGCCTGCCCGCCCCGATCTTCGCCGCGGTCGCGGGCCGGGAGTGGTTCATCGAGCCGGGCCGGCCACGCAACCGGCCACTGACCGACGACGTCTTCGCCACGCTGCGCGGCTAGGGCGCGTTTACGCCGCCGCACGTAGGGCGCCGTCCCGCGTACGCGCCACGACGTAGCCGGAAGTGCGTGGCGCGGCCGACGCCGGGCCGCGGTCGAACGGCGATCGTGGATGTCCACAGTTGGCAGGAGGAGACATGACACTCGTCCCGAGAATGCTGGCGCGGCTGCTCGCCGTCGTCGCCGTGGCCGCAACGGGCCTCGTGGTCAGCGCGTCGAGCGCCCAGGCCGCGATCCACATCTATCGCCCGCCGGAGGGCACGTGCGTCGGCACGCAGGTCCTGCGCTGCATGGAGCTGCACTACGACGATCGGCTCCACCGCTTCCGCCTCTGGGTGGAGGTCACGGACGCGGCGGGCGGCACCGCCTACGACGTCGACATCGTCGAGGCGCGGGCCGACGATGGACACAGTTGGGGCGACAACGTCTACAGCTCCCGGTGGGAACGCCTGGTGTCCGGTTACGACACCTGCCAAGGCACGACCGAGACCGTCGTCATCTCGGCACTCTTCTTCTGGAGGAACTCGGCCACGAACAACCACGACGAGGAGCGGCGAACGAGCAGCGTCACCGTCACCTGCTAGGGCGCCTCAGGCAACGAGGCTCCGGTGTGTGATGCGACGCACCACGCACCGGAGACCTCGCGGTGAGGAGCCGGCGCGCGGCGGGGAGACGGCACCGGTGCCGGGTCGCGGCCGGCCACGGAGCGTGCAGGGAGGAGCGCAAGCGACGACCGGTGCCCGCGGGAGCGTGCGGACGGTGACCGCGCCGGAAGCGGGAAAATGGCATGTCAGGCTCTGGTGTGGACGATCGCGGTCAGGATCAGGCCGTCCGCGGTCAGCCAGCGGCCGGAGAAGGCGGTGACCGGCCCGTCGACCAGGAGGTCGGCGTGGAAGGTGCCGTCCGGGAGGGCGGTGAGGCGGGCCTCCTCGAAGCCGAGCCAGCGGCGGGCCAGCGGGAACCAGGCCTTGTAGACGGACTCCTTCGCGCTGAACAGCAGGCGGTCCCAGTGGGTGCCGGCCGGGGCGGCGGCGAGCCAGGCGCGTTCCTCCGGCACGCTGACCAGGTCGAGCACGCCGTCCGGGAGCGGCTCGTGCAGTTCGGCGTCGACTCCGACGGAGCGGACGGCGGGGGTACGGGCGGCGACCGCGGCCCGGTAGCCGGGACAGTGCGTGATGGCGCCGACGACGCCGGGGGGCCAGCCGGGGGCGCCGCGTTCGCCGGGCACGATGGGCGACGGGGGCAGGCCGAGCGTGGCGAGTGCGCGGCGGGCGCACCAGCGGGCGGTGACGAACTCGCGGCGGCGCTTGTCCACGGCGCGGGCGATGGCGGCCTCCTCGGCCGGGAACAGCGCGCAGTCCTCGTCGCCGAACGTCTCGGCCCAGGCGATGCCGGGCGGGAGCAGCCGTTCGATCATGCCGGGAGGATTCGGCGGACCGGGGCGGGCGTGCCGGAGCCGCGCTGCCGCCACTCGCGCGGGTAGCCGAGCGACACCTCCTCGAAGCGGACCCCGTCGTGCCAGGTGGTACGCGGGATGTGCAGGTGGCCGTAGACCATGACGGTGGCGCGGAAGCGCAGGTGCCAGTCCGCGGTCAGGTCGGTGCCGCACCACTGCGCGAACTCCGGCTTCCACAGCACCGCGGTGGGCTCGCGGACCAGCGGATAGTGGTTGGCCAGCACGGTCGGCAGGCCGTCCGGGATCGCCGCCAGGCGGGCCTCGGTGATCGCGGCCCGGGCGGCGCACCAGGCGTCCCGGCCCGGGTACGGATCAGGGTGCAGCACGAACTCGTCCGTGCAGACCACGCCCGCCCGCTCCGCGTTGCGCAGCGACTCCTCCTTCGTGGACACGCCGGGCACCCGCCACGAGTAGTCGTAGCCGACGAACAGCGGCGCGATCACCACGTCGTTCCACACCGGGTACGGATCCTCCGGCGTGTGCACGCCCAGCTCGCGGGCGACCTCGACCAGGTGCCGGTAGCGCTCCTCGCCGCGCAGCCGCACCGCGTCGTCGCGGACCGTCCACAGCTCGTGGTTCCCCGGCGCCCAGATCACGGTCGCCCACCGCGAGGCCAGCAGCGCCAGCGTGCGCTGGATGTCGGCGACCTTCTCCGCCACGTCACCGGCCACGATCAGCCAGTCGTCCGGGGTGACCGGCCGCAGCGACTCCGTGATCTCCCTGTTCTCCACGTACGTGACGTGCAGGTCGCTGACCGCGTACAACCCTGGCGTACTCATCGTGGTTCATCGTATGCGTGGGGTGGCGGCCCGTGCGCGGAGCTGGGACCGTAGGCATCGACGAAGGGGAGTGCGATGTCGCGGACCGGGCACGAGTGGCGGGCGGAGCCGTACCGGGCGGCGAACACCGGGCAGGTCCACGCGGCGCTGAAGGCGCTGGCCCGGGCCGGGGTGCCGCGCGGCGGCCGGTTCGCGGACGTGGGCTGCGGGTCCGGCGAGGTCGCGGAGGCGATGGCCCGGCGCGGCATGACGGTCGACGCGTCCGACGTCAGCGAGTCCATGGTGGAGGCGGCGCGGGCCCGGTGCGCGGCGCTGCCGGTCACGGTGGAGCAGCGGGACGCCCGCCGGCTGGCGCTGGAGCCCGGCGGGTACGACGTGGTCCACTCGTCGTGGATGCTGCACTGGCTGGAGGACTTCACCCATCCGGTACGGACCATGGCCCGCGCGGTCGCGCCCGGTGGCCTGCTGGTGTTGCAGTACAGCGCCGCGCAGGCGCGCGCGGACGGGTTCGCACTGCGCGACACGCTGCGCGCGGTGGCGGACCGGCCCGCGTGGCGGGAGCGGCTGCGCGAGGCGCCGATCCTGATCTACCAGCATCCCGCGGACGAGGTGTCGGTGCTGCTGGCCGCGGAGGGCCTGGCCGTGTCGCCGGCCGAACCGGTCGCGCCGGACCTCGGCGCCGGTGACCTGGACCGGCTGCGCGCGACGCTGCGGGCCGCCACGTTCGCGGCGCAGGCCGAGGTGCTCGGCGACGACACGGACGCGTTCATCGACGAGTGCCTGACCGCGCTGGTGGCCGCCGGGGCGCTCGACGCGCACAACGTGTGCGTCGTGGCCCGGCGGCCGCCGCTGTCCGTCTGATCAGCGCTTCGCGCGGAGGAACGCCTCCAGGCCGGCCAGGTCGTCGGTGTTGATGTGGTCGACGCCGGCCCGGCGCAGCTCGGTCCAGACCGCGGTACGGGCCGGGCCGGCCGTGTCCGGCGTGGCCCAGAACCGCACCCGGCGGCCGTCCTCGTGCGCGGTACGGACGATCTCGCGCAGCCGGGCGCGCTGGTCGGCCGGCATCGGGCCGTCGCCCTGCCAGCTGAAGACGTTGTTCCAGTTGTCGCTGATCAGCGGGATGAACTCGGCCGGCGCGCCGGCCGTGAGGTCGCTCATCCGGCCGTCGTAGAACGCGTACCGGACGGTCTGCGACTCCATCAGCTCGCGCGGGCGGTCGCCGCTGATCACGGCGGTGACCGCGCCGGTGGTGACCCGGCCGTACGCGTACCGGCTCAGGATCGTGCGGTACTCGCGCAGCGTGGCGTCCAGCGCGGTGTAGGTCGCGGCACCGGTGTTCTTGATGTCGATCAGCAGTTGGAGGGAGATCGGGCTGCCCCGGTAGACCCGGCCACGGTTCGCCCGGACGCGCTCCACCAGCGGGTCCAGGTACAGCGCCGCCAGCGTACGGCCGGGCTGGAGGTCCTCCGGGTCGTGCGCGACGAGCAGCTCGCCGCCGACCAGGTAGATGTCCGCCTCGACGCTGGTGAAGCCGTGGTCGAGCGCGTCCAGCAGCGGCCGCTCGTGCTCGTAGTCGTTGTGCGCGTGCGCCTGGGGCAGCGGCGCGGTGCGGCCGTGCGCCTGCGCGGGGGCGGCCTGCGTGACGGTGAGGAGTGCGGCCGCGACGGCCAGCACGGTCGACATGCGACGCAGCATGGACTCTCCTTCGCTCGGGGGCGGTGCGCCCCGAACGGTAGGAGCGTCCGAAGACGGTGACCGGAACCCGCGGTGAACGCGAGGGGGCGAGGCCGGTGCCGGCCTCGCCCCCTCGGTCGTTACTCGTCCTCCTCACCGCGCGGCGGCGGGCTGGAGGTGGGTGCGCCCGCGGTCGGGGAGGGCGGCGGTGGCGGGGGCGAGGTCGGTGTGACCGGCTCGTCGTCCTCGTCGCCGCCCGGGCCGCCGGGGTTGCCCGCGCCACCGTCGGGCGTCGCGGGGGTGCCGGCCGGGTCGCCGCCGTTGCCCGGTGCCGGAGGCGCGCTGCTGGTCACGGGCGTCTCGGGCACGGCGAGACCGTTGGCGAACTTGGCCGGGTCACCGATCGGCCCACCCTCCGGGAACTGCTCCACCTCCAGCTTGAGCTGCGCGTGGACGGCGTCCATGAACATCTTCCAGATGCTGGCCGGTTCCTGGCCGCCGTAGATCGGCTCGCCGTCCGGGTTGGTGAGCGCCTTCCGGTCGCCGCTGGTGCCGACCCAGACGCCGGTCGCCACCTGCCGGGTCGCGCCGAGGTACCAGGCGTCGCCGTTCGCCGTCGGGTCGGACGGGCCGAGCTCCCAGGTGCCGGACTTGGCGAACGCGGGCCGGCCGCCGTCCAGCGACACGTCGTTGCCGTCACTCGAGGCGGGGATCTTCTGCAGCACCTCCAGCAGGCTGGCCACCTGCTCCTCCTCGAAGGCCTGCTCCGACTTCACCTCCGCGCCGTCGACCTTGACCCACGCGCCGGTCGCCGGGTTCTTCCGCTCGACGCCGACCACGAAGTGGGCCTGGCGGTGGACGCCGCCCGCGGCGAGCGTGGCGAGGCCGTTGACGTGCTCGATCACCTTCACCGGGTACTGCCCGAAGCCGACCTCCACGTCGAACTTGCTGGGCGCGACCGCGGTGGGCTCCACGGCGGTCAGGTCGATCTCGTCGCCGTCGTTGGTCCACATGGATTTGATGCCGGCGTCCCGGGCGGCCTCGACGACCTTCTCCGGGCCCATCTCCTTGGTCATCATGTAGAACGGGCTGTTCCACGACCGGATGGTCATCTCCTCCAGCGAGCACGACTTCGCGCAGGCGGGCGGCGTGCGGCCGGCGTTGGAGATCTCCCGGTCGCGCTCCTCGTCCTTCTCGATGGTCGAGTCCCAGCGCGACTCCATCGACATGCCCTCGCGCAGCGCGGCCGCGAGCGTGTACATCTTGGCGGTCGAGCCCGGCGAGTGACCGCCGTTCAGCCCGGCGAAGTCGAAGCCGGCACCGTCGTCGCCGCCGTAGTAGGCGAGCACCTGGCCGGTCTTCGGGTCGATCGCGACCAGCGCGGCCTGGTGGTTCTCCGGCAGCTCGTGCATCGGCGAGGACTCGCTCTTGCGCGAGGCCGCCTCCTCGGCCGCCTTCTGTACGGCCGGGTTGATCGAGAGCTGGATCTTGTACGGCCGCTGCTGCCAGTCCGTGATGCCCATCGCCGCCAGCTCGGCCCGCACGTACTCCATGATCAGGCCGACCGGCTTGTCGTTGAGGCACTGGAGCTGGCAGGCCTTCGGGTCGTACTCGGCCAGCGTCTTCTCCGGGTACGCCGCCTCGGACCGCTCCTGCGAGGTGATCCAGCCCGCCTCGACCATGTTGTCGAGCGTGTACCCCCAGCGGATCTTCGCTTCCTCGGCGTTGTGGTGCGGGTCGTAGCCCTGGTGGCCGGTGACCGGGTCGGGCTCCGGCTGCTTGATCACGGAGGCGAGCACCGCGGCCTCGGACGCGGTGAGGGCGTCCTTCTCGCCGGGCATCGCGGTGACCGACTTGTTGAAGTAGGCCTTCGCCGCGGCCTCGACGCCGTGCGCGCCGCGGCCGAAGTAGATCGCGTTCAGGTACAGCGAGATGATCTCGTCCTTCTCGTACCTGTCCTCGATCTTGCGGGCCAGCAGCGCCTCGCGGATCTTCCGGTTGTAGTTGATGCCGGTCAGCTCCGCGGCGTGCCGCGCGTACTGCTGGGTGATCGTGGACGCGCCCTGGGTGTTGCCGCCGGAGATGTTGTTCCACGCGGCGCGGGCGATGCCCTTGAGGTCGATGCCGGAGTGTTCGTAGAACTTCTGGTCCTCGGCCGCCGCGACCGCGTGCTTGACCAGCGGGGATATCTTCTCGGCCGGCACCAGCGTGCGGTTCTGCGCGCCCAGCTTGGTCAGCTCCGAGCCGTCCGCGTACACGACGGTGGAGGTCTCCGGCTCGAACGTGTTGATGTCCGGGATGTCGTCGAAGGCGTAGGTCAGCCCCATGATGCTGACGCCGGCCACCAGGGTGACGACCGCGAACGCGGCGATCGACCAGTTGGCGATCTTCCGGCGCCGGGCACGCTTGGCCGCCTCGGGGCTGAGCGGCCCGGCGGCACGCCGGCCACGGCGGCCCTTCCCGCTCCCGGCCGGTCCGCTCCCGGCCGGTCCCGCGGGGGAGACGGGGCGGATGCCGGCGGCTCCGGGCGTGGCGCGTCCGCTGACCGGCGCGCTGCCGCTCACCGGCACCCTGGCCGTGCCCGGCACCCGCGCACCGCCGACGGCCGGGCCGCCGCCCACCGGGGCGCGCCCCGGGGTGGCACCCGGCACGCGGGCGCTGCCGCTGCTGGGACCGGATGCGCCGGGGTAACCGGGCCGGGCGCTGCCGCTGCTGGGACCGGATGCGCCGGGGTAACCGGGCCGGGCGCTGCCGGAGGCACGTGGGGGCGTGCTCGGCCCGAACCAGTCGTCCGGGCGATCGCTGTCGCCGTACCCGCTCATCTACTCACTCCCGCCAATCACCGACAGGGCACGATACGCCGCTTTCCTCCGCACGTCATTCGCACCCATCCGGCTCCTCGCCTGCCACGGGAGGGAAGACGGCCGTGCGCCCGGAAAGGTTGACGGCCGCGCGCCCCCGATCGGAACCACGATGACCAGCGGGTACGTGGGAGCGCGCACCCGGGGCGGGCGTCGTGTCCACCGTGCCGGCCGGACGCCTCGAGCTGAGCCGGGGATCACGCTGGAAACTGCACCGACTGGTCGGTAAAGTTTCGGGTATGGACACGACGCTGGAGCCCGAGGCCGGGCCGGTGCTCTCCGCGGGTCGGCGGTGGGCCGCGCTGGCCGTGCTCTGCGCGGCCGTGCTGCTGCTGGCCATCGACGGGACGGTGCTGGCGCTGGCCGTGCCCGCGCTGACCGCGAGCCTCGCGCCGAGCGCGGAGCAGATCCTGTGGATCGGCGACGTCTACTCGCTGGCGCTGGCCGGGCTGCTGGTGCCGGCCGGCAACCTCGCCGACCGGTTCGGGCGCAAGCGGGTGCTGTTGATCGGCGCGGTCGCGTTCGGCGCGGCGTCGCTGCTGGCCGCGTTCGCCACCAGCGCGGAGGCGCTGATCGGCGCGCGGCTGCTGCTGGGTGTGGCCGGGGCGGCGCTGATGCCGTCCACGCTGTCGCTGATCCGCAACATCTTCCCGGACCCGGTGGAGCGGACGCGGGCGATCGCGGTCTGGTCCACCGCGTTCGGCGCCGGGTCCGCGATCGGGCCGCTCACCGGTGGGGTGCTGCTGGAGCACTTCTGGTGGGGGTCGGTGTTCCTGATCAACGTACCCGTGATGGTGCTGGTGCTGATCTCCGGTTTCCGGCTGCTGCCGGAGTCGCGCGACCCGGACCCGGGCCGGTTCGACGTGCTCTCGGCCGTGCTGTCGATGGCCGCGATCGTGCCGCTGATCTTCGCGATCAAGCACCTCGCCGGGTACGGCCCGGACGGAGTGGCGCTCGGCTGCCTGGCGGCCGGGCTGGCCGGCGGCGTGCTGTTCGTGCGGCGGCAGCGGCGGCTGGACGCGCCGATGCTGGACGTGGGGCTGTTCCGCGCGCCGGCCTTCTCCGGCGCGGTGGCGGCCAACGTGATCTCCATCGTGGCGCTGACCGGGCTGCTGTTCTTCTTCTCGCAGTACCTGCAGTTCGCCCGCGGGCTCAACCCGCTGCGCGCCGGGCTCGCGGAGTTGCCCGCCACCCTCGCCTCGATGGTGGTCGTCGCGGTGATCGGCGTGGCCGTGACCCGGCTCGGGCGGGGGCGCGCGATCGCGCTCGGGCTGGCGGTGGCGAGCGCCGGGCTGGCCGGGGTCGCGGCGGCGGCGACCGGGCCGTACCCGTGGCTGGCTCTCGCCCTGGTCCCGATCGGGCTGGGCATCGGGCTGTCGATGACGCTGACCGGCGACGCGATCGTCTCCGCGGCGCCGCCGCGCAAGGCCGGCGCGGTGTCGGCGATCACCGAGACCGCGAACGAACTGGGCGTGGTGCTCGGCATCGCGGTGCTCGGATCGCTGCTCACGGCCGTGTACCGGGCCCGGATCGACGAGGGCGCGCCGGCCGCGGTGCGCGACTCGCTCGGCTCGGCGCTGCGCGTGCTGCCGGCCGGGTCGCCCGGCGCGGAGGCGGCGCGGGACGCGTTCGTCGCGGCCATGCGGACCACGTCGCTGGTCGCGGCCGGGCTGACGGCCGGCGCGGCGGTGCTGGCGTGGGCGCTGATCCCGTCCGGCCGCTCGGTACGGTGACGGCGTGGGACGGACCGCGGGGCGATCACCGGAGGACACCCGGCGCGCGCTGCTGGCGGCGGCGGGCGCGGCCGTCCGCGCGCGCGGCATCCACGCGTCGCTGGACGAGATCGCCCGGTTCGCCGGCGTCTCCAAGGGCGGGCTGATCTACCACTTCGCCAGCAAGGACCACCTGATCCTGGAGCTGGCCCGGGATCAGCTCGCGGTCTTCCAGGCCAGTCTGGACGCGGCGATCGATCCGGCGGACCGGGCGCCGGGCCGGCTGGCGCGCGCCTACCTGCGTTCGGTGCTGGCCGACGACGAGGTCTCCGCCCGCGAGTCGATCGGCCTGATCACGCAGCTGATGACCGTGCCGGCGGTGGCCGCGCTGGCCCGCGCCGAGGTCGAGCGGATCGACGCCGAGCTGGCCGCCGACGGCTTGCCGGAGGACCTGCTGGCCCTGGTGGTGGCCGCGGCCGACGGCCTGAGCGCGGCACCGCTGTGGGGCGGCTCGGCCGGCACCCCGGCGCAGCGCCGGCTGATCGAGCGCCTGGTCCACCTGACCCGGCACCCGGAGCTGTGGGCGGTCACCGCACCGGGTGAGTAGCGCGCACCCGCAGCGCCCGGCCGCCGTCGTGCAGGCGCCGGTCCGGGTGCGCCAGCGCCCACGCCGTCGCCGCCGCGCCGATCCGGTAGCGCCGCGCCGGCTCGCCCGCGTCCGTCTCCACGTGCGCGGACGTGACCTCCCGCAACGCCTGCCAGGCCGCGTCCGCCAGGTGCGCGAAGTCCCGGCGCACGCCGTCGGCGTGGTCGTCCGGGAACCACCGCAGCGCCAGCCGGCCGGGCCGCATCGTGCCCGGCTCGTCCGCGAGCGTGGTGCTGCGCAGGTACTGGATCAGCGGGCCGACCGGGTCGCCGTCCTCGCCGCGCGGGCGCAGGAACGCCTGCCCCCGGCTGCGGCGCATCGCGTCCGGCAGCGAGTCGTGCAGCGTGACGGTGCGGGCGTGCCGGTCGTGCGTCTCCCACCGGCCCAGCTCCGCGATCGCCGGCGCCAGCCGCTCGCCGAACGCGACCTCGTCCTCCGCCAGCATGAACGTACCGACCTGCCGCGACCGCACCCCCGCCTGGAACATCGCGCCATCATGTCACCGGCCCGGTTCCGGTACGGTGTGCGGATCATGAACACCGAGAGTTTCGCGGAGCTGATCCGGTCCACGTTCCGGCGCGGGGACACCGCCGAGGTCGTCCGGCTGGCCGAGGCCGAGGTCGCGCGCGCCCGCGCGGAAGGCGACCCGGCCGGCCAGGTGGAGGCGCTGTACGCGCTGGCCCGGGTCGCGGCGCGCGGCGGCGACCTGGACGAGTCCAGGCGGCTGGCCGGCGAGGCACTGGCGGTCGCGGTCCGCGCCGGTGAGCGCCGGCTGGAGGAACGCCCCCGGCACGTGCTGGCCGCGGTGACCAGGCTCTCCGGCGACCTGCTCGGGGCGCGCACGCTCTACGAGGCGAACATCGCGCTCAACGAGGAACTGGGCCGGCCCGAGCACGTCAACGCCGAGACGCACAACCTCGGCTTCACGGAGCTGCGGCTCGGCAACCTGGACCGGGCGCGCGAGCTGTTCGCCCGCAGCCGGGAGACGGTCTTCGCCCGCGGGTACGACGCGTTCGTACCGTACGTGGTGGTGGCCGCGGCGGCGCTGGCCTCGGCCGAGGGCGACCACGCCCGCGCCGCGCGCATGCTCGGCCTGGCCGATCGCGCGTTCGCCGGGCTCGGGCAGGTCCCGGACCCGGACGACGCGCTGGAGCTGGCCCGCGTCCGCGAGGCGGCGCTGGCCCACCTCGGTGAGGCCGCGCTGACCAGCGAGTACCGGGCGGGTGCCGCGCTCGACCCGACCCGCGAGGGTTTAGCCTAAATCAACCCTAATCACTGCCTCATCGCGTGGAACGCGAGGGATGATGTCCGCCTGATCCGGTCGCTCGGTCGCGTGGGAGGCGGACGATGAAGCGGAAGATCGTGGGAGCGGTGGTGCTCGCGGTGACGGCCGCGGGCGGGTTCGTGGCACAGACCTCGGCCGGCTCGGCCGCCGAGCTCGAGACCGCGGCGGTGATCTGCAACCTGCACTGCGACGGCCGCGACCCGGCCCAGGCCGGCGGCGACCGCGCGCCGGTCAGCGCCGCCGTCCACGGCCGCACGCTGCGCGCGCACGTCAGTGACCCGGACACGATGATCTGGGCGACCATCGAGAACGGCGCGGCCGGCGACGAGACGTGGCTGGACCGGTCGTTCGACGGCGGCCGCACCTGGACGCCGGCCGGCCGGACCGCGGTCCCGGCCGGCTCACGCGCCTGGCGTACCGGCATGTTCAACGTCGACGACTGGAACGCGCGCGGCGTCGGCGTGCTGCGCGCGTGCGGCAAGGCCGGCGACCGGCCCGAGGTGGCCTGCACGCCGTGGGTGCGCAGCACGTGGAACGCCGGTGACCGCAAGCGCGCCGCCGCCACCGCGCTGATGATGCGGTACGACCAGAGCACCGGCCTGTTCGACGGCAACGCGTGGTGGACCAGCGCGAACGCCATGTCCGCGCTGATCGAGAACGCCCGCGTCTCCGGCATGGGCAGCTACCGCTACGCGATCGCGAACACCTACGACCGGCAGATCAACGGCGCGTGGGGCCAGTTCCGCAACGAGTACATCGACGACACCGGCTGGTGGGGCCTGGCCTGGGTGGCCGCCTACGATCTGACCGGCGACGTACGGTACCTGAACACCGCGCGCGCCGACGCCGACCACATGCACGCCTACTGGGACGGCGTGTGCGGCGGCGGCGTCTGGTGGCGCAGCGACAAGCAGTACAAGAACGCGATCGCCAACAGCCTCTACATCCAGCTCAACGCCGTGCTCGCGCAGCGCACCGGCGACGCCGCGTACCGCGCCCGGGCCGAGGCCGGCTGGGCCTGGTTCCGCAACACCGGCATGATCAACGGCGACAACCTGGTCATCGACGGGATCAGCCTCCAGACCTGCCGCGGGGTGAGCGGCCCGCTCACGTACAACCAGGGCGTGCTCATCCACGCGCTGACCGAACTCAATCGGCTCACCGGCAGCGCCGACGCGCTCGGCACCGCCCGCCGCCTCGCCGACGCGGTCACCGTCTCCGGCCGCCTCACCCAGAACGGCATCCTCCGCGAGCCCGGCGAACAGGACTCCTGCACCGGCGACCAGCCCGCCTGGAAGGGTGCCTTCGCCCGCGGCCTCGGCACCCTCGACCGCGCCACCGGCGGCGCCTACACCCCGTGGCTGCGCCGCAACGCCGACACCATGCACGCCGCCAACCGCAACTCCTTCGACGCGTACGGATCCCACTGGTCCGGCCCGTACGTCGACACCAACCACAGTTGCCAGCAGAGCGCCCTCGACCTGCTCAACACCGTCTGACCCGGGGCACGGCCCTCTGCCGGGTCCGGGTGGCAGCGGACTGAACAGCGGCGGGCTGGTGGGTGAGCAGTCCGGGCGGCCACCGTGTGGGGCATGAACGATGTTCGCGACCTCGCGGTGATCCGGCGGGCCGTGGCGTCCGATCTCGACGCGGTGAACGACATGCACGCGCGCTGCTCGGCCGAGACGCGGCGGGCCCGCTATCACGGGCAGCGGGATCGGATCAGGCGCGGCGAGTGGACGGCGCTGTGTGATCCGCCGTTCGGGTTCAGCGCGCTGGTCACCGTGGAGCGGCGCACGGTCGGGCTGGTCAACGTGATCGGCACCGATCCGGCCGCGCTGTGGGAGGCCGGGCTGCTGATCGAGGACGCCTGGCAGGGGCGCGGGCTCGGCACGCGCGCGGCGGCCTACCTGGTGTGGGAGGCGCGGGCGGCCGGCGCGTGCGGCATCGAGGCGCTGGTCGAGGCGGACAACGCGCGCGGCAAGCGGGTCTTCACCCGGCTGGGCGCGGAGTGGTCCCGGGAGGAGCCGGGCACGCTCACCGCGCGCGTGCGGTTCAGCGTTCCGGCGGCGGTGAGTTCAGGTCCAGCGCCGTCCCGTCCGCCCATGGGCGCATGTCGGTGAGGAACGTGCTCTCCCCGTCCGGGCGGCGCAGCTCCAGCCAGCGGCGCATCGCGGCCCGGGTGCCCGGCGTCGGCACGCCGACCAGTTGCGACACGCCCTCGCCGTTCAGCGTCTGCAGCGCGGTCCGCTCGTAGGCCCGGTTGATCAGCTGTTTCTGCCGGCCGACGTGGGCGCGCGGGCGCCGTGCGTACCGGTGGGCGAGTCGCTGGGCCTCCGCCATCGGGTCGGCCGGGCGGACCCGGTCGATCAGGCCGGCGTCCAGCGCCTCCGCGGCCGTGCACGGCTCCGCGTCCAGCAGCAGCCGCAGCGCGCGGGCCGGCCCGAGCAGGTGGGTCAGCCGCTGCGAGCCGAGCGTGGTGGTCAGCCCGATGGTCAGCTCCGGCACCAGGAACGACGAGCGCGCCGACGCGACCCGCACGTCGAAGAACACGCTGAGCTCCAGGCCACCGCCGCCGCACGGCCCGTCGATCGCGGCGATCCAGATCGCGGGGGAGCGCAGCAGCCGCAGCGCCAGTTCCTGGAACCGCGCCATCGCGTACACCCCCGCCAGCGGCGACCGCGCCAGCAGCCGGCCCGCGCCGAGGCCGGTCAGTCCGCGAACCGCCCCCAGCACCGCGCGTGCCACCGGCATCGGCAGCCGCGGCGACGTCTCCGCGCCGTGCAGCAGGTCCGCGATGTCCCAGTGCGTCAGGTACCGGCCCGGCACCGCGCTCCCCACGACCACCGCACCGATGCCGGGATCGCGCTCCACCTGGCGCAGCACGCCGTGCAGCGCCTCCACGAGCGGCCGGTCGAGGTAGTTGTGCGGCGGCGCGTCGACGAGCACGGTCAGCACGCGCCCGTCCCGCTTGATCTGGATGCTCACCGCCCGCATGATGCGCGCCCACCATCGACACCCGAATGACACCGGGTGGATCACACCCTTTGGATCAGCGACGGCGGCGCTGGCGGGCGGTGGTGCCGCGGGGGCCTCGGGAGGCGTTCTCGTCGACGATGGCGTTGAGGGCGGCGGCGAGCGCCGGGAGGTCGAGCCCGGCCAGGTGATCGATGACGACGCGGCGGACGCTGGCGAGGTGGCCGGGCCAGGCGGCCTCGAGGCGGGCCAACCCGGTGTCGGTGAGGACGGCGCGCTGACCACGGCCGTCGGTCTCCGCGCGGATGCGTTCCACCATGTTCTCGCGTTCGAGGCGCTCGACCAGGCGGGTGAGGCCGCTGAAGCTGATCAGGATGCCGTCGGCCAGTTCGGACATCCGCAGTGAGCGGCCGGGGGCCTCGGACAGCAGCATCAGCACCAGGTATTCGCTGAGCGTCAGGTTGGTGAGGCGCAGCAACTCGGCGTCGATGATCCGCGGCAGGAACGTGGCGACCCGGGCGATGGCGCGCCAGGCGGCCTCCTCGTCGGCGTTCAGCGGCTGCTCGTTCACGCTGGGCACGCTATCAATCGCGGTACGGACGACCGCACGACACGCTGGACCGCAGTGTTTGTTTGTGCAAACATACAGCCTCAAGTAGTGATCAATGCGATTGCGAGGGACGTCATCCCATGAGCTTCTCCGTGCCCGATCTCGACACTCCGCGCGGCGCCCGCGGTGGCCTGCTCTACGTGCCGCCGTCCGAGGGGCTGACCAAGTGGGTGTCCGGTGACATCTACACGATCAAGGCGACGCGGCACGACACGAACGGATCGCTGGCGCTGATCGACGCGGTCGTGCCGCCCGGCGGCGGGCCGATCGCGCACGCGCACACCGACGAGGACGAGGCGTTCTTCCTGCTCGACGGCGAGTTGGAGTTCCTGGACGGCGACCGGACGTTCATCGGCGAGCCGGGTTCGTTCGTCTTCATCCCGCGCGGGCGCCGGCACCGCTTCCGCAACGTCGGCACGACCGACGTCCGCACGCTGTTCCTGTTCACGCCGGGCGGGCCGGAGGACCTGTTCGTGGAGGGCGGCGACGAACCGGTGCCGGGCGGGCGGCCGCAGCCGTGGGACATGGACAAGGTCATGTCGCTGGCCGACCTGGTGCAGCGCACCAAGTTGCAGGTGATGCCCGAGGAGCCGTGACCGGGGGTGGCGCCGGCGCCGCACAATCACGACCATGACTCCCCGTGTCGTCCTCACCGCGGCGGGTGGCGCCCTGTTCGTCCTGGCGCCCCTGCTGCTGCTCCTGACCGGCCACACCGAGATCGTGACCTCGTCGGACGAGGGCGCGGGCGGGCGGCCACTGTGGACGGCGGTAGTGCCGGCGCTGGCCGGGATGGCGCTGGTCCGGCTGCTGCCGCCGTCCCGGCCGTCCACGGTGGAGGCGCAGCCGCCGGACCGGGCGGCGATCGCGCGGCAGGTCCGGTGGCTGGTGGGGATCGCGGTCGCGTTCCCGGCGCTGGTCGCCATCGCCGGTGCGCAGTCGCTCGCCTATCCGCTGATCAAGGTCGCGCTGTTCCTCGGCGGCGCGCTGCTGGTGACCCGGCTGATCCGGGCCGGGCTGCCGCCGGCCGTACCCGTGCGATGGTTCTGGGTCCTTCCGGCGATCGTCGGCTGGGGCGTCCTGGCGTTCCGGGTGCCGGCCGACCTGACGCCCTACGAGGACCTGGACCGGGTCTATCTCGCGACCGCGATGACGGTGACGTTCCTGACCGCGAGCGTGCTGGAGGAGTTCTTCTACCGCGTCACGCTGCAGACCCGGATCGAGGCGCTGGCGGGCCGGTGGCCGGCGATCGTGGCGACGTCGCTGCTGTTCGCGGCCATGCACCTGCCGAGCCACCTCGGCGGCGATCACCCGTGGGTGGCGGTGGCCGGGATCGTGGCGTTCCAGGGCTTCTTCGGCCTGTTCACCGGCTACCTGTGGTCGCGCTACCGCCGGTTCTGGCCGCTGGTGGCGGTGCACGGCGCGGTGAACGCGCTGCCGCTCCTGCCGCTGTTCACGTGACCGAGGGTTGAGAAGAAATCTTTGCAAAGATATCTTCTCAACCATGGCCGAGCCCAGAATCCTCTCCGACGTCGACGCGCTCAAGGCGCTCGCCCACCCGTTGCGGCAGCGGATGCTGGCGCGGCTGCGGCGGGACGGGCCCGCCACCTCCGCCGACCTGGCCGCCGAGCTGGGCGTCGACCGCGGCGCGGCCAGCTACCACCTGCGGCAGCTCGAGCGGTTCGGGTTCGTCGAGGACGACACCGCGCCATCGGCCGGGCGGCGGCGGTACTGGCGGGCCGTACGCGAGGACGTGCGGCTGCCCCGGCGCGCGGCCGACCCGGAGGCCGCGGCGGTCGCGGCGGAGATCGGCCGGCAGTGGCTGGCACGGTCCGAGGCCGACCTGCACGCCTACCTCGCGGACCGGGAGGCGCACGGCGAGTTCGCCGACGCGGCCCAGCACTCGTTCGGCGAGACCGCGCTGACCGCGGAGGAACTGGCCCGGTTCGGCGCGGAGTACCTGGATTTCCTCACCCGCTGGCACCGCGAGCCCGGGCCCGGGCGGCGGCACGTGACCGTGCTGTTCCACGCGTTCCCGACGCCGTGACCCCGCTCTGGCGCAACCGCGACTTCGTCCTGCTCTGGAGCGGGCAGGTCGTCTCCACGCTCGGCGCGCGGATGAGCGCCACCGCGATGCCGCTGCTCGTGCTGGCGATGACCGGATCGCCCGCGGACGCCGGCCTGGTCGGGGCCGCGGCCACGCTGCCGTACCTGATCGGGCACCTGCCGGCCGGGCCGCTGGTGGACCGCTGGGACCGCCGCCGGATTCTGCTGCTCAGCGAGGTCACGGCCGGGCTGGTGCTGGCCACCGTGCCGATCGCGCTGTGGCTGGACGCGCTCACGGTCGCGCATCTCGCGGTGGCCGCGTTCGCGCAGGGGCTGTGCTTCGTCTTCTTCGGCCTGGCCGAGTCCGCGGCGCTGCCGATGATCGTGCCGGCGGGCCAGGTGCATCGGGCGATCGCGCAGAACGAGGTACGCGAGCGCGGCGCCGCGCTGGCCGGCGGCCCGCTCGGCGGCCTGCTGTTCGGGCTCGACCGGGCGCTGCCGTTCGCGGTGGACGCACTGTCGTACGCGGCCGCCTCGATCGCGCTGCTGTTCCTGCGCGGGAACCTGCGGCCGGAGCCGACCGCGCCGCCGGAGCCGCTGTGGCGCGCCACCCGCACCGGCCTGCGCTGGATTCGGCGGCAGCCGCTGATCCGGGCCGCGATCCTGCTCACCGCGGTCAGCAACCTGGTCTTCCAGGCGCTCGGGCTGGTGCTCGTGGTCCTCGCCCGGGACGGCGGCGCCACCGCGGGCGAGATCGGCGTCATGCTCGGCGTCTACGCCGGCGGCGGGCTGGCGGGCGCGGTCGCGGCGGGCACGCTGCACCGGCTCCTCCCGGACCGTACCGTGATCATCGGGGTGGTCTGGTTCTGGGCCGCGCTGCTGCCGCTGTTCCTGCTCGCCGACGGGCCGTGGCAGCTCGGTGCGATCGCGGCCGGGTGCGCGTTCGCCGGCCCGGTGTGGAACGTGGTGATCGTCGGCTACTGCGCGCTGCTCACCCCGAACGAGCTGCTCGGCCGCGTGACCAGCGCGTCGATGACGCTGTCCTGGGGCGTCATGCCGGTCGGGTCGCTCCTGGCCGGACTGCTGCTCGCCGCGGCCGGGCCGGGCCCGGCCGTGCTGGTGCTCGCGGCGATCATGCTGGCCGCCGCGGTGGGCGCGCTGCGCGTGGCGAGGTAGTGCTGGCCCTACCCGCGATCGGGTAGTACACGGCAGTGACCGAACCGGCAGAAGCCGGGCAGGATCGACGTATGACGACGAACACGAACATCACGAACCGGACCGCGCGCTCCCTGCGGGGCGCCGCGATCGTGCTGACCGCGACGGCCGCGCTGGCCGGGTCCGGAACGGCCGCGCTGGCCGGTGACGCCGGCCACGACCGGGTCATGCGGGACGTGGCCCGCAGCGTGCTGAGCGTCGGCGTGCCGGGCTACGTCGCCCGCGTCGACGACGGCCGCCGGGTCGCCGTCACCACCGCGGGCGTCGCCGACCGCGCGACCGGCCGGCCGATCACCGCGCGGGACCAGTTCGAGATCGGCAGCAACACCAAGACCTTCGTGGCCGTCCTGGTGCTCCAGCTCGTCGACCGCGGCCAGGTCGAGCTGGACGCGCCGGTCGAGCGCTACCTGCCCGGCATCGTGGCGAACGGCGAGAACATCACGGTACGGATGCTGCTCAACCACACCAGCGGGCTGTTCTCCTACACCTCCGACCCGGAGTTCTTCTCCCGGATGGAGCAGGACCCGCAGCACGTCTTCACGGAGGAGGAACTGCTCGCCATCGCGTTCGCGCACGAGCCGAACTTCGCGCCCGGCCAGGGCTGGTCGTACTCGAACACGAACTACACGCTGCTCGGCATGATCCTCGAGGAGCTGACCGGCACGCGCATGCCGGACCTGGTGCGGCAGCGGATCACCGGGCCGCTCGGCCTGCGGAACACCTACTACGCCGACCCGTACGCGACGAACACCGGACGGGGGTACGCACACGGCTACGCCATCTCGTACGCCGGCGGCACGCCCGAGTACGTGGACGTCTCCGACCGCCCGCTCGGCGGCTGGGCCGGCGCGGCCGGGGCGATCATCTCCACGCCGGACGACCTGTCCCGGTTCATGTCCGCGGTGCTCAGCGGCAAGCTGCTGTCCCGCGCCCAACTCGCCGAGATGAAGACCACGGTCGAGCTGCCGGCCGAGTTCCCGATCGACGGCGGCTACGGCCTCGGCCTGCTCCGGATCGACTCGCCCTGCGGCACGGTCTGGGGCCACGGCGGCGACACGCTGGGCCACCACAGCACCGCGGTCACCACGGCCGACGGCCGCCGTACCGCGGTCACCGACTCCACCGGCGAGCCCGCCGAACTGGAGCCGAACGAGGGCGCCAACCGGTACGTCCGGGTCGTCATGGCCGCGGACACCGTGACCATCTGCCGGATGCTCGGCAAGCCGGCCCCCGAGTCCGTCCTGGCCGACCTGCACAGCTGACCGCACCGGCGCGAGCCGCGATCCCGCCCGGGGTCGCGGCTCGGCCGCGTGCGTTCAGCAGGCGCGCAGCTCACAGATCGTGTCGGCGAAGTCGTCGCCGACCCGCTCCCCGTTGTGGTGCACCCAGAGCAGGGCGAGCACCACCAGCGGCACGATCACCATCAGGCCGATCACACGCTTGACCACGGCGGGCTCCTTCACTCCACCGCGACGATCGGCATCCCGCCCACGGACCTGAGCCCGGTCCACCGGTCACGAGGCGAGGGCGTGGGCGACGCTCAGGCGGCGGGCGCGGAAGGCGAGGTCGGCGAGGGTGATGAGGATGATGAGGGCGGCGGCGGCCTTGGTGGTGCGGTCGGTGGGGGCGGCGCTGAAGACCGGGCCGGCGCTGATCGCCCAGGCCATCGCGGCGCAGACGAGCAGGCTGTGGATGAGGTCGGCGAGGTGGAGGGGCCGGGTCCAGCGCCCGGTCCAGGCGAGCGTGGTCTGCAGGGCCAGGCCGAGGATCAGCAGCGTGAGCAGCACGGGGCCGCGGACCAGCAGGAAATCGGGGTGGTACGCGAACGGGGCGGGGGCGGCGCCCAGCGCGTGCATCACGGCGGCCGGGTCGACCAGGATCAGCGTGCCGAGCGCGAAGACCGCGACGGCGGCGGTGCGGCCGACGCGGTTGACACGATCGGAGAGGGGCGGGCGCGGCTTCCACGCCGGCGGGCCGGTGTGGCGCCGGCGCCACCAGGCGGTGCCGGCGAACGCGGCGACGAGCACGCCGAGCCAGCCGAGGACGACGGGCCAGGTGACCTCGGCCGCGGCGGCGAGGTCGTGCGGGGAGAGGAGCGCGCCGCCGAGGTGGACGAGGAGCGCGCCGCCGCCGGCCAGCAGCAGGAAGCGGCGGGTGTCGGCGGGGTCGATCAGCGCCACGGGCGCGGTGTAGCGCGCGGCGACCTCGGCGGGATGGCCGAACCGGGTGAGCAGCGTGCGGGTGTCGTCGGGACCGGTGAGCTCCTCACGAAGCAGGTCGCGCAGCTCGCGGGCCACATCGGCGCGCTGCCGGCGGGGGAGTAGCGCGATCACGTCGGCCACGTATCGGGAGATGAGTTCGTCGTCGGTCATGTCGGCGTGTCCTCCTCGAGAAGGTGCTCCATCGCCTCGTTCAGCCCGCGCCAGGTGCCGGTGAGCCGCTGGTAGAGCGTGCGGCCGTCGGTGCTGAGGGCGTAGTACCGCCGTGGCTTGCCCTCCGTGGTGCGCCACTCGCTGGTCAGCAGGCCCTGACCCTCCAGCCGGCGCAGCAGTGGGTAGAGCGTGCCCTCCTCGATGGTCAGCCCCTGGCCGGCGAGCGACTGGCGCAGCTCGTATCCGTACCGGAGGTCGCGAAGCTGGGAGAGCACCGCGAGCACGACGACGCCGCGCCGGAGCTCCTGCTCCAGCTTGTCGAAGGCATCGCTCACCATGCGCCACACAGTACCATGTGGCGCACAGCAACGGGCGGGGATCAGGTGGCCATGAAGCGGCGCACCCGCCAGATGATCAACCAGACGGCGGCGACCACGACGGAGAGGATCACGGCGAGGACGGCGGTGCGGTACGGGCCCAGGTCGCGGCCGGAGCCGGCGTGCAGGGGGAGGGCCTCGTCGGGGAGGGTGACCATGACCGCGGCGCGCGGGTTGATCATGCCGAGGCCGGTGGCGTCGTCGCGGGGGGCCTGGGCGCCGGGGTTGGCGGTGCTGCCGATGCGGCGGGTGACCTGTGCGGCGGTCAGGTCCGGGAGCGCGGCCCGGACCAGTGCGGCGGTGCCGGCGGCGAACGCGACCGCGTACTGCGTGCCGCTGCCGGCGCGCGGGCCGACGCCGCCGGGGCCGTAGGTGGCCACGTCGATGCCGGGTGCGATCACGTCCACGCCGCCGGGCAGGTACGGCGCGGCGGGCTGGCCGTCCGGGCCGGAGCCGCCGACGCGGAGCAGGCCGGGGCGCTGCGGGCCGGCGTCGGTGGCGGTGCCGTCGACCGGCGCGGGGCAGACGATCACCACGTCGTGGTCGATCGCGTCGGTGACGGCCGCGGCCACCGCCTCGTCCGTGACGTCCACGTAGGAGCCGAGCGCGATCACGGTGGCGCCGGCCGAGACCGCCACCTGGATGCCGGTCGCCGCGACCGCCGGGTCGGCCTCGTCCGCGGTGGCGACGATGCGTACCGGGAGGATGGTGGCGCCCGGTGCCACGCCGTCGATCGCGCCGTCGCCGTCGCCGCCGCGCGCCGCGATGATCGAGGCCATGCCGGTGCCGGAGCCGAGGCAGTCCAGGTCGCCGCCGCCGGTGCCGGTGGTCACGTCCGCGCCCTGGGCCACGCGCCCGGCCAGCGCGGCGAGGCCGGCGTCCACGCCCGAGTCGATCACACCGACCAGCACGCCCTCGCCGGTGCCGCGCGCCCACGCCTCGTCGATCGCCAGCGTGTCGTACGCCCAGGTGGAGCCGCCGCCCGTGGCCGCGATCGTGCTGCATCCGGCCGGCGGGCCGGACGGCGGCGCCGACGGCGACGGGGACGGCGCGGCCGACGACGGCGCGGTGCCGGGCACCACGCCGTAGCGGACCTGGTCGCCGACCGCGTCCCAGGGCAGCACCAGCGTCCAGCCCGCGGGCAGCTCCTGGCCGGTGCTGATGATCCGCCCGCCGTTCGGCTGCACCCGGTCCGCGTTCAGGTGGTAGATGTCGTCCGCGCGGGCCGGGTCGTTGAGCAGCCGGCCGGCGATCTCCGACAGGCTCTCCGGCTCGCGTACCTCGTAGTACTTCAGGTACCGCGACTCGTCCGGCGCGGCCGCGTGCCCGGGCCCGGCCGGCAGCACGACCGCACCCGCCACGACGAGCGCTGCTACGGCACTTCGCACCCGCGACAACCGGACCACCTGACGCCTCCGAAATCCCATGTGTACGTGCCCCGACGTCACGACGACGGCCGGCGCGGGGCGCAGTTCAACGCGATGCCGGGCGACCGTGAAATCTTCCGCGGACATTGAACCGGATGCGGCGCCATCCGTAGAGATGGCGTGCCAGTGACAGGTGTCCTGGCCGTCGCCCCTATAGTCCTCCGCGGCTGACCCCGCGTGCTTCTAGGAGTGATCGTGAGAGTCCAGGCACTCGTCGAGGCGACCCGCCGCCCGGTGGCTCGCCGCGCCATCGGCATCGCGGTCGTGCTGGCGCTGATCGGCGCCGGCGCGGTGACCGGCTCGATCGCCGGCACCGCGACCGCCGGCCCGGTGCGTGAGGGCGTGCCCGTGCCGGCCGCGCAGGTGCCCATGATCGCGCAGGCCGCGCTCTCCTGCCCGTCGCTGACCGCGTCCCGGCTGGCCGGGCAGCTGATGGCGGAGTCCGGGTTCGACGCGGCCGCGCGCACCGAGCGGGGCGGGTCCGGCCTGGCCGGCCTCACCGACGAGGTGTGGGAGCAGTGGAAGCCGTGGGTCGGCGCGAAGCGGCTCGACCCGGAGGCGAACGTGTTCGCGCTCGCCCACTACATGTGCGACATGGTCGGGCAGATCCGGCACCGGGACGTCGGCGGCAGCCTGTGGGAGCTGGCGCTCGGCGCGCACCGCTCCGGGCTGGACACGGTGCTGGCCCGTTCGGCCGTGCCGAACGACTCCGCCGCGTACGTGAACGAGGTCGCCTCCTACGCGGCCTGGTACGCGGCCCGGCCGGACTTCGCCACCGAGGACGCGGACGAACCGGACGACCCGCCCGCGCAGAACCCGGACGTGGCCCCGGTCCCAGTCCCGGACCAGTACGTGGAGCTGGTGAAGAACGCGGGCAAGGAGTGCGCCGCGGTCTCCGGCCCGAAGATCGCGGCGCAGCTGATGGCCGCGTCCGCGTTCAACGCGAACAAGCTCGGCACGGACGGCGCGCAGGGCATCGCCCAGTTCCTGCCCGCGGTCTGGAACCGCTACGGCCAGGCCGGCGCGTCGCCGTGGGACGCGGCCGTGGCCATCCCCACGCTCGGCCGCACCATGTGCGCGCTCTCCGCGGAACTGTCCGGTCTGGCCGAGGACCCGTACCCGGTGGCGCTGGCCGCGTTCCAATGGGGACCGACCGCGATCCGCCAGGCCGAGGGCGTGCCGGACTCGCCCACCGTCAAGGACTTCGCGCAGCGCGTGCTCGACTACACCGCCTACTACGCCAAGGACGCGCGCCTGGGCCCGGTCACGCCGCCGGCCGGCGCCCAGCCCACCCCGCAGGCGACCCGGACGCCGACGCCGAACCTCGCCGCGCCCCCGCCCGGCACGAACGCCACGCCCACGCAGCGGGCCACCACACAGCAGCAGGGCCAGCAGCCCGCGCCGCCCGCGGCGAACGACCCGCCCGCGCAGCAGCCCACCAGCGGCGGGCCGACCCAATATCAGATCAAGGGGTACGCGGACAAGTGCATCGACGCGCCGTCCGCGGTCGACGGCGCGACGCTCCAACTGTGGACGTGCACCGGCGGCGCCTCGCAGAAGTTCACCTTCGAGAATGGCACGATCCGGCACAAGGGCCTCTGCATGGACCTGGCCTGGGCCTCCTCCGACGACGGCACCCGCATCCAGCTCGCGACGTGCAACGGCGGCTGGGCCCAGCGCTTCAAGGTGAACACCGCGCACGACCTGGTCAACACGGAGGTCGGCAAGTGCGTCGACGTGGTGGACTGGAACGACGCGAACGGCGCCGCGCTCCAGCTCTGGACGTGTAAGGGCGAGACCAACCAGAAGTGGTGGGCCAGCTGAGCCGATGATCAGGCCGCGACCGGCGGGGACGCCGGTCGCGGTCATCTGCGACGGCGTGCTCGGGCACGTCCCGACCACGGCCGGGTTTTCCCCGCGCGGGACCGGCAGGGAGGCCGGCCACGGCCGACCGGTGCCCGCGGGAGCATGCGGACCCCGGCCACGCCGGAAGCGGGAAGATCGATTGTCGCTTCTTCGGCCCGATCTCAGCGGGGTCACAGCGTTGCTGCCGGATAGTCGGGCGCATGGTGGAGACACGTGAGGTGCGGGTTCCGCCGCGCCTGGTCATTCGGACGTTCTGGTCGGTGCACCGCGCGGTGGTGCGGTGCAGCGGCGGTCGGCTCGGCCTGTGGCGGCCGAGGAACGGCCGGTGGGGCGCGATGCGGCTGACCACCCACGGGCGGCGCACCGGCCGCGCGCGTGGCGTCATCCTGGCCTACGTGGAGGACGGCCCGAACCTGGTCACGCTGGCGATGAACGGCTGGGGCGCGCCGGAGCCGGCCTGGTGGCTGAACCTGCGCGCCCGCCCCGAGGCCACCGTGGACGTCGCGGGCGGCCGCCGTCCGGTGCGCGCCCGGGCCGCCGAGGGCGCGGAGCGTGAGCGCCTGTGGGAGCTGTACCGCACCGTGGACGCCAGCCTGGACGCGTACGCGGCGCTGCGCCCGGCCGAGACCGCCGTGGTGGTGCTGGAACCGCGCTGACTGAGCCCGTCGTCACAGGGCGTCCGGGAACCGCCGCCGCGCCCGGCGCGACCACCAGCGGTGACCTGGAACGGATACGTGGTGGCGACCGCGGCGGGCGTGGCCGTGTCCGCGCTCGGCCTGGCCCTGTGGCAGGGCGGGGGCGCGGACACGACCGAGATCGTGGGGCTGGCGCAGCCGGGCGCGGCCACGGTGTGGGGGCTGCCCGCGCTCCGGCTGCTCTCCGACGCGCTCGCCACGGTGACCGCGGGACTGGTGGTGACCGGCGCGTTCGTGCTGCCGGGGGAGGGGCGGGCGATCTCCGCGACCGCGTTCCGGATGGTGCGGCGGGCGCGCTGGACCGCCGCGCTGTGGAGCCTGACCGCGCTGGCGCTGATCGCGTTCACGCTCTCCGACGTGCTCGGCGCGCCCCTGCACCGGCTGCCGCCCGCGGCCGTGCTGAGCTTCGCCGGGTCCATCTCGCAGGGGCAGGCGCTGCTGATCCAGGCGGTGCTGGCCGCGGCCGTGGCGGTGCTGTGCCAGGTGGCGCTGTCCCGCTACACGGCCGCGTGGGCCGCGGGCGTGGCGATGGTGGCGGTGCTGCCGCCCGCGTTCACCGGGCACGCGGCCGGCGCCGGCAACCACCAGCTCGCGGTGACCAGCCTGGCCATGCACGTGCTCGGCGCGGCGCTCTGGGCGGGCGGGCTGATCGCGCTGCTCACCGTCCGGCGGAACAGGGCGTTGCCGGCGGCGCTCGCCCGGTACAGCCACCTGGCGCTGATCTGCTTCGTCGCCGTCGCGGTCAGCGGCGTGATCAACGGCGCGGTACGGCTCGGCGGCGACTGGCGCACCGCGTACGGCGCGCTGCTGGCGGCGAAGCTGGTCGCGCTGCTCGGCCTGGGCGCGATCGGCGCGGCGCACCGGCGCGCCATGCTGCGCCGTCCCGCGTTCATCCGGCTCGCGGCCGGCGAGGTGGTGCTGTTCGGCGCCGCGTTCGGGCTGGCCGCCGCGCTGTCCCGCAGCCCGGCGCCGATCCCGGACGACACGGTCAGCGACGACCCGATCGTGGAGACGATCGGCTTCCCGATGCCGGAGCCGCTCACCGCCGCCCGGCTGCTCGGCGACCCGCTGCCGGACCTGTTCTTCCTCACGGTCGCGGCGGTCGGGATCGGCGCCTACCTGGCCGGGGTGCGGCGGCTGCGCGCGCCCTGGCCGGTCACCCGCACGGCCGCCTGGGTCGCCGGGATGCTGCTGCTGGCGGCGGTGACCGGCCTGGGCCTCGGCCGGTACGCGTACGTGCTGTTCAGCGTGCACATGGTCCAGCACATGCTGCTGTCCATGGCGGTGCCGATCCTGCTGGTCCTGGGCGCGCCGGTCACGCTGGCGCTGCGCACCTCGCCCGGCGCGGTCCGCGAGTGGCTGCTGATCGTGCTGCACAGCCGGGTCGCCCGCGCGCTCACCCACCCGCTGTCCGCGCTCGCCGTCTACGGCGTCAGCCTGTACGGGCTCTACTTCGGCGGGCTGCTCGGCCTGCTGATGCGCTACCACCTGGGCCACCTGGCGATGCTGGCGCACTTCGTGCTCGCCGGGTACCTGCTGTTCTGGGTGCTGATCGGGGTGGACCTGGGCCGGCCGCGGGTGGCGCCGCCGATCCTGGTGCTGGTGCACTTCGCGTCCATGGTGGTGCACGCGTTCTTCGGGCTGACGCTGTCGCAGAGCACCACCCTGATCGCGCCGGAGTGGTACCTGGCGGTGCACCCGCCGTGGGCCGCGCCGCCACTGGACGATCAGCGGCTGGGCGCGGCGATCGCCTGGGCGTTCGGCGAGATCCCGGCCGCGCTGGTGATGATCGTGCTGGTACGGCAGTGGATCCGGTCCGACGAGCGGGAACAGCGCCGGGCGGACCGGCACGGCGACGGGGCGCACGCGCGGTACAACGAGTTCCTGGCGTCGGCCGCTAGAGAGCGTCGATGAGCTCGCGGACCCGGGCCGCCTCGCCCCAGGAGAGCGTGAACCCGGAGCCGCCGTGGCCGTAGGCGGCGATGACCGGCACGGCGTACCCGTCCACGCGCTCCAGCCGCACGGAGGTGCGGGCCGGGCGGAGGCCGACGGCGCGCGACACGATCGGCGCCCCGGCCAGCTCCGGCACCAGCGCGGTCACGCGGCGCAGGATGGCCCGCTCGACGTCCGGGTCCGCGGTCTCGTCCCAGGAGCCGGCGTCGCCGGTGCCGCCGCAGACCACGTCGTCGTCGCGCGGCACCACGTAGGTGAGCCCGTCCGGGTTGTCGTCGTCGAGCAGCCAGCGGGTCAGGCCCGGGTTGGCCAGCCGGACGATCTGGCCGCGGATCGGGAACACCTGGTCGTCGCCGCCGAGCAGCGCGCCGGACCGGATGCCGGCCGCGACCACCACCGCGTCGAAGCCCTCGCCCGCCTCGTCCGGCGTGCCGAGCGCGACGGCCCGGATCTCCACGCCCCGGCCCAGCACCGAGGCGCGCAGCCAGGCGAGGTAGACGTTCGTCACCGCGACCGGCAGCTCGCAGGTGACCCCCGCGGCGCCGGGCGGCAGCTCGGCCGCGGTGGCGGGGCGGTGGCCGGGCACGGCCGCGGTCCAGGACAGGTCCGGGTCCGGGCGGCGGGTGAGCACGGTGCCGGTGCGCAGCCGGACGCCGGTGCGCGCGTCGGCGGCCAGCGACGCCAGCCGGTCACGCGTCAGCCGGGCCGACTCCAGCACGCGCGGCGCCGCGTCCACCGCGTGCGGGAACCAGATCGCGGCCGCGACCGAGGAGACCGCGCCGGTGTGGTCCCGGTCCGCCAGCACGGTCACGTCGTGGCCGGCACCGGCCAGCTCGTACGCGACCGACAGCCCGATCACGCCGGCGCCGATCACCGCTATCCGTCCCACGTGCCGATCCTAAGGGGGGCGGACCCGATCGGATCCGCCCCCGTCAGGTGCGCGTCACGCGGGCCGGTAGCCGGCCGGGCGGCTGGTGAAGGTCGCCCGGCCGCTGGTGCGGCTGCGCAGCGCGGTCGCGTAGCCGAACAGCGCCGCGAGCGGCACCACGGCCGTCACCGTGCGCTCGGTGGTGCCGGTGACCTGGCCGCGCCGGGCCGCGAGGTCGCCGAGCACGCCGCCGATGGCGTCGCCGGGCGCGGTCACCGTCACCTCGGCGACCGGTTCCAGCAGGGCCAGCTCGCAGGCGGCGAGCGCGGCGCGCAGCCCGAGCCGGCCGGCGGTGCGGAATGCCGTCTCGGACGAGTCCTTGACGTGCGTGGCGCCGTCGGTCAGCGTCACGGCCAGGCCGGTCACCGGGTGCTCGCCGAGCACGAGCGCGTCCCGGCAGCCGGCCTCGACCGCGCGTACGTACTCGGCCGGCACCCGCCCGCCGGTCACCGTGGAGCCGAACGAGAAGCCGTCCGCCGCCGGTGCCACGGTCAGCACCACGTGCGCGAACTGACCCGCACCGCCGTCCTGCTTGACGTGCCGGAAGACGAAGTCCGTCACGCCGCGCACCACGGTCTCGCGGTGGGCGACCCGCGGCCGGCCGGTCCGCACGGACAGGCCGCTGGTGCGGCGCAGCCCTTCCACGGCCACCTCCAGGTGCAGTTCGCCGAGCCCGGACAGCAGCGTCTGCCCGGTCTGCGGGTCGGTGCGCAGCGTCAGCGAGGGGTCCTCGTCGACCAGCGCGGCGAGCGCGATCGGCAGCCGTTGCGCGTCCGCGCGGTTCGCCGCCTCGACGGCCACGGAGACCAGCGGTTCCGCGGTGCGCGGCGCCTCCAGCAGCACCGGATGGTCGCGGCCGGACAGCGTGGCGCCGGCCCGGGCCGCCTTCACGCCGGCCAGGCCGACGATGTCGCCGGCGACGGCGACGTCCAGGTCGGTGTGCCGGTCCGCGTGCAGCCGCAGTACCCGGGCGACGCGCTCGGTGCGCCGCGCGGTCGCGTCCCACAACACGTCCCCCTTCCTGATCGTGCCGTCGTAGATCCGTGCGTAGGTGACCCGGCCGGCCCGCGCGGTGTGCACCTTGAAGACCAGCGCGGCCGGCGGCGCGCCCGGATCGCCGCCGGGCGCGGGCAGGTAGTCGACCACCGCGTCCAGCAGCGGTTCGACGCCCTTGTCCCGGTACGCGGAGCCGCACAGCACCGGCACCGCGTCGCCCGCCACGGTGAGGTCGCGGATCGCCGCGCGCAGCGTCGTCTCCGACATGTCGCCCAGTTCCTCCAGGGCGGCGGCGTGCCGTTCCGCCACCGCCTCCTCCAGCGCACCGCGCGCGGCCCACGCCTCCGCGTCGTCCGCGGGCTCGCTCCGCAGCACGCCGTCCGGCCAGGTCAGGCGCCGCATGCCGACCAGGTCGACGACGCCGGCGAAGCCGTCCTCGCGGCCGATCGGCACCTGCACCACCAGCGGCGCGGCGCCGAGCCGGTCCACGATGGACGCCACGACGTGGTCCAGTGACGCGCCGGGGCGGTCCAGCTTGTTGACGAACACGATGCGGGGCACGCCGTACCGGTCCGCGGCGCGCCAGACCGACTCGGTCTGCGGCTCCACGCCGGCCACGCCGTCGAACACCACGACCGCACCGTCCAGCACCCGCAGCGACCGCTCGACCTCGTCGGAGAAGTCGACGTGGCCGGGCGTGTCGATCAGGTTCAGGCGGTGGCCGTTCCAGTCCGCGCTGACCGCGGCCGCGAAGATGGTGATGCCACGGCTGCGTTCCTGCGGGTCGCTGTCGGTCACGGTCGTACCGTCGTGCACCTCGCCCTGCTTGTAGGTGGCGCCGGTGGTGAACAGCACGCGTTCGGTGAGGGTGGTCTTGCCCGCGTCGACGTGGGCGAGGATGCCGAGATTACGGACACGCATGGTCCTGTCCTTCGAGGATGATCCGATCAGGGGACGGCGCCCGGCCGGCCGCGCTGCGGTGATCGCAGGCGGTCAGGCACGTCCAGCCCCGGTGGCGCAGCCGGGGCTGGGCACCGAGGACACGAGGATCGGCTCGAAGCGGGAGACGGGGACGACGGCCGCGGTCCGATGGCGCACGGCGTCCTCCCCTCGAAGACCAAAGATCACAACCCGACGACCACGAGGGTACGAAGGGCGGGCCACCGTGTCGACCGGATATCAATCGCCGCCGCGGTCGCCCGCCGGCGCGCCACGATCGTGCATCGAGATCGGGATACCGGGGAATGTCGGGCATTTGGCGGATTCGTCCGGCGCGCCGTGGAAAGGGGCGTCGAGTTGATACGCCGTACCGGGCATCATGCAGATGACGCAAGGGCCCGTGACGGGCGTTGACTTGATGTTTGGCCGTTTCTACGTTGTGTTACTGGGATGTAAACGGCGCGGCGGAATTAAGATCTGCCACCGCGATGAGCCGCATTCGTAAAACATATATGAATGACCATCGGCAGCGCCCGTGAACGCACGCGTCCCGGACGGTGCGGCGGCTCAGTCCGCCCGTCGAAGGGCAGGTCATAGGCCTGCCACGCCCGTGAAATGGCAGGAGTAGGGGAGGATTTCCATGCCATTCCAAGACGTCAACGCCGGGTTCTACAACGCGCTCGTGGACAGTGTCGGGCTGTCGCGGCAGCACTTCGCGCTGCTTCAGCCGGCGTCTCCGGTCCTCACCACGAATGATCTGTGGAACCAGTACTTCAACCTGATTCCGCCGGAAGCGATATTCAGCGATCCGGCGCTTTCCACCGGCGCGCAGTACTTCGACAACTACAAGGCGCTGTGGTCGTCGTTGCAGTCGGACGCGGAGAGCCAGTTCGAGAGCAAGATTCCGCAGAACGTGCGCGACGAGTTCTTCGACTTCCTGCTCAACCGGCCGGCGCCGCCCGCGCTGAGCCAGCTGCCCGCGCTGTTCCGGAACTGGGCGTTCCTGCGGCACCCGCGGTACGCCAACATCGGCGCGACCGCGCTGTCCAACATGCTGCTGGACCCGATCGCCTCCGGCGCGCTGCGGCTGGTGCCGTACGTGGGCGACCCCGCCGCCGACCCGCCCGTGCCGGACCGGCAGCCCGACTGGGACGAGGGCATCGACCAGCTCAAGGCCGAGCTCGCCGCGGCACCGTCCCGGGCGTTCAACTACAAGCAGTCGACGGTCAACACGAACATCAGCAACACCTGGGCGCGCGGCCGGTCCAACGTGTTCTTCGGCCTGCACCGGGGGACCACCACGAGTTCGCGGATCAGCACCGTGTTCTCCGAGAGCGAGATGGAGATGCGCGGCTCGTTCGGCCACATCACGGTCTTCTCGCCGGTGCCCGGCTCCTGGTTCAGCTCGGCCGGCACCCAGATCGCGTTCAGCCAGCGGGACGTCACCCCGCCGTGGGTGCGGGGCGCGCTGAAGAACTGGACCAACACGTTCGACCCGCAGAACGGCAGCCTGGCCCGGTTCCTCACCAGCCTGATCGTGGTCGACACGATCAACCTCACGTTCCACTCGCTGGCCAAGTTCACGGTCGACGACATCACCGAGATCAGGACGAACTCCGGCGGCGGCCTGTGGCCGTTCTACACGTCCGCCTCCGACAGCGGCACCCGCACCCAGTTCCACTTCGCCGACAGCGGCGAACTCACCGTCACCATCACCAGTCAGCCCGGCGTTCCGGTCGTGCTCGGCGCGAACGTCTTCCGCGCCGAGGAGTACCTCGGCTGACCGGGCTCCGCGCGGTGCCGGCGGCCCACCCGCCGGCACCGCCGCACTCGGGGGGTTTGCCACCATGACCTTTGACGACATCGCCGCCGGGTACGCCACCGCGCTCGTCGCCGGGCTCGGGCTGCCCGGCACCGGCGTCCAGCTCCTGCAGCCGGCGCCGGTGCCGGCGGACGACCTCGCGCTGTGGCGGCTGCTCGACCGGCTGCCGTCCGCGACGCTCTACCGGGACCCGGGCGCGCCGGCCGACTCGCTCTCCGGCACGTACCGGCGAATCCTGGCCTCACTGGAGATCCCGGCCGAGGACCGGTTCACGGCCGCGGTCGGCCGGCGGATCGCGGACGAGTTCGCCCGGTTCCTGGCGAGCCGGCCGGGCCGCCCGCCGTCGGCCACCGCGTACCCCGCGCTGTTCAGGAACTGGGCGCTGCTGCACCATCCCGCGGTGGCCGGCCGCGGCACCACCGCGCTGGCCGGCATGATCCTGGAACCGCTCGGCGCCGCCACGATCGCGCTGCTGCCCTACCTCGACACCACCGCGGAGCCGCCGCGGCCCGGCCGCGCGCCGGACTGGGACGACACGGTCGACGACGTCACCGCCGCGCTCAAGGCCGCGCCGTCCCGCGAGTTCACCGTGGACAGCGACACGATCGTCACGGACACCGCCGGCGAGCTGGGCGAGCCCGCCGGCCTGTGGGGTCTCAGCGACCCGGAGACCGAGCAGGCGCGGCGCTTCGCCGCCGCGGAGTTCCGGCTGCGCGTGTCCGCCGGGCACGTGCTGCTCCGCCGCCCGGTTCCCGGCCCGTGGTTCTCCTCGGCCGTGCTCGGCATCGCGCACGCCACGCCGGACGGTCCGCCCTGGTCGCCCGAGGGGCCGCTGGACTGGACGACCGCGTTCGGCATCCTCCGGTACGTCACCAACGCGCTGATCGTGGTCGACTCCCTGGAGGTGACCGTCGAGTCCGCCGGCCCGTACGGCGAGGAGGACCAGCAGATCATCCTCGCCAACCTCGGGCACGGGCTCTGGCCGCTCTACCTGCCCGGCGCCGACTGCTCGTTCACGCCGGACGGCGCCATGACCGTCCACCTGGCCACCGCGCCCGGCACCCCGGTGGTGCTGGGCGTCGTCGCGTTGACCATCGACGCCTACCTCGGGCGCCGGCCGCCGGCCGTCAGTGCGGGCTGACCCGCACGGTCGGGGCGGCCGCGTCGTCCCACCAGTCGGCGGCGCGGAGGGTGGTGAGCAGGCGGGCCCGGCGCTCGGGGTCCTGGCGGTCGATGAACAGGACGCCGTCCAGGTGGTCGGTCTCGTGCTGGATGCAGCGGGCCAGCAGGCCGGAGCCGACCACCTGCACCGGGTCGCCCAGCTTGGTGTAGCCCTTGGCCGCCACGTTCATCCGGCGCTTGGTGTCCAGGTAGACGCCGGGGATGGACAGGCAGCCCTCGGGGCCGTCCTGCTCCTCGGCGTCCGGGAACTCCAGCACCGGGTTGACCAGGTGATCCAGCCGCAGCTCGTTGCCGGGCAGGTCCGGGTTGATGGCGAACACGCGCAGGCTCACGCCGAGCTGCGGCGCGGCCAGCCCGGCGCCGCGGGCCTGCTCCAGCGTCTCGCCGAGGTCGCGGACCAGCCGATCGAGCTCGGCGTCGAAGTCGGTCACGGGGTCCGCGACCCGGCGAAGGACCGGATCATCGACGGTACGGATGGTGAGCACGGTCATGCGGGATCTCTCCTGCCGGTCGTACCGGTCGTTTGTCGACGGCAACGGTATACCGGCCGACGGGGATGGGCAGGACCCGCGCGGGCCCTGCCCATCCGGTCAGGCCCGGGTCTCCGCGGTGGCGGTCAGCACCGCGCGGCCGAGGATGTGCCCGGCCATGGTTAAGCCCAGCATCGCGGGCGTGGCGTCCGCGGGCACGCCGATCGACTCGACGTCCAGCGCGTGCACCACGAACACGTACCGGTGCTCGCCGTGCCCGGGCGGCGGGGCGGCGCCCACGTACCGCGCCAGGCGCACGTCGTTGGGGAGCTGGAAGGCGCCGTCCGGCAGGCCCGCGCCGGTGTCGTCGCCGGCGCCCTCGGGCAGCTCGGTCACGCCGGCCGGGATGTCCGCCACCGCCCAGTGCCAGAAGCCGGAGCCGGTCGGCGCGTCCGGGTCGTACGCGGTGACGGCGTAGCTCTTCGTGCCCTCGGGCGCGCCGCTCCAGGAGAGCTGGGGCGAGACGTTCCCGGCGCGCTGCGCCTCGGCCAGCGGTGCGCCGTCGGCGACGCTGGCGCTGGTCACGGTGAAGGCCGCCGCCTCGGGGAGGCGGGCGAAGGGGTCGTTCATGCGAATCCTCTCGGTTCTCGTCGGCATCACGATCGACCATAGCACTAAAAATCGATTATTCGTCAAATGGTCTATGATCGGCGTCATGGCGGAGACGAAGGCCGGGCAGATCTACACGGTGCTGCGCGAGGCGGTGCTGCGCGGCGACGTGCCGCCCGGCGGTGCGCTCAAGCCGCAGGAACTGGCCGACGCGCACGGGGTCAGCCTCGCCGTGGTCCGGGAGGCGCTGGTCCGGCTGGCCGGCGACGGGCTCGCCGACCGGATGGACAACCGCGGCTTCGCCGTACCCACCCAGTCTGACCGGCGGTGGCAGGAACTGGCCGAGGCCCGGTGCGTGCTCGAACCCGAGCTGCTCCGCCTCGCGATCGCGCGCGGCGACCTGGACTGGGAGGCGCGGGTCCGGGCCGCGCACCACCGGCTGGCCCGTACGCCCCCGACCCGGCCCGGCGACCGGCACGTGACCGCGGAGTGGTCGCGCGTCCACCACGAGTTCCACCGCGCGCTGCTCGACGGCTGCGGCAACGCGGTGCTGCTGGAGACGTTCGACCGGCTGTGGCTCGCCACCGAGCTGGCCCGCCGCTGGTCCGCCGACCGCGACCCGGACCGCGACTACCTCGGCGAGCACCGGCGCCTCGAGGAGGCCGCGCTGGCCCGGGACGCGGACGCGGCGGCCGACCTGCTGGCCCGGCACGTGTCCCGGACCGCCGAACGGCTCCGCTGATCATCCGATCGTCAACCGGCGGCACCAGGGCCGTCACGCGCCGAACGGCACGATCCACCTCGGGCACGTCGAGGAGCCGGCGGCGTTCCTCGGCGCGGTGCGGTCACCGGGCGGGCTCGACCGGTAGCCACAGGTCCGTGGTCGCGGTGCTGAAGTCGTCCGCCCGGTCGAGCACCGCCACGATGGACGGCCCCGGCCGCAGCCGCCACGGGTTGGACGGGAACCACTCGCTCGCCGTCGCCGCCCAGGTCGCCTGCAGCCGGCCCGGGTACGCCCCCGAGCTGCGGAACACCGCCCACCGGCCGGCCGGCACGCCGATCGCGTCCAGGTCGTCCGGCACCGGCGTGCCGTCCGGGACCGCGACCCCGTGCAGGTAGGTCAGCTCGGTCCCCTCCGGGCTGTCCTGCGCCAGATCGTCGGTGACCTGCAGCAGCCCGGCCGGCTCGGCGCCGCTGAGTGCCTTCAGCCGGACGTGCGCCTCCGGCGGCAGCGACGCGAGGTGCCGCTGGATGTGCGGGTTGACGCCCTCGTAGATCAGCGGCACGCGGGTCGCGTGCCCGACCAGCCGGAACGCCGGCCGCTCGACGATGCGGGTGTCCATGGACGAGTTCCCTTCGACGGTCAGGCGGAACCTGAGCTGCGGTTGTGTGCGAAGGGGCCCGCCGTCGCGGCGCACATCCCCCGGCCCGGCGCCGTGCACCGCCCGGAACGCCCGCCCGAACGCCTCGGTCGACCCGTAGCCGTGCCGTACCGCGATGGTCAGCAGGTCGTCCTCACCGCGCACCACGTCCGCCGCCGCGACCGTCATCCGGCGCCGCCGCACGTACTCCGACAGCGGCATCCCGGCCAGCGACGAGAACATCCGCCGCAGGTGATACTCGGTCGTCCCCAGCGTCCTGGCCAGCCCGGCCACATCCAGCTCCGGCCCCTCCTCGACCAGCCCGACGAGCCGGTTCAACGCCGCGATGACCATGCAGCCCCCTTCTCCACCCCCAGCCTCCCCCACCCACCCCCACCCCCACCCGACCCCACCGATCCGATCCGATCGCCCGCCCCTGCCCGCTCCCCGCCCCCGCCCCCGCCCCCCGGCCCGCCTCGCTCCCTGGCTCGCCGATCTAGGGCGGATTCGCGTGATCGGAGATCAACGCGCGGGAATCCGCCCTAGATCGACGCGAGAGGAGCCGCCCCGCGGGCGGGGGCGGGCGCGGGGGCGGGCGCGGGGGCGGGGGCGGGACGGCCGGGCGGGCGGGTGGGGGCGGTGTCGGTGAACACCGCGTCGTCGTACGGTGGGACGCATGTTCCGCGATGATGATCTCGCCCTGCTGACCCGTCCGCTGTACGCCTTCCTCACCGTCGCGCCGCGCGAGGGGCGCTGGCCCGCGCCGCGCCCGGTGTGGTTCGAGGCGACCGCGGAGGGGACGCTTCAGATGTTCTCCGAGCCGGAGACGCACAAGATCGAGCGGTTGCGGGAGCAGCCCCGCGCCTCCGTCGTGGTGGCGTCGCCGGTCGGTGAGCCGGAGCACTGGGTGTCGGTGGAGGGCCCGGTCACGGTGCACGAGGAGGGCGCCTACGAACTGGCGGCCCGCCTCGGCGAGCGCTACTGGCCCTCGGTCGGCCCGGAGCAGCACAAGCTGCTCGACGAGTGGCGCGGCATGGGTGTGCTGCGCATCGTCGTCCACCCGGAGCGGGTCAACCGCTTCACCATCTGATCCGGGTCAGCGCCGATCCGCCGGCCGCGGCACGGCCGAGAAACCGGCCGGCGGATAACCGGTGTCGAAGACCGGCGGATACGCCACCGCCGGCGGCGTCGTCCGGAGCGACAGCCGGTCCAGGTAGAGGACCTGGAGCACCGCCAGCGCCAGCGCGAACAGCACCACGACCACCACCGGCAGCGGAACCGACGCCAGGCCGTCGGCCGGGCCCGGGCCCAGGCCCACCAGCCGCAGCGCCGCGGCCGGCGTCGGCTGCCGCTCCGGGTCCAGGACCGTGAGCGTCTGCCAGAACGCGTCCTGCGTCTGCACCAGGTAGGTCACGCCGGCGACCACCGCGGCCATCGGCAGCGCGGGCGGCAGCGTCCGGACCGGGCTGCCCGGGCGCGACTCGGCCAGGCCGCGGAACAGCAGCGTGAACACGACCAGCGCCGGAATGCTCAGGTACGTCGGCGGCAGCAGCGCCAGCGACGTGTCGATCAGGCCGAGGTCGTGCAGCGTCTGGAAGTGCACCGTGCCGAACGGGCCGGTGCCGACGAACAGCCACGGCGCGAACAGGAACAGCAGCAGCTCGCTGCGGTCGCCGAGCGGGCGCAGCGCGCCGATGCCGAACCCGGCCAGCGCGGCCAGCGTCACACCGACCGCGGTGGTGATCAGCGGCGGCGCCCAGGTGTTGAACGCGCTGCCCGCGCCGCCCAGCGTGTCCGGCACGTCGGCGACCGGCGCGGACAGATACGGCCACAGGCCCCAGGCGCTCATCCCGAGCACCACGGCCAGCAGCACCAGCGCTCCGGCCAGCGGCAGCGGGCTCGCCGGGCGGGCGCCGGTGGCCCGGTCCACCACGTCGACGCGCACGCCGGTGAGGACCAGCACCGCGACCGCGGCCAGGCCGAGCACGCCGAGCAGCGCCGCGAGCAGCGTGCCGCCGGCCGCGCCGGCGCCGAAGTCCGCGAACCGGAACGCGACCTGGTAGATCGTGAGCAGCGGCGTGACGGTGGCCTCGCGCGGCCCGCCGCCGGTCAGCGTGTACGGGTACGCCCAGAGCTGCACCGTGTACGCGACGACCGCGAGCCCGAGCGCCAGGCCGGCCGCGACGACCGCCCGGACCGGGCGGCCGGTGCCGCTGCGGCGCAGCGCGGCGAGGAACACGGTGACGCCCGCGCCGGTCAGCAGGCCGAGCAGGGTCAGCCAGACGACCTGCCCGACCAGCAGCTGCGCCGCCAGCGGCCCGTCCGGGGCCCGGTCACGGGCGAGCAGCCAGCCCAGCCCCAGGCCGACCGGCGTGACGATGACCATCGGCAGCACCAGGCCGAGCCGGACGATCAGCCGGCCCGGCGTACCCCCTCGGTGGGCCAGCCAGGCCAGCACCGGCGCGAGCACGCACGCGGCGAGCACCGGCAGCACCGCGATGAGCAGCACGAACCCGAACGAGCCGAAGAACCCCTGCTCGGCGATCCGGGAGTAGTTGTCCAGCCCGGCGGGACCACCGCCGCCGCTGCCGAACAGGCTGGCGCTCTGGAAGCTGGCCCACAGCGTGCGCAGCGCCGGCACGACGTACCAGACCAGCAGCGCGAGCAGCGCGGGGACGACGGGGAGCAGGCCGATCGGGCGGGCCGGGCGCGCGGGCGGAGTGGACAACTGCGGTCACCTCGATCATCCGGGTCGGGACGCCGCGATGGTAGTCACCCCGGACAACCAGATGGGGGGATTGGTGTTCCGGCATCAGGGGTAGACGGACCACAGCGAAGGGCACCTGGGCTGGAGGAACACGGATGTTGGACACCGCGCGGACCGCGCTCGCGCGCACCGCTCGCCGGTACGCGCCGCACGAGCACCGGCCGCTGCACGGCTACGCCACCGCGCTGGCCGCGTTCGGCGGTCTCGCGGCCGCGCTGGCCGCCGCCGTCCGGATCACCGGACGGCCGATCCCGGAGCGCCCGTCCCTGGCCGACGTGGCGCTGATCTCGGTCGCCACGCACAAGCTCAGCCGCCTGATCGCGAAGGGTGCGGTGACCAGCCCGCTGCGCGCGCCGGTCACCCGCTACGCCGGACCGGCCGGGGCCGCGGAGCTCAACGAGGAGGTACGCGACGAGGGCAGCAGCCTCCGGCACGGCGTCGGCGAGCTGGTCACCTGCCCGTTCTGCCTCGGCGTCTGGGCGGCCACCGGCCTGACCGGCGGCCTGGTGCTGGCGCCGCGGCTGACCCGGCTGGCCGCGACCGCGCTCACCGCCACCGCCGTCTCCGACTTCCTCCAGTTCGCCTACGACGCCGCGAAGAACCAGGACGACTGACCTCAGCCGAGGTACGACTCGAGCGCGCGCACCGCGTCCCGGCCGGCCCGGTTCGCGCCCACCGTGGACTGCGACGGGCCGAAGCCGATCAGGTGCACGCGCGGCTCGCCGGCCACCCGCGTGCCGATCAGCCGGATGCCGCCCGCCGCGTTCCGCAGCCCGAGCGGGTCGAGGTGCGCCAGCGCGGCCTTGAACCCGGTGGCCCACAGGATCACGTCGACCGGCGTGTACGAGCCGTCCGCCTCCCGGACGCCGCCGGGCTCGATCGCGGTGAACATCGGCCGTCGCTCCAGCGCGCCGCGCTCCTTGGCGGCCAGCGCGTACGGCGTCCAGATCAGGTCCGTGTACGACACGACGCTGCCGGTCGGGCGGCCCGCCTCGACGTCCGCCACCACCTTCGCGATCACCTCGCGCCCGGCCACCTCCGGGGTGAAGTCGCCGTCCCGGAACACCGGCTCGCGGCGGGTGTACCAGAACGTGGTGGCGCCGCGGGAGATCTCCTCCAGCAGTTGCACGGCAGAGATGCCGCCGCCGATCACCGCGACGCGCCGGCCGGCCAGGGCCGCGGCGGACACGTACTCGTGCGTGTGCAGCTGCAGCCCGGTGAACGTCTCCTGCCCGGGGTAGTGCGGGCGCACCGGGTTAGTCCAGGTGCCGGTGGCGTTGATGATCGCGTCGGCGTGCCACGTGCCGTCGCTGGTCTCCAGCCGGAACGGGTGGCCGGGCAGCACGCGCGACACCGTCACCGGGCGCCGGATCGGCAGCCCCGCCCGCTCCTCGAACGCGGCGAAGTAGCGCGGCACCGCGGTGCGGCTGGGCTCCTCCGGGTCGATCGGCGGCTTCGGGAAACCGGGCAGGTCGAAGATCCCGTTCACGGTCGCCATCCGCAGCGACTCCCACCGGTGCCGCCACGCCCCGCCCGGCGCGTCCTCCGCGTCCAGCACCACGAACGACCGGGGGCCGCCGTCGCCGGTGAAACCGCGCCGCTTCAGGTGGTACCCGGCGGACAGCCCGGCCTGGCCACCGCCGATGACCACCACGGTGCGGTGCCGCGTCACGGGCTCGGACATGGGCACCTCGGCGGGACGACGACGATCACGACCCGATCGATGGTACGTACCGCCGGGGGTGTGGCGGTGCCGTCGTGATCAGCGTCGCCCCGCCGGTGCGGGCGACGGGTGATCTCGGCGGCGGCCGGGTACTGACGCGGCATGACCGACCGCGACGCGCACCCGCCCGCGCCGGCCACGGAGCTGATCGACGGCCGGCTGGCGCGGGCGCTGGCCCTGCTGCCGCTCGCGTTGACGGCCGCCGCCACCGCGCTCGCCGTCGCGGTCGCGCCGGACCGCCCGTACCCGCTGCTGATGCCCTTGGTCGTCGCGACGGCCGCATGGGGACACCTCGGCTGGCGGTGGGTGGCGCGGCGACCGCGCGGTGACCACGCGGTGGTCCTTCATCTCGCGGTGCTGTGGGCGCTCCACGCGGCGCTGATCAGGATGGATCCGGTCTTCGTGATCGCCGCGATCGGCGGGCTGGTGGCGGCGCCGATGCTCACCCTCGACTGGCGCGGCTTCCCCGGGGTGTTCGCGTTCTCGGTGCTCGTCAACGTGGTGCCGGGACCGCCGGAGGGCGCCACGGCCTGGGCGATCACGGCGGCCGTGGTGGCCGTGCAGACGGTGCTGCTCGGCGGCTCCGGCACGGTGAGCCGGTGGATCCAGGAGCAGAGCGAGCAGCGCCGCCGGGCCGTCGCCGCGCTGGAGGCCGCCGCCGCCGAGAACGCCCGCCTCCACCGGCGCCTGGTCGAGCAGGCGCGCGAGGCGGGCGCCGTCGCCGAGCGGGCGCGCGTCGCCCGGGAGATCCACGACACGCTCGCGCAGGGCCTGGCCGGGGTGCTGACCCAGCTCGACGCCGCCCGGTGCGCGGGTTCCGTGCCCGAGCCCGCCGGCGGCCATCTGGATCGGGCCGCCGGCCTCGCGCGCTCCACACTGGACGACGCACGCCGCTCCCTGCACGCGCTCCGCCCGGCGCCGCTGTCCGGCGGGCTGATCGCGGCGCTCCGCGACACGGTCGACGAGTGGACCGGCGACACCGGCGTCGACGCCGACCTCAGGGCCGATCCGCCGCCGGCCGGCCTGTCCCGGGCCGGCGAGGTCGTGCTGCTGCGAGCACTGCGGGAAGCGCTGGCCAACGCCGCCCGGCACGCCGGCGCGAGCAAGGTCGTGGTGACCCTCACCGCGATGGACGACGCCGTGGCGCTCGACGTCCGCGACGACGGCCGGGGTTTCGCCCCGGACGGGGCGCGCCCGGGCAGCTTCGGCCTCACCGGGATACGCGAGCGTGCCGAGGCGGTCGGTGGCCGGATGGAGATCGAGTCGGCGCCGGGCGCCGGCACGGTCCTGTCCGTCCTGCTGCCGGCCGGGACGGACGCCACATGATCAGGCTGCTGATCGTCGACGACCATCCCGTCGTCCGGCACGGGCTGCGCGGCGTGCTCTCCACGGCGCACGACGTGCTCGTGGTCGGCGAGGCCGGCGACGGACCGGCCGCGGTCCGGGCGGCCCTGGCGCTGGAGCCGGACGTCATCCTGCTGGACCTGCGCATGCCCGGCGGTGACGGGGTGACCGCGGCCGAGGACCTGGCCCGCGCCGGAAGCCGGGCCCGGGTGCTCGTGCTGACCACCTACGACACCGACGGCGACATCATGCGGGCGGTGCACGCCGGCGCCACCGGCTACCTGCTCAAGGACGCGCCGCCGGCGGAACTGATCCGCGCGGTCCGCGCGGCGGCACACGGCGGGTCGGTGCTGGCGCCGGCCGTCGCGTCCCGGATTCTCGCGCACCTGCGCCATCCGGAGCCGGCCGCGCCCCGGCTGTCCGCCCGGGAGATCGAGGTGCTCCGCACGATCGCCGCCGGGCACAGCAACCGCGCGTGCGCGGCCGAACTGTTCATCAGCGAGGCCACCGTCAAGACGCACCTGCTGCACATCTACGACAAGCTCGGCGTCACGGACCGGGCCGCCGCGGTCGCCGCCGCCTACGAACTGGGCCTGCTCGGCGAGGGATGACCCGGGCATCCACCGGCCGGTGGGTTTCCCGGTTCAGCCCCCGCCCGGATGGCGGCGGGCCGCCGGGCACGCCGATCGTTGAGGCATGAGGACATTGGCACGCATCAGCGTTCTGCTCACCCTCGCGGTGGCCGCCGCCGGGTGCGCCACCGAACCGTCCACGCCACCGGCCGTCGGCGACCGGGTCACCGTCGCGCAGGGCGGCCTGCGCGGCACCGACGACCGCACCGTCGTGGCGTTCCAGGGCATCCCGTACGCGGCGCCGCCGACCGGCGCCGCCCGCTGGACCGCCCCGCGGCCCGCCGACGCCTGGCCGGGCGAGCGGGACGCCACCCGGCCCGGCCCGCGCTGCCCCCAGACCGGTCCGTCCGGTGCCCTGCTCGGCGACGAGGACTGCCTGACCCTCGCCGTGCACGGCCCGTCCGGCACCCGGAGCGGCGCGAAACGCCCGGTGCTGGTCTGGATTCACGGCGGCGGCCTGAACGTCGGCGGTGCCGACGAGACCGACCCGCGCCGGCTCGTCACCGAGGGCGGGATCGTGGTCGTCTCCATCAACTACCGGCTCGGCGCGCTGGGGTTCCTGTCCGTGCCGGGGCTCCCCGGCGGCGGCACGTTCGGGCTGCGGGACCAGCAACTCGCCCTGCGCTGGGTCCAGCAGAACATCGCCGCGTTCGGCGGCGACCCCGGCCGCGTCACGCTGTACGGCGTCTCCGCCGGCGGCGACAGCGTCTGCTCACACCTGGCCTCGCCCGCCTCCCGGGGGCTGTTCCACCGGGCCATCCTCGGCAGCTCCGCCTGCCACGGCACCAACGCGCTGGACACGCTGCGGCCGGGACTCGGGCCGGCGGCCGACACCTGGAAGCCTTTGCCGGTGCTCGACGGGCTCGGCACCACCTACGCCGCCGGGCTCGGCTGCCCGGACGCGAATCTGGACTGCCTCCGGGCGCTGCCCACGGAGAAGGTCGCCGCCGCCAACGTCTACTACTGGAGCCCGGCGACGGGAACGGAGACGCTGCCCCGGCGCCCGTCCGAGGCCATCGCCGCGGGGGAGGCGGCCGACGTACCCGTGCTGATGGGCATCGTCCGCGACGAGGGCGCGTCGCTGGTCGCCGGCGCCTACGCCGCGCCGCCGCTCGACGAGGCCCGCTTCACCGAGTTCCTCAGCACGCTCGCCGGGCCCAGGGCCGAGGCGGCGAAGGCGGCCTACCCGCTGGCCGGCCGAACCCCGAACCGGGCGTTCGCCGACGTCTACGGCGACCGGTCGTTCGCCTGCCCGAACATGATCACCTACCGCGACCTGGGCGACCGGGTCTGGGTGTACGAACTGACCGAGCCGGACCTGCCGGCCTTCCGGTTCACACCGCCGCCCGACATGGCCGGCACCACCGCGCACGGCGCCGACCTCTCCATGATCTTCACCGTGCTCGACGACCCGCGCCCGCTGACCGAACCACAGCAGCGGCTGGCCCGGCAGATGCGCGCCTACTGGGCGGCGTTCGTGACGACCGGCGAACCCCGCGCCGACGGCGCCCCCACCTGGCCCGCGTACGGCGACCCGGGCACGCAGCTGAACCTGCGGGCCGGCGGCACCGTCGCGGAGCCGGCCGAGGTGGCGGCGGAGCGGCACCACTGCGCGGTCTGGTGACCGCGTCTCAGCGGCCGTTCAGCTACCCGGCCGCATGATGCCGGGCATGAACGCATCGATGATCGCCCTGCTGGTCGCGCTCAGCGTGGTGGCCGTGCCGGTGCCGGCCACCGCCGGCCCGGTCACGGTCACGCTGCCAGCGCCCACCGGTCCGCACCCGGTGGGCCGTGAGGATCTTCATCTGGTCGACCGCGACCGCGTCGATCCGTGGGTGCCGGACGGGCCCCGGGAACTGATGGTCTCGGTCTGGTACCCGGCCGCCGCCGCCCGGGGCCCCCGGGTCACGTACGCGTCCCCGGCCGAGTCGTCGCTGTTCGTCGACCTGTTCGAGGTGGAGGGCGCGGCGCCGGACGCGCTCACCCGCGTCCGCGCGCACGCGCGCACCGGTGCACCGCCGCTGCGCGCCGCCGGGCCGCTGCCGCTCGTCCTGCTGTCGCCCGGCTTCGGCACGCCGCGCTGGCTGCAGACCGCGCTCGCCGAAGACCTGGCCAGCCGAGGGTACGTGGTGGCCGGCGTCGACCACACCTACGAGGCCGCGGCCATCACGTTCCCCGACGGGCGGGTCACGGAGTGCGTGCTCTGCGCCCGGGACGACAAGAACTGGGCCACGATCGTGGCGAGCCGGGCCGGCGACCTGTCGTTCGTGCTGGACCGGCTGCTGGCCTCGCCGGCCCGGTGGCCGATCGACGCCCGCCGCGTAGCCGCGGCCGGCCACTCACTCGGCGGCGCCGCCGCCGCGGCCGTCATGCTCGACGACCCGCGGGTGGACGCCGGGATCAACATGGACGGCACGTTCCACCACGACGTCACCCGCACCATGGACCGGCCGTTCCTGCTGTTCGGGGCCGCCGCGCACGGCGATCCCGCCGCCGATCCGTCGTGGCCGCTGACCTGGACGCAACTGGGCGGATGGCGGCGCTGGCTCAACGTACCGCTGATGGAGCACTTCTCCTTCAGCGACGCCGCGACGTTCGGCCCGCTGATCGGGGAGGAGGTGCAGCCGTTGGACGGCACCCGCGTCATCGACCTCATCCGGCGGTACGACCGCGCGTTCTTCGACCTGCACCTGCGGGGGAGACCGCAGTCCTTGTTCGACGGCCCATCGCCCCGCCACCCGGAGGTCGACTTCGTCACGGGTGCCTCGTGAGCCGGGCACTGTCGCCAAGGGTCACGCCTTGAAACGTCGCGGGCAGGCAGCGCGTGCGGCCCGGCTTCGGCCGGGCCGCACTCCGTTACGCCCTCCGGCATCAGTACCGGAACCCCGCCACCAGCGCGTTCAGCTCGCTCGACATCCGTGCCAGTTCGCCGGTCGCCACCCGGGTCTCGTCGACGCCGAGACTCGTCGTCTCCGCGGCCTGGGCGACCAGCGTGATGTTCTGCGCGATCTCGTTCGTCCCGCTGGAGGCCTCGCTCACGCTGCGGTTCATCTCGGCCGTCGTCGCGGTCTGCTCCTCCACGGCGGACGCGATCGTCGTCTGGAAGTCGCTGATCCGGGCGATCACGGCGGAGATCTCCTCGATCGCGGCCACCGCGCCGGCGGTGTCGGCCTGGATGGCCTCCACCCGCCGCCCGATGTCCTCCGTGGCCCGCGCGGTCTCCTGCGCCAAGTCCTTGACCTCCGACGCCACCACCGCGAAACCCTTGCCCGCGTCGCCGGCCCGCGCCGCCTCGATGGTCGCGTTCAGTGCCAGCAGGTTCGTCTGCGCGGCGATCGCGGTGATCACCTTGATCACGCTCCCGATCTCCGCGGAGGACTCGCCGAGCTTGCTCATGGTCTCGGAGGTGAGCGCGGTGATGCTGACCGCCTCCGCGGCGACCCGGGCGGCCTCGGCCGCGTTCTGCGAGATCTCGCGGATGGAGGCGCCCATCTCCTCGCCGCCGGCGGAGACCGTCTCGACGCTGCGGGAGACCTCGTCGGCGGCGGCGGACACCGCGCGGGCCTGCGCGGACGTCTCGGCTGCGGAGTCGGCGATGTGCGAGGCGGTGCTGGTCATCTGGTCGGCGGCGCCGGACAGGGAGGTGGCGGAGCCGTCGATGGTGCGGACCGTACGCCGCAGATTCTCCACGGCGGTGTCGATCGCGGCGGCCATCCGGCCGGTCTCGTCGCGGGAGGTGACGCCGGTGGTGTGGGTGAGGTCGCCGGCGGCCATGGCCTCGGCGACGGCGCGCACGCCGTTGAGCGCGCGCACGATCCGGCGGGAGACGAGCAGGCCGAGGAGGAGCGCGAGCCCGGCACCGACGACAATGACGATGATCGAGGTGCGGCGGCCGGTCTCGTAGTCGGCGGCGGCGATCTCGGCCTTCGCGCGCGCGTCCGCGGTCTCGGCGGCGTCCAGCTCGGCGAGGTTCGCGTCGACCTCCTTCATCAGCGGGCCGACGTTCGAGTCGCGCACGGCGGCCCAGGTGGCCACGTCGCCGGCGACGGCGGCGGGCATCAGCTGGTTCGACGCGACGGCCAGGTACCGCTGCCAGGCCGCGTCCAGGTCGTCGATCGTGGCCGGGTCGCCGGCCGGGTGGCCGGCCCGGTAGGCGGCCATCGCGTCGGCGTACGCCTCGGCGTGCGCGGTGAACTCCGTCGCGTACCGCTCCCGGTCGGCGTCGGTCCGCGAGATCGCCTCGTTGGCGGCGGCGAGCCGGGCCTTGTAGATCTCGGTCTTGATCTCGCCGACCGCCTTGATGTTGGCCACGCTGCCGCGGTAGAGCAGGTTCGCGGACTCGGCGGCCTGGTGCAGCTTGAGCAGCCCGACGGCGCCGACCACGACGGCCACCACCACGGCCGTACAGACGGCGGTGAGGATCTTGGTGTTCAGGCTCAGATCGTCGAAGCGGTTGCGCCGGGGCGAATCCATTGTCGATGCCTCCAGGCATGCGAGAGAGTGCGGGGGGATGCCGAAAGGCACCATCGCCGCGCATCGGCCGGATTCAAGCCGAACCGGGCGAGAGCCCGCACACACCCGCTCAGCCGGTCTCGACGATCCGCCGCAGCGCCCGCAGCGCGTAGTGGGTGCGGGACTTGACGGTCCCGACCGGCACGTCCAGCGCCTCGGCCAGCTCCGGCCCGGTCAGCCCCTCGTGGTAGAGCGCGACCAGCACGGTCCGGTGCATGCGGCTCAGCTTCGGCAGCGCCCGCCGCACGGTCTGCGCCGCCACCACCGCCTCCGCGGCGTCGCGCTCGGACGGGATGCGCGCCAGGTCCATCGCCCCCGACTCCACCGGCCGGTTCCGCCGCACCCGCACCACGTCGATGGTCAGCCGCCGCGCCACGATGAACAGCCAGCGCCGCCGCGGCTCCCACTCGCCGGGCAGGTTGTCCACGTGCCGCCACGCGCGCAGCATCGTCTCCTGCACGAGGTCCTCGGCCAGCTGCCGGTCACCGTGCGTCAGCCGCAGCAGGAACCGCAGCAGCGCCTCCGCGTGCTCCGCGTACAGCCCCGCCACCAGCGCCCGCTTGCCGTCGTCCTCCGCCATCGCGCCCCTCCCCAAGGTCGGAGGCAGCCTAGGAAGCGCCCCATGACGAACTCTTGAAGATCGACTTCTGCCGCTTCCGGCGTGGTGCGGCCCGCGTGCTCCCGCGGGCGCTGTGTTTTCCCGGGGCCGAGCCCCGGACCCCGCGATCGATGTGCCCGCTCTCCGGTGTGGTCGCGGGCCCGCATGCTCCCGCGGGCGCTGTGTTTCCCCGGGACCGAGCCCCGGACCCCGCGATCGATGTGCCCGCTCTCCGGTGTGGTCGCGGGCCCGCATGCTCCCGCGGGCGCTGTGTTTCCCCGGGACCGAGCCCCGGACCCCACGATCGATCTGCCCGCTCCCGGCGTGGTGCGGCCCGCATGCTCCCGCGGGCCAACCTCGCGGCGGCTCCGCCGCCGCTCCGACGCCGCATCGGAGCCGGTTTCGCCGCTGGTCACCGAAGGGCCGCGAGTTTCGCGCGGCGCTGGTCGCGTAGCGCGATTACGTCACTACCAAGGGTGATAAAGGGTGGTTGAGCTGCTCGGATGGCGGGTACTCGCGTCGTCGCAGCGGCGTGGTTCCGCACGCCGCACCTACCGGGGGACATCACCATGCGCATCCTTTCCACGCTGTCCGCGGCGCTGCTGGCCGGCGCGATGCTGACCGTCGGCGCGCCCGCCGCCGCGTCCGCGCCGATCTGCGCCGAGGACGTGAAGTACCTGGTCCGCGCGCACCGCGGCAACCTGGCCGAGCAGGCGGCCGGCCGGGCCGCGCTCGCCGAGTCCGCGAACGAGACGGTTCGCCAGATCGCGACCACGCTGGTCGCGGACCACGGCCGGCTGGACGCGAAGATCGACCGGCTGGCCGAGCGTCACCGGGTCACGCTGCCGCGGAAGCCGAACCAGCAGCAGCGCGACGACCTGGCCGCCGTGGTGGCGAAGGACGGCGCCGAGTTCGACGCGGCCTGGCTGGCCATGCAGCAGAAGGCGCACGTCCACACGCTCGACTACATCGCGCGTGAGCTGGCCGGTGGCTGCGCCCCGGCCGTCCGCGCGACCGCGATGGCCGCCTCCGTCCCGGTCACCCACCACCTCGACCTGGTCCTCGCCGCGTTGAAGGACTGACCGCGGCCCGCGCCGGGCGGGCGGTCCGCCGGGAACCGACCGGCCCGGGCCCGCTCGGCGACGCCGGTCACCACGGCATGGCGCCGCACGGGGTGGTCACGGCCCGCCCGGCGCGCGCATCGACGCGGGTCCCGAACACGTAGACTCCCGGCGACGTGACACACCCGAGGTACGCGGACGCGATCGCCCGGCTGGCCGGCGCGCTGGCCGCGGGCCGCGGCGGCGTGCTCGCGGTCGTCGGCCCGCGCGGCTCCGGCCGGACCACGGTCGCCGAGGCGGCGATCGCGCTGGCCACCGCGCGCGGCCTTCCGGTGCGGCCCGAGCCCGGCCGTCCCGCGCTGATCGTCATCGACGACCCCGTACCGCCGGATCCGGCCGAGGTCCGGCGCCTCGCCGCCGCCGGCAACGCCGTGCTGGTCACCTCGGCCGAGCCGCTGGGCCTGGACCCGGAGCTGCGGCTCGGCGGGCTCACCGCACCGGAGCTGGCCGCGCTGCTCGGTCTCGCGCCGGACGCCGTACACGCGATCTGGCTCGCCTCCGGCGGCCTGCCCGGTCCCGCGCTGGCGCTGGCCGAGGGACTGCCGCCCGGCGCCGGCGCGGCCGAGGTGGTCGAGCGGGCGCTCGCCGTGCCGGCCCGCACCGCCTTCCTGGAACCGGACACCGGCCTGGTCCGGCTGCTGGAGGCGTACGCGGGGGACCGGCCGCCCGCGCTCTCCCGGCTGGCCCGCGAGCTGCTGGCCGACCCGACCGCGGGCGCCCGCCGCCGGGAGCTGGTCGATCGCGCGGTCGCCTCCGCCCGCGCCGCCGGTGACCCGGGCACGCTGGCCCGGGTGCTCGACGACGGCCTGCACGCGTGCTGGGACCCGGCCGCCGCCGTGGAACGGCTGACCGTCTCCGCCGAGATCATCGAGCTGGCCCGGCGGGCCGGCGACGCGCGGACCGAGCTGCGCGGGCTGCTCTGGCGGTTCACCGCCCAGGCCGAACTGGCCGATCTGGACGGGGCCGAGGTCACGCTGGGCGTGTATCGGCGGGCCGGCGAGTTGGCCGGCGACGCGGAGGCCGCGGTGGTGGTGACGGCCCGGCAGGCGATGCTGGCCACGATCCGCGGCCGGTTCGGCACGGCCGAGGCGCTGACCGCGCAGATTGCCGAGCGGGGCCGGCGGGCGGGCCTGGCCGACACCGACCGGCTGGTCGCGTCGCTGACCGGGCACCTGGCGCTGCTGCGCGGCACCCGCCACGACGGCCCGGAGCGGCTGCACCGCCTGGCCCGGCGCCTGCCCGGGCACTTCTTCGAGGCCACCGCCGCGCTCACGCTCGCCGCCGCCGGCCGCACGGACGAGGCCGCGCTCGACCTGGCCCGGCTGCTGCCCCCGGTGCTGGCCGGCACCGGCCCGCGCTGGCTGGGCGCGGTCGCCGACCTCGCCATGGTCGCGCACCTGGTCGGCGACCGGGCGGCCGCGGAGAGGCTCTACGCCGTGCTGCTCCCGTTCGCCGGCCGCCTGGTCGTCTGGGGCGGCGGCAACACGATCACCGGCCCGGTCGACGACCTGCTCGGCCGTCTCTCCGGCGACGCCCACCATCTCGACGCCGCCATCACCCTGGAGCGACGCCTCGGCACCCTGCCCTGGCTGGTCTCCACCCTCCGCGCCCGCGGCACCTCCGCCGACCTCGCCGAAGCCACCCAGCTCGCGACCCGCCTCGGCCTACCCGCCCCGGCGGACAACCCCCGCCCCCGCGGCGCCCGGCCGGGACACCCCGGCGACGGCCGGCCACTCGCGCGCGACGGCGACGTCTGGGGGCTTCTGCGGGACGGGGACGGGTGGTGGCTGGGCGCGGGCGGGGAGACGGCGCGGCTGCGGGATGGGCGGGGGGTGCGGTTTCTGCGGGCGCTGCTCGCCGCGCCGGGGCGGGAGATAGCGGCGCTGGATCTGGTGGCGGGCGGGGCCGGGCTGGTGGTGCCGGTCGCCGAGCCGGTGCTGGACGGGGCGGCGCGGACGGCGTACCGGCGACGGCTTGTGGATCTTGATGCGGAGGTCGAGGCGGCCGATCGGGCCGGTGACGTGGATGGCTCGGCGCGCGCCCAGGCCGAGCGGGCCGCGCTGATCGGCGAGCTGCGGCGGGCGACCGGGCTGGGCGGGCGGCCGCGGCGTGCCGGGGACGAGGCCGAGCGGGCCCGGGTCAACGCGACCCGGGCCGTGCGCGCGGCGATCGACCGGGTCGCGGCGACCGCACCGCTCGCGGCGGCGCACCTGGCGGCGTCCGTGCGGACCGGCCACCGGCTGCGCTATCAGCCCGCGGCGGGCGGGCCGGCGGGCTGGCGGCTGGACTGAGCGGCGATCAGCCGCGCCACCGCGCGCGGATCGGCCAGGTGCGGGAAGTGGCCGCCGCCCGGGATCACGGCCACGGACGCGTCCGGCACCAGTGAGGTCAGCCAGCGGCGGTACGCGGCCGGTGGCTCGGTCGACGCCACGTGCGTGTACGGCAGCCCGCGCGCGGCGATGGCCGACAGCTCCGCCGCGCGCCGCCGGGCGATCTCCTCGTCGTCGTGCTCCAGGATCTCGGCCCAGTAGCCGAGCAGCAGTGCCGCGCTCGGCCGGCCCACGGTCAGCGGGCGCACCCCGGCCGGCAGCAGCTCCGCGTGCATGCCCGCGACCAGCCCGTCCCAGACCGTGCGCCAGTCCGGGCCGCGCAGCACCGGCTCGGCCCGGCGGACCAGCGCGCCGAACCCGCCGAGCAGCAGCGGCTGGTCGACGTCGATCACGCCGCGCGCCGGATACCGGGCCGCGTAGACCGTGGCCAGCACGCCGCCGAGCGAGTGACCGGCCACGATCGGCGCGTCCAGCCCGGCCGCGACGACCCGCTCGTGCACCCAGGCCGCGACGTCATCGGTGCGGTGCGCATCCAGCGGGGGAGTGGCGCCGTGGCCGGGCAGGTCGAGCGCGAGCACGGGGTGGCCGGGCAGTTCCCGCCGTACCGCGTCCCACTGGCGGTGGTCGAACGTGAGGCCGTGCAGCAGCAGAATCGGTGTCATGCCCGGAAAGGCGTAACCCGGCACCGTACGAAACGTTCGTCGCCCGGATCACGCGGTCCGGACGATCACCGCGTACGGGCCGCAGCCGATCAGCCGCCCGCCGTCGATCGTCGCGTCCTTGGTGCGCAGCTCCGTGACCCGCCCGGTCGCCGCGTCGAACGCCAGGTCGCTCACCCGGCCGATCTCGTCGCCGCCGTCCGTGAGCACGCGCTTCTTCAGCAACTCGTGGTCGCCGCCGAGCAGCCCGGCGGCGCGTCCCTCGGCCGGGCGGACCGCGTCCGCGGACGCGACCGTGATCGCGTCCCCGATGCCGGCCACGTCCGGCCAGTGCACCACCCGGCCCTTGCCCGCGGTGAACGCCACGACCGTGCCGGCGCGCGGGTCGACGACGACGCCGTCGACCTTCGCGACCGTGGTGGCGCTGCCGGTGTCCACGACCCGGTGGCGTTTGATCTCGGACCAGGTGGTCATCGGCTCTCCCCGGTGCGGGCGCGGTACGACGAGATGGTGGCGCCGAGCGCGGCGAGGTCCTCGGTCGCGTGCTGGGCGACGGTGGCGGCCACCACGACCGCCTCGCCGGACACGGACATCGCCTCCGGCAGCGGGATCAGCACGGTACGCCCGGCCGGCGGCAGCGCCTCGCCGGTGCGGATCTGGTAGCCGGCCACCTGCGGCGCGACGCCCAGCTCGACGACCACGTCGGTGACCGTGCCGAGCGCGGTCCCGGCGTCGGTGAGCACCGCGTCGCCCAGCACGTCGCGGTTCCGCAGGTCGGCGCGGCTGACCAGTTCGTCCCGGGTCGGCAGCTCGCCGTCGGAGACGATGATGGCGTCGCGGCCGGCGCCGTGCACCCGGTCCCACGGCAGCGCGCGGTCGAGCGGGCCGGCGAACCGGCCGCGCCCGGCCAGCGTGAAGCCGATCAGGTGACCGCCGGGGGCGGCGAACACGACGTCCTTGATCTGGGCGATGTCGTCACCGGCCAGCGTCACCACCGGACGGCCGATCAGCTCGGTCGCCCGTACCAGTGTGATCATGAACGGTCCGTTCCACGCCGGGTGTCGACGGCCACGACGCCGCCCCGCCGCCGTCGTGACTGGATCGCCAGCACCGTGCCGACCACCAAGGCGATCACCACCACCGCGATGATCAGCCAGACCCACCACTCCATCGCACGCACCTCCGTGGGAATCCGGCGCGCCGATCCGGCCGGTCACCCAGAGTGCTACCCCCGGTGGCGGCCCGCTAATCAGCGCGAATTGACGTGAGTCGGTCTCACGTCGACGGGGTAACCGGACACCATGGAACAAAGCGAGCGGGGACGATTCCTCGGCCAGCCGGCGGCGCTGGCCAACCTCTTCGGCGTCGAGCTCTGGGAGCGGTTCTCGTTCTACGGCATGCAGGGAATCCTGCTGATCTACCTGTACTATTCGGCGGCCGAGGGCGGGCTCGGCATCGACCAGGACACCGCGGCCGGCATCGTCGGTGCGTACGGCGGCTCGGTCTATCTCTCCACGATCCTCGGCGCGTGGCTGGCCGACCGGGTGCTCGGCGCGGAGCGGACGCTGTTCGCCAGCGCGGTCGTGGTGATGGCCGGGCACCTGGCGCTGGCGCTGCTGCCCGGCCTGGCCGGCGTGGCGGCCGGCCTGATCCTGGTCGCGATCGGCAGCGGCGGGGTCAAGGCCACCGCGACCTCGCTGGTCGGCTCGCTCTACGCGGCGGGCGACGACCGCCGCGACGCCGGGTTCTCCCTGTTCTACCTCGGTATCAACGTGGGCGCGCTGGCCGGCCCGCTCGCCACCGGCCTGCTCCAGCAGCGGGCCGGCTTCCACTGGGGCTTCGGCCTGGCCGCGGTCGGCATGGCGGCCGGCCTGATCCAGTACTCGTTCGGCCGCCGCCGGCTGACCGGCGCCGCCCGCGAGGTGCCGAACCCGCTCCCGGCCGCCCGCCGCCCGCTGGTGATCGTGGCCGGCGTCGTGGTCGCCGCGGTGGTCGCGGCCGTGATCGTGTTCCTCACCGATCGGCTCTCCGACGTGGTGGTCGCGGCCAGCGCGATCGCGGCCGTCGCCTACTTCGCGGTGATCCTCACGGCGCGCGCGGTCACCCCGGTCGAGCGCCGCCGCGTGCTCGCGTTCATCCCGCTGTTCATCGCCAGCGCCGCGTTCTGGTCGCTCTACCAGCAGCAGTTCACGGTGGTGACGATCTACGCGGACGAGCGCCTGAACCGGAACCTGTTCGGCTGGGAGATGCCCGTCTCCTGGGTCCAGTCGATCAACCCGGTCTTCATCATCCTGCTCTCCGGCGTGTTCGCGCTGCTGTGGAACCGCCTCGGCGACCGCCAGCCGAGCACGCCGATCAAGTTCGCGGCCGGTACCGCGATCATGGGCGTGGCGTTCCTGCTGTTCCTGCCGCTGGCCGGCGGCGGCCCGAACAGCGCGCCGCTGCTCGCGCTGGCCGGCATCCTGTTCGTGTTCACGATCGCGGAACTGCTGCTCTCCCCGGTCGGCCTGTCCGTCGCCACGAAGCTGGCGCCGCACGCGTTCCACACCCAGATGGTGGCGCTGTTCTTCCTCTCCGTGGCGCTCGGCACCGCGATGTCCGGCACGCTGGCCGGCTTCTACGACCCGTCCCGGGAGACCGGCTACTTCGGCGTGCTCGGCGCGGTCGCGGTGGTGCTCGGCGCGGCGCTCGCCCTGATCGCGGTGCCGCTGCGCCGCCTGATGAGCGGTGTCCGCTGACCGCACGCCACGCCCACCCGCGCGGGAGATCGGCCGCCGCCCACGACCCGGCGCGCTACCGTCGGCCGGAGGCGGCTCGACCTGCACCGGTGCGGGGCCGCGGCCACCGTCCCGCGGAGAACCACACGCCATGCACCGTTCCGACATCCCGGTGGACTACCTGCACGTCGACGTGCTGACCGTCGCGCGGCGCGAGGGCCGGCTCGTGCGCCTGGCCGTCACGGGCGAGCTCGACCGCGACTCGGTGTCGCTGCTGGAGGCCGCGTTCGCCCGGGTGTGCACGCCACCGGCCGGCGAGGTGATCGAGATCGACGCGCGCGGCCTCACGTTCCTGGACGCGGCGGGCGCGCGCGGCCTGGTGCGCTGCCACGAGGCGGCCCGGGACGCGGGCATCCGGATGGTGCTGCGCGATCCCTCCCCGTGGGTGCTGCGCGTGCTGACCGTGCTCGGCGTCGCCGCGATCCACCAGGCGTCCCACGCCTGACCACGCCGAGATCACCGGAACGGGTGTGAAGCCCACGGGACGGGGAAGCCGCCGGTGCGACCAGGCACCCGGCGGGAGGAAGAGGCACGATGGCGACGAGCGGTGACGAGACGACGGCCGTGCGCGGCACGTTCGGCTTCAACGCACCCGCGGAGGTGGTGTTCGGCGTGCTCACCGACCCGGACCGGGCAACGCGGTGGCTGCCGGTGGGCGTGACGGCCGAGCCCGCGCCCGGCGGACGGCTGCTGGTGCGCGGCGGCGGCCACCGGGCCGAGTACGACGTCGACATCGACCCCGACCGGCTGGAGGTGCGCTGGCGGCCCGCGACGGGCACCGGGCCGCACGGCTCCGCGCGGGTCGGCGACGCGCCGGCCGGCGGCAGCGAGGTGAGCGCCGAGGTGCGCGCGCCGCTGGACGAGGACCGGCTGCGCCGGCTGCTCGGCGAGACCGTCACCCACCTGCGGCGCGACGTCGAGGACAACTTCAACGCGGGTTGATCCGCCCATCTCCGGCCGTTTGCCGCCCGCGGATGCGGGAAGCCAGTGCGCCGGCCGCTGGGGAGATCACTATGAACTTGGACAGCCCTCATCCGATCGAGATCGCCGGGTTGATGCGCGAACTGGCCGCGCGACTGCTCGACACACCGGACGTGGGGCACGCGGTGCACGACATCGTCACCACCGTGCACGACACGCTCTCGGTCCCGTGCGGCGTCTCGCTGTGGGGAGTCAGCCATCCGGCGGGCCTGGCCGCCCGGCCGTCCGCGCTGGTGGCGCTGAACCGGGCGGAGCTGCGCGCCGGCGACGGGCCCGGCCTGGTGGCGATCCGGCTCCGCGAGCCGGTGGCCTGCTTCGACGTGGCCGCGGACCGGCGCTGGCCGGACTGGCGGCGCGAGGCGCTGCGCCACGGCGTCCGCAGCGCGCTGATCTCCCCGATCGACGTCGGCCGCGACACCGTGGCCACGCTCAGCCTGTACGCGACGGAGGCGGGCGGCGTCGACACCACGGCGGAGGTCCTCGCCCGCGTGCTGGCCGAGCACTCCGGCCTGCTGCTGGCCCACCTGCTCCGGCAGCGCGACGGCGCCGCGATCGGCGACCCGCCGGTGCTGCACCGCGCCTCCGGCGTGATCATGGCCCAGTGGGGCTGCGCCGAGGTCGAGGCCCGCTCGATCCTCGAGGCCGCCTCGGCCGCGCTCGCCATCCCGCTCGCCGAACTGGCCGAGCGCCTGGTGACCGCCGCGGACCGGTGACCGGATTATCGGGGGTTTGGTCCCTTGTAGCGCATGGAATACGTCCTCATCCGGAACCGCCCGCGGTCACGCAGGGGACGCGTCGTGACCGCGGATCGCCGGCGTGGTGCGCCGCCCGTCCCAGAACCGCGGCGCCCGCACCGGCGGGTCTCCGGCGCGACGGACGCTGACGGCCGTCGCGCCCGCCGCATCCCGCGGGGCGGGGCCTTCCGAGCAGGCCCCGCCCCGAGCGTCATTCTGGTCGATCTCCACGGCCCGCGCCGCCGAACGCCGCGGGTCGCTCAGCGCCGGATCGGCGGCGGTGGCAGCGGCGCCCGCAGCACGTGCGCCACCGCGACCGCCACGTCGTCCCGCCCGTGCGCGGCGACCACCTGCAGCCCGGCCGGCAGCCCACGGACCAGCGCGGCCGGCACGCTCACCGCCGGGTTTCCGGTCACGTTGAGATGCCAGCACGGGTCGCCGACGAAGTCGCCGGGCGGCGGCCCCGCGAACCCGTGCGCGACCGTCAGCGTGGTCGGGGTGACGAGCGCGTCCACGGCCGCGAAGAGATCCGCGAGCGCGGTCGCGTTGTGCCGGCGGATTCCGGCCGCGGGCCCCGGGGCCCCGGCCGCGTACAGCGCCTCCCAGGCGTCCGCGACCGGCCGCAGCTCCAGCGGCACGTCCACCACCTCGACGCCGCACGCCGCCACCCGCGCCCGGACCGCCGCGTCGATCTCCGGCGCCGCGTGCACACCGCCGAGCCCGGGCCGGTAGGCGATGCGCCACGGCCCGTCCCGCGGCACCGGAACCGGCCAGGCGGGCAGCGCGGCGGGGTCACGCCGATGCGGGCCGGAGACGATCGCGGTCGCGGTCACCACGTCGGACAGGTCGGCGCCGATGATGCCCGGGGTGAGCAGGCCGTTGTGGTCCGGCCGGAACCGCGGCACCCGCCCGGCCGTGCCCTTGAACCCGGCCACGCCGCAGAACGCGGCCGGGATGCGCAGCGAGCCGCCGCTGTCGCCGCCGGTCGCGATCGGCACCACGCCCGCGGCCACGGCCGCCGCCGCGCCGGCCGACGACCCACCGGAGGAGCGGGCCGGGTCCCACGGGTTCCGGGTGTAGTCGGTGCCGTTCCACCCGTGCGTCCGCGCCGCGGACCCGGGGCGCGACCGGGTGGACGTGCCGATCGGGATCGCACCGGCCGCGACCAGCCGCGTCACGATCGGCGCGTCCCGGGGCGTACCCGACTTGATCAGGAACGGGACGCCGGCCAGCGGGCCGGCCGGTGGCCTCCGGGCGGCGGCGCGGGCGCCGGCCGCGTCGAGCGACGCGAGGAAGTGCAACTCCGGATCCAGCCGCGCCGCGGCCTCCAGCGCCTCCTCGACGACCTCCGATGCGGTACGGATACCCGCCCGGACCTGCGCCGCGAGGCGCACGGCCGGTCCGTCCACGCCGACCTCCCCCCGGCCGATCCACGGGCGCGCCGACCCGGCGGTGTGGCGGACGCATCGGCGGACGGCTATTGTCGCATTTCCATACAGTGGCCGGATGGAGAGCGACGCGGTGCGGGTAGTGCTCCGGGTGCAGGGCGACGACCCCGACGAGGTACGGAACCTTCGATCGTGGCTGCAGGAGGAGCGTGACGTGCGCGCGCACGGCGACCTCCGCTACGCGGACACGCTCGGCGGCAACGAGATGGGCGTGGGCGTGGAGATGCTCAGCCTGATCGTCGGTAGTGGACTGACGCTGGTGCAGCTCGGGCTGGCCATCGCCCAGTGGCGGGACACCCGCCGCGCGGCACCGACCGTGACCATCACCCGGGAGACCGAGGACGGCCGCACGGTCACGATCGAGACGTCCGACCCGGCCGCCGTCGAGGCGGCGATGCGTGAGCTCAGCGGGTCATGACCCGGGCGGACCTTGCGGATCCGGCCGCGTCGCAGGTGGTGTTGATCGGGGCGACGACCTACTCGCACCTGCCGCCGCTGCCGGCCGTGGCCGGGAACGTGTCGTCGCTGGCCGAGGCGTTGCGGGACGAGGCGCTGTGGGGGCTGCCCGCGGAGAACTGCCACGTGGTGCTGGACGAGGCCAGCCCGCGTGAGGTCGGCCGCACCATCCGCACGGCCGCGGCCGCGGTCGGCGAGGGCGGGCTGTTGCTGATCTACTACGCCGGTCACGGGCTGATCGACCCGATCAACGGGCAGCTGATCCTGGCGCTGGCCGAGTGCGAGCCGGAGGTGCCGGACGAGGCCGGGCTGCCGTACGACTGGATCGGCCGCGCACTGGCCGGCAGCGCCGCGACCCGCCGCGCCGTGATCCTGGACTGCTGCTACGCGGGCCGCGCGGACAACCTGATGTCGGCCGCGCAGGGCGGCACCGACGAGGTCGCCGACGTCGCCGAGCTGGACCGCACCTGCCTGTTCGTGTCCGCGCCGTCGAACCGGCGGGCCGCCGCGCCGGAGGGCGAGCCGTACACGGCGTTCACCGGCGAGCTGCTGCGCGTGCTGCGCGACGGCGTCCCGGGCGGCGAGCCGGTGCTGACCATGGCGGCGATCTGGCGGCGCGTCCGCACCGCGCTCACCGCACGCGGCTTCGAGCGCCCCGAACTGCGCGAGCGCAATGCGGGTGGCAGTTTCGGGCTGGTCCGCAACGCGGCGCTGAGCAAGGAGAACCTGGCCGGCGTCGTGCTGCGGGCCGGCCGCGGCGTCGCCGACCGGGACCTGGCCGGCGGCCGGATCCTGGTGCTGGCGCACGACGAGACCGGCGCGGCCGGCATCGACCTGTACGGCCATCCGGCGCCGCTGCCGGACGAGTTCACGCCGGCCTGGCGGGAGCAACTGTCCGACCCGGTGGTCCGGTACGGCGGCCCGGTCGCCCGGGACGGCTACATCGCGCTGGCCCGGTTGTGGCCCACGCTCCCGCCGCCGCCCCGGTTCCGTCCGATCAAGGACCGGCTCGGCGTACTGTCGCTGACAGCGCCGCCCGACGAGCTGCGGCACACGTTCGCGTGGGTCCGCGTGTTCAGCGGGTACTTCGGCTGGGCCCCCGGCGAGCTGGAGTCCTACCTCGACGGCGGCGTGCTCGTGCGCACCCACGAGGGGATCGCCGACCTGAGGGGAGACCTGTGATGTCCGAGCAGCTCCTCGCGGACCGGCTGTACGAGTCCTTCCGCCGGGAGGAGCAGATCACGCTCATCCTCGGCTCCGGCATCGGCGCGGACGCCACGCCGGGCGTCGCGGACGTGCTGCGCCTGGCGGAGCAGTACGCGGTCGGCCGCAGCGACGGCGGCGACCTCACCCGCATGCTGGCGCTGGCCCGGGTGCGGCGCGGTGAGGGCCCGCCCAGCGAGTTGTACACCGAGTACCGGCGGATCTTCGCGAACTGGGTCGGCGGCGACGGCTTCGACGTGATCGCGCAGCAGGCGGTGCTGGAGAAGTACCGCCCGCCGGACCGGCTGGCCGGCCCGCTGGCCACGCACGGGCTCTGGCAGCGCGTCACCGCGGAGCTCGGCGAGGACCTGGAGAACGATCTCGGCTCGTGGATGCTGTCGCCCGCGGTGGAGGCGCTCGGCGCGGTGCTGGCCGGCCTGCCCGGCGCGTTCGACAACCGCGTGCTGACCACGAACTTCGACCCGCAGCTGGAGATCGCGATCCGGACCGCCAGCGGCCGGGCGATCACCACGCCGCTGGACGTGGACGGCCGCTGGGACCGCGACAACGCCTACGACGGCGCCGTGCGCGTGTTCCACCTGCACGGCTTCTGGCGCCCGGTGGTGGCCGGCGACCGCACGCCGCTGGTGCACGACCCGTCCCGGTTCACCCGCAAGCCGACCATCGGCCCGGTCGCGGACCTGATCACCGGCGAGACGGTGTGCGTGATCGGCAGCAGCGACTGGGCCGGCACGATCACGTCCGCGCTGGTGGAGGTGGCCCAGCAGCGGCCGGTCACGGTGCTGTGGGCGCTGCACCCGGACGACCCGGAGGGCGCGGCGCGCCGCTGCGAGCAGTTGCGCGGCGAGGGCGTGGCGCGGGTGGAGTGCTTCGCCGGCGTGGACGCGGAACGGCTGCTGTCCGGCCTGGCCGCGCGCCTCGGCGTGACCGTGGTGCCGCGCGCGGCCGGTCCCCGGCACCGCCACCGGCACCCGGTCTGGGAGGGCGAGTTCGTCTCGCACCCGGCCTCCACGCCGCCGGACGACTTCCTCGGCCTGATCCGCCAGTTGGAGCGGCGGTTCGGCTGGCAGTTCGCGCCGGCCGACACCGGCACGCCGTCGATGATCTTCTGGCCGGTACGGCTGCGCGCCCGTACCTCGGTGATCCACATGGCGCAGGCGCTGGTCGCGGGCGCGCTCGCGGCGCGCGGCGCCAGCCTGCTGGTGTGCCTGGACGACTTCGGCATCCGCGATCCGCGCGTCACCGGCGCCGCGTTCGAGGCCGACCTGCGCCGCTGGATCGGTGCGACCGCGCCCGGCCTGGACGTCGAGTTCGTGTCCCTGTCGGACTTCATCCGGCTCCAGCGCGAGTCGCCGTCGCCGGAGCACCTGCTGCGCCCGGTCGACCCGTGGACCGTGGCCCGCGACTTCTACGGCGAGCACAACCCGTCGCTGTACAGCGTGCTCGCCTCGATCAAGGCGGTGCCGAACGTGGCCGCGCACGAGCTGGAGCCGCGCGCCTGGGAGATCGTCCAGGCGTTGCTGCGGCGCAACACGAACCGGCTGCTCACGCCGATGACGATGTGGGCGTACCTGCATCATCTGCTGCTGGACCGGCCCGCCCACTCGATCATGACGCTGGGCACCCGGGACGACGCGCTGTTCTGGCAGCAGTGGCGGGAGATGTACCGCTTCGGCATCGCCCAGCTCTACAACCCGCACATCTCCAGCCTCACCCACAAGTCGGAGATGCTGCGCTGGGACGACGCCGAGACGCTGCGCGAGCACCTGACCGAGACGTGCGCGGTGCCCGGCTGGGACGGCGACGGCCGGTACGTGTCCTGGCTGCTCACGAACGCGGTGCTGCTGCCCAACTACCTGACCGGCGCCGCGCCCCCGGAGACCGGCGGTCACGTGCTCGACTCCTGGGCCGACTTCATGGCCGCGCTGGACGGTGGCGCGCCCGCGCTGGCGGTCCTCGCCGATCAGGCCACTCTCTGGTATCGGGGGCAATCGGGACCTTCGGCCGTTTCGTGAGCGTGCGTCGATGGGTACCCTCGTGGACATGGTCCTTCTCGCGCCGCTTCACTCCACGATCGAGCTGCCCGTGCTGGCCGGCAGGTGCGCGGCCGCGCTGGGCGACGAGCTGACCGCCTACCTCGCCGGCGCCGACACGGTCGCCGAGCTGGACGCGTGGTGTGCCGGCCTGCCCGCCCCCGACCCCGGCCACACCATCGTGCGGCTCGCCGCCGGCACCGAGCTGATCCGGATCTTCGCCGCCGAGAACCTGCTGTCCCACCTGCGGCACTGGCTGCGCGAGATGATCGACACCGAGGACGGCCCGATCGTCCCGGCCACCGCGATCCGCACCGCCACCACGGACGTCCAGCCGATCAAGACGGTGCTGCACGCCGCCCACGTCTGGGTCACCGACCAGCACCTGCACCGCCCGCTCGCGGCCTGACGCTCGCCGCGGGCCGCCCCCGGTCACGGCATCGGCACCACCGGCTCGGCGTCGCCGGTCAGATGCCGGCACGCGGCGGCCGCGCCCCCGGCCCGCCACCCCTCCCCGCCGGTGAACGGCGGCGGCACGGCGCACGTCCAGCGGCACCGCACGCATGGGTGAGCCCGGCCCGGCCGTCCGCGTCGAGATCCTTCCGCACGAGGACGGAACCTGGCCGACGGGTACGACGACCTCCCGCGTCAGCGGTCGCCGGCCGCCTCGATCAGGCGGATGAGCTGGTCGCGGAACCGGTCGTAGTCGTCGACCGTGCCGAAGAAGCGCTCGGAGCGGCGCTCCTCGAGGCGCGCGGCGGCCAGCGCCTCCGCGCCCAGCGTGGTGATCGCGACCCGGGTGCGGCGGCGATCCGCGGCGTCGAGCGCGCGCTCGACGTGGCCGGTGCGGGCGAGGCGTTCGATGGTGCGGCTCATGGTCTGGTCGGTGACCCGGCACAGGCGGGCCAGCTCGCGCTGCGGCAGCGGGCCGCCGACCAGGTGGTGCAGCGTGATCAGGCCGGCGTGGGTGAGGTCGAGCCCGGCGAGGAACGCGTCGAACCGCGCCTCGACCATGCGCGCGGCGACCGACAGCAGCCGGCCGGTCGGCCAGGAGTCGACGTCGCCGCGCACCCGATCATTCTTCCACGCCTCAGCCGACCGCCACGCCGTACGGCATGCCGGTCACCGGCTCGGTCGCCAGCGCGGACGCGATCGCGGCCGCGGCCGGCGGGTAGGCCAGCTCGCCCAGCCCGCCGATCGGCTCCTCGGACGGCACCAGCACCACGTCGATCTCCGGGCAGTCGCCGATCCGCGCCCAGGCGTAGTCGCGGAACGACGACTGCACCACCGCACCGTCGCGGACGGTGATCTGCGCGCCGAGCACGGTGGACAGCGCGTCCAGGATGCCGCCCTCGACCTGCGCGATCACGCCGGACGGGTGGATCGGGATGCCGACGTCCACGGCCGCGGTCACCCGGCGCACGCGGCGGGCCGCCGGGTCCGCGGTGACCAGCACCGCGATCGCGGAGCCGTAGTCGAGGTGGCAGGCCGCGCCCTGTCCGGGCCCGGGCGTCCAGCCGGCGCGGCCGGCGGCGGCGTCCAGCACCCGGCGCAGCCGCGAGCCGTCCGGCAGCAGCCGTCGCCGCAGCGCGACCTCGTCGTGGCCGCCGCGCCGGGCGATCTCGGACAGGAAGCACTCCTCCGCGTAGCCGAACTGGCCGGCGTAGACCGCGCGCCAGAACCCGGTGCGCAGCGGCGCCGGTCGCAGCGTGACCGTCACCTCGCCGGGCACGGTGTAGGGGAAGTGGTCGCCGCTGGCCTTCACCAGCGCCGGGCTGGTGAACGGCAGCACGGTCAACGGCCAGGTCGCCACCGCGTGGGTACGCCCGATCGGTACCCCGTCCGCGTCCAGCGTCGCGGTGAGGCGGTGCACGGACATCGGCCGGTACGAGTCGTGCCGCATGTCGTCGTCCCGCGTCCACCGGACCGTGACCGGCGCACCGGCCGCGCGCGAGCAGGCGATCGCCTCCAGCACCGCGTCCGGCTCGATGCGCCGCCCGAACCCGCCACCGGCCAGCGTGGGGTGCACCCGCACGGCGGTCTCGGCCAGCCCGAGCTGCCGGGCGAGCTGGGTGCGCAGCCCGCCGGGGTCCTGCACCGGCGCCCACACCCGTACCGTGTCGGCGGTGACGTGCGCGGTCGCGTTCATCGGCTCCATCGGCGCGTGCGCCAGCAGCGGCAGCCGGTAGACGCGCTCCAGCGCGGGCGGGGGCGTGTCCGGCGTGGCGGGCAGCGCGGCGGCCAGGTCGTCCAGCCAGGCGCGGCTGTCCGCGTCCGGGGTGCCGCCGGTCCAGGTCACGCGCAGCGCCGCGCGGCCCTTCAGCGCGGCCGCGGTCGACCGGGCCACCACGGCGACGCCGCCCTGCCCGGCGCCCGGCGGGTCGAGCCGTAGCACCGTGACCACGCCCGGCACCGCGAGCGCGGCGTCGGAGTCCACCGCGGACACGGTGGCGCCGATCCAGGCCGGGCGCGCCACGACCGCGACCAGCGCGCCGGGCGGCGCGGACTCGGTGCCGTAGCGGGCCCGGCCGGTGACGATGTCGCGCGCGTCCGCGCGGGGGGCCCGGGTGCGGCCGATCAGCCGCCAGCGCTCCGGCGGCGTCAGCGTGACCGGGACGGTGGCCGGGTCGAGCGCGGCAGCGTCCGCGACCAGCGCGCGGTAGGGGAGCGCGCCGCGCCGCGGGTGCTCGACGCGCCCGTGCCGGGCGGTGCACTCCGCGGCCGGGACCCGCCAGCGGGCGGCGGCGGCCGCGACGAGCAGGCAGCGCGCGGTCGCGGCGGCGGTGCGCAGCGGTTCGGTGAGCCGGCGGCTGGACATCGAGTTCGCCACCGCCTGCGCGCCGAACGTGGCGGTGTCGCCGGGCGCCTGCTCCAGCGTCACGTCCGGCACGTCGAGCGCGAGTTCCTCGGCGATCAGGATCGCGGCCATGGTCCGTACCCCCTGGCCGGTCTCGGGGGTGGGAACGGTCGCGACGACGCGCCCGTCCGGCTCGACGCGCACGAACACCGTGGGCCGCAGCGAGGTGCCGCCGTCCGGCAGCGGCACGGCCACCACCAGCGCCGCGCCCAGCAGCGCACGCCGGGTGATCATCGCGCCTCCCGGGTCAGCTCGGCCGCGCGCCGGACCGCGGCCCGGATGCGCGGGTACGTACCGCAGCGGCAGACGTTGTCCCGCAGCGCGGCCTCGACCTGTGCGTCGTCCGGGTCGGGCACGGCCGCGAGCAGCGCCACCACGGTCATGATCTGCCCGGGCTGGCAGTAGCCGCACTGGGCCACGTCCAGCTCCAGCCACGCCCGCTGCACCGGATGGTCGTCCAGCGCCTCGATCGTGGTGATCGCCGCGTCCCGCACCTCCTCGACCGTGCGCACGCAGGGCCGCGCGGCCGCGCCGTCGATCAGCGACACGCACGCGCCGCACGCGCCGACGCCGCAGCCGTAGCGCGGCCCGGTCAGCCCGAGCTCGTCGCGCAGCGCCCAGAGCAACGGCGTGTCGCCGGGGACGTCGACGACCCTGCGCCTGCCGTTGACCCGCAACCGGTACCGGCCCATGCCGCTCCCTCCATCGAAGGACTTCCATTATTCAGCCTACTGAATATCCGGCATACTCCGGTCCGTGGTCAATGACACGGGGGTACGAAGTGAGCGCGCGCTGCTGATCGGCGTGCCGGCCGTGGCGCTGCTGACCGGCCTGGTGTGGCTGCTCGGCCAGGGCCTGCGCCCGGTCGCGTTCCTGCCGGACACGGGCGCGAGCTGGTACTACTGGCAGCTCCCCGAGCCGACCGGGTGGACCCGGCTGTCGGCCTGGCTCGGCTACGCCGCCCACCAGGCCGCCTCCTGGGGCCTGATCTGGTACGGGCAGACGCGCGTCCGCCGCTACCGCCGCGGTCTGGGACGGATCAACGTGGTCGCGCTCGCGGCGAATCTCGGTTTCGTGGCGCTGCACCTGCTCCAGACGCACGTCTTCTACGACGGCCTCGCCCAGGACGTGTCGATCTTCAGCTCGCAGGGCTCGGTCGTGCTGCTGCTGGTCATGGTGCTCCTGATGGAGAACCGCCGCCGCGGCCTGGTCGCCGGCCGCCGCGCCCCGATCCCGGCCACGGTGGTGGACTTCGCCCGCCGCTACCACGGCTACCTGTTCAGCTGGGCGGTCGTCTACACGTTCTGGTACCACCCGATGGAGGTCACCAGCGGCCACCTGATCGGATTCTTCTACGTGTTCCTGCTGCTGCTCCAGAGCAGCCTGATCTTCACCACCGCGCACCTGAACCGCTGGTGGACGGTGAGCCTCGAACTGCTGGTCGCGGCGCACGGGACGCTGGTCGCGGTGATGAACTCCGGCCCCGGCGGCGCGTGGCCGATGTTCCTGTTCGGCTTCCTCGCCGTCTTCGTCATCACCCAGATGCACGGCCTGGGCCTCGGCGCCCGTACCCGCTGGGCGATCCTGGGCTGCTACGCGCTCGCGGCCGTCGCGGTCTACTCGTGGCGCGGCCTCGGCGACCTCCACGAGATCACCCGCATCCCACTGGTGGAGTACCTGCTGATCATCCCGCTGGTCCTGCTCAGCTGGCCGATCGCGCTGCTGACCGGACGGGCGCGATGCGGCTCCTGACGTTCAACACGCTGTTCCGGGGCGACGTGCGGGCGCGGCTGTCGGCGCTCGGTGCGCTGCTGGAGCGGGGCGAGCACGACGTCGTCTGCCTCCAGGAGGTCATGTACCGGCGGCATGCCGCGCTGCTGCGGCGCGGCTTCGTCCACTGCGGGTTCTCCGGCCGCATGCTGCTGGAGGGCGGGCTGGTGCTGCTGTCCCGGCGGCCCGTCACCGGGTTCTCCTTCACACCGTTCCCGCTGACCGGCCCGGCGCGGCCGGAATGGTTGATGCGCAAGGGCTTTCAGAGCGCGACGATCGACGGCACCGTGGTGGTCAACACCCACCTGTCCGCGAATCGTGATGGCGACTGGTCCGAGGGGAGCCGCTACACCCGCGTCCAGCGGGCGGAGCTGGAGTGCCTGGCGACCTGGCTGAACGCGCTCCCGGCCGCCCGGCCGGTGGTGGTGGCCGGAGATCTCAACGTGCCGCGCGGCAAGCCCGCACTGGTTGACTTCCTCGCCGCCACGGGGCTGCGCGACGTGCTCGGCGGCGACCCACGCCCGACCTACCGCCCCACGCCGGCCCGGCCGTCGCCGCCCGCCTTCGACCACGTCCTCACCCGCCACCTCACCGGCCACGCCGACCTGATTTTCCAGGACCCGGTCCCGCTCGCCGACGGCCGCGCCACCCACCTGTCCGACCACTACGGCGTCTCCGCCGCACTGGGCGGACCCGGCCGGGTTCGGCGGCGGTAGGCAGCGACCTCGGTGCGGTTGCCAGACGCCCGCCGCCGCCCGCGGCGGGCCGCCGGCACCGATCATGATCCCGGTGCTGTCACCCGTACCGCGGGTCAGGGACCTTTTGGGTGTTGTGCCGTCCGTTGCGAGCGGGGTCCCGGAGGATCATGGGTGTCGATACGATGCGAGATCGTGACGGTGGACGGTGAGGTGCGGACCCCGATGGTGCGCGGGCTGCCCCTGGTGGGCAACGCGCTGCGGATGAGCAGGGATCCGGCACGGTTCTTCGTGGACTGTTACCGGGAGCACGGGCCGGTGTTCCGGGTCCGCGTCCTCGGGCGCGAGCATGCGGTGATCGCCGGGCCGGAGGCGGCCGAGTGGATGGGGACGAAGGAGGGGCGGGAGAGCCTGCGGTCGCGCGAGTTCTGGCGCGGGCTGGTCGACGAGTACGGTGCGACCCGCACGCTGTCCGGCGAGGACGGGCCGTCGCACAAGGAGCTGCGCGACATCATGCGCCGCGGCTATTCGCGGGAGGCGATCGCGGACCGGCTCGACGAGGTCGTGGCGATCACTGACCGTAATCTCGACCGCGCCTGGCGGCCGGGGAGCGCGGTGCCGGTGCTGCGCTCGATGCAGGCGCTGGTCACCGACCAGCTCGGCGAGCTGATGAGCGGCGCGTCCCGGCCGGAGTACGTGCCGGACATCCGGCTGGTCACCATGTACATCCTGAATGTGCTGGTCACCCGCCAGCACCCGCGGCTGCTGCTGCACGACCCGCGGTACCGGCGGGCCAAACGGCGCGTCGCCGAGCTCAGCCGCGCCATGATCGACGACCGGGCACGGGCCGGCGCGGACGCGCGGCCGGCGCTCCTCATCGACGACCTGCTGCGCGCCAACCGCGACAACCCGCGCGCCATGCCCGACTCCGACCTGATGATCAGCGTGACCGGGCCCTACGTGGCGGGTCTGGACACGGTGGCCAACACGATCTCCGCGTTCCTCTACGCGGTGCTCAAACACCCCGACGTGCTCGCCCGGGTGCGGGCGGAGGCGGACGAGCTGTTCGCCCGGCCCACCCTCACGGAGCGTGACCTGCGCGGCATCCCGGCGATCCGCGGCGCGCTGATGGAGACGCTGCGGCTCTACCCGATCGCGGTGGTGCAGATGCGCACCGCCACCCGCGACTTCACGTTCCACGGACACCGCATCGCGGAGGGCGAGACGCTCTACATCGGCACCACCGTGCCGCACTTCCTCGAGGAGTTCTACCCTGATCCGTACCGGTTCGACATCGACCGGTACGAGAAGCCCCGCGCCGAGCACCTGGCCCCGGGCGCGTTCTCCCCGTACGGCCGCGGCCAGCACGTCTGCCTCGGAAAGACGCTGGCGGAGGTGCAGATGCTGGTCACCATGGCCCGGATCTTCCACCGCCTCGACCTGAGCCTGGAGTCGCCCGGCTACGAACTGGCCCGCAAGGCCACGCCGACGCCGGGCCCCGCGCTCTCCTTCCGCGTCCGCGTCGACGGCCACCGCGCCTGATATCCGCGCCGGGCGCCCCGTGGCGGCCCGGCGCCGTGGTCGACGAGGCGGACGGCGACGGCGCCGGGGCGGCGCCGGGCCGCGACGCCCGCCGGACACCAACACCCCGCGGGCCACGGCGACGACGCCGATCTTCAGTGTGGGCGCGGCACCGCGCCGGCCGAGCCGATCCCCGGGCTCGCGCCTCGACCCTGTCACCGGCGTGGCGGCCACCCGCGGGACGGGTGCGACATCCATTGATACATCCAAGATCTTGACAGATCGGTAAATATCCTTAAATGATTACCGGACGTCGATATCTGATGGAGGACGTCCATGCGCCGCTCCGGTCTTCTCGCGTCTCTCGCCGCCACCGCGCTCGTTGCCGTCGGCATGGGCATCGCCGGCGCATCCGCACGGGCGGCCGAAACCGCCGACGCCGTCACGCCCGTCTCCCAGAACGGTCAGCTCAGCGTCTGCGGCCGGCAACTCTGCAACAGCCACGGCAAGCCGATCCAACTGCGCGGCATGAGCACCCACGGCATCCAGTGGTACGCCCAGTGCGTCAACGACGCCTCGCTCGACGTGCTCGCCACCGAGTGGAAGGCGGACGTCCTGCGCATCTCCATGTACGTGCAGGAGGGCGGTTACGAGACCGACCCGGCCGGCTTCACCGCCCGGGTCAACGACTACATCGAGAAGGCGACCGCGCGCGGCCTCTACGCGATCGTCGACTGGCACATGCTGTCGCCCGGCGACCCGAACCACAACCTGGACCGTGCCAAGACCTTCTTCGGCCAGATCGCCGCGCGCCACCGGGACAAGACCAACATCCTGTACGAGATCGCCAACGAGCCCAGCGGCGTGCACTGGAACACCATCAAGTCGTACGCCGACCAGGTCATCCCGGTCATCCGCGCGCAGGACCCGGACGGCATCGTGCTGGTCGGCACCGAGGACTGGTCGTCGCTCGGCGCGTCCGGCGACGGTGCGGGCCTGGCCCGCATCCTGGCGAACCCGATCACCGCCGGGAACGTCATGTACACGTTCCACTTCTACGCCGCCTCGCACGACGACTGGTACCTGACCACGTTCCGCGACGCGATCGCCCGCCTGCCGATGTTCGTCACCGAGTTCGGCACCCAGGAGTACACCGGCGACGGCCCCAACGACTTCGCCCGCTCGCAGCAGTACCTGGACCTGATGGCGCAGAACAAGGTCAGCTGGGTCAACTGGAACTACTCCGACGACCACCGCTCCGGCGCCGTCTTCACGCCGGGCACCTGCGCGGCCGGCGCCTACTCCGGCACCGCCCGCCTCAAGGAGGCCGGCGTCTGGGTCCGCGACCGCATCCGTACCCCGGACGATTTCTAAGATCTTGGTTTCCCGCTTCCGGCGGGGTCGCCCCGGGCGTGCTCCCGCGGGCCGACCCCGCCGGTCGTCCGGCTCCGCCGGCGCTCCGCTCCGGCCCACCGGGCGGAGCCGGTCGCGCTGCTGGTCCCGCTCAACCCACGCGGCCTCCGCCGCCGGTTCCGCTGGTTGCCGCACCGGCTGTCCGTCTGCCGGCGTCCGCCGGGGGCGCTGTCGACCCTGCCGCATCGAATGGGGCTAGCCTCCTAGGATGACTTAGGCAGTGTGACGTGCGGCGGCGCGGCGGCGAGAGGACCGGGGCGGCCGGGCCCGAGCCGGCGCCTCGGGCCCGTCAGCGAGTGCGCAGGGTCTCCGCCGGGGAGGTGCCGTAGGTCTCCCGGTAGGCAGCCGCGAAGCGGCCGAGGTGGGTGAACCCCCACTGCCGTGCGATCGCCCCGACCGTCGCCCCGCGCCCCGGGTCCGCACCCAGCAGGTCCCGGTGCGCGCGTTCCAGCCGGATGCGCCGCAGGTAGCCCATCGGCGTGGTGTCGAGATGGCGCCGGAACGCCGCTTGCAGGCCGCGCGGCCCGGTGCCGGCCGCCGCCGCCACGTCCGCGAGGGTGACCGCGTCCGACGCCTTCTCCTCCAGGTACGCGATCGCGCGCCGGACCGGGCCCGGTCCGGTGTGGCCGGGGCCGGGCAGGTAGCAGGCGGTGCTCGCGGTGCTGGGGAACGTGGCGATGGTCGCGGCCGCGGCCAGGTCGACGATGGCCGCGTGGGCGGGCGCGCTGGGCAGTGCCGCGTCCGGATTGAGCGCGACCCGGTGCAGGTAGGCGAGCGTTTCGCGCCAGTAGCGGGCCAGCGGCGCGGAGATCGGCGTCATGGAGCGGAACGCGAAGTCGGCCGGCTCGATGCCCCAGCGGGCCGCCGCCGCGTGCGTGACCGCGCTCAGCGGCAGGCGCAGGATGCGCACGTCGAAGTCGTCCAGGCGCCCCTGGAACGCCTTGCCCGGCGGGACCAGGACCAGCTCGCCGGGCGCGACCCGGACCTGCTCGCCACCGGAGCGGACGGTCAGGCTGCCGCTCAGCAGGTAGGTGGCGTGCACGTACTGGACCGGCTCGGTGACGATGTCGAGCGTGGTCGAGTACCGCAGCCGGTCGAGGCCGATCACGCCGCTGTCGACGGATCGCAGGCTGTACGTGAACTGGGCGAGATCGCGGGGCACGTGCGCGGTGAAGTCGAAGTAGAAGCGCCGCAGGGCCTCGTGCGCCTCGTCGATGTTCGACGTGGCGTGCGCGCTTCTCCGCAGCGGTACTTCGCCAGGGCCCATCCGGAACCTCCAGAGCCGAGGGGTTTCTGAAGGGTCCAACGACCGAGCGGATGCCGGGTGGCCCGAAACGCGCAAGTTGCACTTCCCGGGCCACCCAAACTCACGAGTTGGACGAATACAGAGTAGCCACTTCGGCAGCCGTCAGTGCCCGATCGTAGACATGTACCTGGTCGATCGCCCCACGCCAGAAGTCGACCGGCCCGCTGTTGAATCGAGCGCGGCCGATCGTCAGCGGCCCGGCGGACGTGTCGCCGTGGCAGGCGCGCGTGGTGCCGGCCGGCTGGCCGTCGACGTACAGCCGGATGGTGCCGTCCACCACGTCCCGCACGCCGGTCAGGTGGTACCAGCGCCCGGTCTCCGGCACGGTCGGGGCCAGCGCGCGCCCGCCCGCGAAGGAGAACGCGAACCGGTTGTCCGCGCTGGAGTACTGCAGGAAGAACGCGCTGCGGTTGGTGCCGTCCTGCCCGACCGCGGTGGCCCAGCCGCCGAGGCTGTCCAGCCGGACCCACGCGGACACGCTGTAGCTGCCGGTGGTGTCCAGCACCGGGCCGGCGGTCTCCACGTACTGCCCGGCGCCGTTGAACTGCAGGGCCGAGCCGGTGTGCCCGGCGGTCCAGGTGGGTTCCCCGACGAGCGTGCCGTCGCGGTCGCCGGCCTCGTCGGTGGCGGTGCCGTCGAGCGGCCAGTAGCCGACGCCGGTCAGGCCGGGCGTGCCGGGGCCGGGCTGCGGCGCGCCGGCGCCGGTGCCGTCGACCGACGCGATGATCCGCCGGTTGATCGAGGCGACCGCGTCGAAGTCCATCTTCTCGATCGCCCGGTCGTACGTGTAGAAGCCGTTGACCTCGTGCTCCACGTCGGTGATCTGGGTGTAGACCGAGCCGGAGAGCCCGCACCGGTTCGCCGCGCGCAGCAGGTCGGTCTGGTTCTCCACGTAGCGCCGGGTGAGCGTGGCGCTGTCCGGCGTCATCTCGTAGGCGTGGCCGTCCGGGTACCACATGTGGCCCGGCACCTCCAGGCCGAAGCCGCCGTGCTCGCCGTCGGCCGCCACCCGGGTCGCGTCCGGCTGCGGGGACGCCGGTCCCACGTATTCGTGCCAGTCGATCATGTCGCCGCGCCCGGAGTCGCCCTTGGAGGCGCAGCAGTTCACGCCGCTGTGCGCGTTGACGATCCGGCTCGGGTCCTGTGCCTTGACCGAGTCCGCGATCCGGCCGGTGGCCTCGCGGTCCCACTCGCCCCAGCCCTCGTTGAACGGCACCCACACGGTGATCGACGTCCAGGACTTCTTCTCCTCGACGATCTCGTGCAGCTGCCGTTCGAACTCGACCTGCGCCTCGACCGGGGGAGTGCCGCCGGTACGCATCGACGGCATGTCCTGCCAGACCATCATGCCGAGCCGGTCCGCCCAGTAGTACCAGCGGTCGGGCTCGGTCTTGATGTGCTTGCGGATGGTGTTGAAGCCGAGCCGCTTGGTCTGCTCGATGTCGAACTTGAGCGCCTCGTCGGTCGGCGCCGTGTAGATGCCGTCCGGCCAGTAGCCCTGGTCGAGCGTGGAGAGGTTGAACAGGATCTCCCCATTCAGCGTCTGGTAGAGCTTGCCGTCCGCGCCGACCGCCTTGCCGACCTCGCGCATGCCGAAGTACGACCCGACCTCGTCCACCACGGTACGGCCGCGCAGCACCCGCACGGTCAGGTCGTAGAGGTAGGGCGAGTCGGGGGACCAGAGCCTCGGATTCGGCACGGGCACGCGCAGCTCGCCGCCGGCGGCGCCGCCGGCCCGCCCGACCACGCGGTTGCCGGCCTTCGCGACCGCCTCGACCGTGAGCCCGGTGCCGTCCGCGAGCTGCGGGGTCACGCGCAGCACGCCGTTCGTGATGTCGGGCGTCAGCTGGAGGCGGTCGACGGCGCCGCGCCGGACCGGCTCCATCCACACGCTCTGCCAGATGCCGGACGCTCCGACGTAGAAGATCCCGGCGTCCGGCACGTTGCGCTGTTTGCCGACCGGCTGCCAGGTGGCGTCGGTGAGGTCCTCGACGCCGACGATGATCTCCTGTGGGCCGTGCCGGCGCAGCGCGTCCGTGACGTCGACGCTGAACGCGTCGTACCCGCCGCGGTGCGTGGTGACCTGCCGGCCGTTGACCCACACGGTGGCGTCGTAGTCGACCGCGCCGAAGTTGAGCCGGAGCCGCTGGTCGCCGCCGATCCGCCAGCCGGCCGGCACGGTGAAGGTGCGCCGGTAGAACATGCGGTCCTCGGAGCGCTGGATGCCGGAGAGCGCGGACTCGATCGGGTACGGCACCAGCACGCGCTCGGCCAGCGTGGTCCCGACCGGCGGCGCCTGTCCCTCGGTCGCGCCGGCGAACTCCCACACGCCGTTGAGGCTCTGCCAGCGGGCGCGGGTGAGTTGCGGCCGGGGGTATTCGGGGAGCGCGTTGTGCGGGCCGACCTCGTCCGTCCACGGGGTGGCGATCGGTGGCGTGCCGGGCTGCCAGCGCGGTGGCGCCGCGAGCGCGGCGGTGGGGGAGCCGGCGACCACGACGAGCGCGGCGACCAGCCCGGTGAATGCCTTCATCCGTACGCTTTCCCTTCTCACGGGGGCGTCTGGTGCGTTTCTGGGCGGCAACAGCCCTGAAACACTCGGAAACAATCAAGCACGACGATGGAACGTGTGGCAATAGGCGCAGGTCGATTTCGTTAATGTTCTTTTGTGTTCGGTCCCGGGATGGTGCACGATCCTCGGCGGCGCCGATCCGGTGCCGGACGGGCCGCCGGGCGAGCGGGACATCCTCGCGGTCGTCGCGGCCCGGGTGGGCGGCGGCACGGTGTTCTACGCGGCGGACGGGGTGGCCGTGCGCCGGTGGACGGTGGTGTAGGCGCTCAGCTCACCAGGCGGCGGCTGCCCTGCTCGACCCGCGTTGCGATCTCCTCCACCGGCACCGACGCGCGGTGGAAGAAGCCCTGGGTGTAGAGCGTGGCGTAGCCCTGGGCGAGCGCGACCTGCTCCTCGATCAGGCGCAGCGAGTCCTGCATCGGGCGGTCGCCGGTGGCCGTGACCAGGTCGATCCACCGGCTCATCAGCGCGCGCGTCGCATCCGTGCGCTCGGGGTCGGCCACGCCGGACAGTTCGGTCGAGAAGATCACCAGAAATCCCGCGCCGGTACGGACGGTGAAGCGCGCGTAGGCCGCACCCGCCGCCGCGAACCGGGCCACCGGATCGTCGCCGGCCCGGTCGGCCGCCGCCGCGAGGTCGGACGCCAGCTCGCGTGCGGCCGTCGCCGCGACCGCCGAGAGCAGGTGCTCGCGGTCCGGAAAGTGCCGGTACGGCGCCGCCGTGCTGACGCCGAGCCGCTTCGCCACCCGGGCCACGGAGAACCCGGCCGGCCCGGACTCGGCCAGCAGGTCCCGGCTCGCCCGCACCAGCGCGGCCCGCAGGTCGCCGTGGTGGTAGCCGCCGCGCGCCATCCGTACCCCCTTGCCCTGGTGTTAGTGGTCTCTTACATTAGCGTGTTAGAGGGCTCTTACATGAGAACGGGGACACGGGACGTGACGATCAGGCTCGGATATCAGATCCCGAACTTCAGCTATCCCGGCACGCCGGTCGACAAGATCTTCGGCACGGTCGCGGCGCAGGCCCGCGAGGCGGAGGCCGCCGGCTTCGACACCGTGCTGGTCATGGACCACATGTACCAGCTACCGACGATCGCGCCGGCGGAGGAGCCGATGCTGGAGGCCTACACGACGCTGGGCGCGCTGGCCCGCGAGACGCGCGCCGTGCGGCTGGCCACGCTCGTCACCGGGAACACGTACCGTAATCCCGCGCTGCTCGCCAAGACCGTGACCACGCTCGACGTGATCTCCGGCGGGCGCGCGGTGCTGGGCATCGGCGCCGGCTGGTTCCAGCGCGAGCACGACGACTACGGCTTCACGTTCGGCACCTGGACCGACCGGTTCACGCGGCTGGACGAGGCGCTGCGGATCATCGGGCCGATGCTGCGCGGCGAGGCGCCGACGCTGGCGGGGCGGTGGTACCGGGTGGAGAACGCGCTCAACAATCCGCGGCTGCGCCCGGCCGTACCGATCATGACCGGTGGCAGCGGCGAGAACCGCACGTTCCCGCTGGCCGCGCGGTACGCCGACCACCACAACATCAACTGCTACCGGCCGGACCTCCCGCACAAGCTGGCCGTGCTCCGGCGGCGCTGCGAGGAGATCGGCCGCGACCCGGCCACGCTGGCCACGTCGTTTTTGAGCCGCGTCATCGTGACCGGCTCCACCGCGGAGGCGGCCGCGGTCACCGCGAAACTCACCGACTTCCAGCGGAGCGTCACCGTGGTCGGCACGCCGGACCACGTGGCCTCGGTGCTGCACGACGAGGTGCTCGCCCACGGCGTCGGCGGCCTGATCGTCAACATGATCCACAACGGCCACGAGCCCGGCGTGGTCACCGCGGCCGGCGAGGCACTGCGGCCGCTGCTGCCATCGACCTGACAAGCTGGGCGGTCGTGGCCACCGGGCTGTGATAGTCCTGGAGGCCGGTCCAGCTGAGGGGTGGGTGGCGTCGTGCCGGACGGTGCTGATCTGTCGCGCCTGGCGGGTGATCCCGAGGTCGTGCAGCGGGTGTTCGAGCAGGTGCCGCTGCTGCTGTGCGCGCTGGACGGCCCGGAGCTGCGGTTCGTGGCGGCGAGCGGGGCGTGGCGGTCGTACGCCGGGCGGCAGGACGTGATCGGCAGGCCGTTCGACGAGATGTTCCCCGAGGTGCTGCGCCAGGGCGTCCGGGAGATTTTCACGCGGGTGCTGGACACCGGCGAGCCGGAGACGTTCCGGGAGTGGCGGATCCAGATCAACCTGCCGGACAGCGGCGGCACCATGGAGATGTTCGTCGACTGCGACGTGTGGCCCCGCCGAGGGCCGGACGGCGCGGTCGTCGGCATCACCACCAGGGTGACCGACTCGACCGAGCGGGTGCGGGAGCGCCAGGCGGCGCAGCGGCGGACGGACGAGGCGGAGCGGCGGTACGCCCGGGCCCGCGACGTGATCGACGCGCTACAGCGGGAGCTGCTGCCGGCCGGGCTGCCGGTGCTGCCGCGGTTGCAGATCGCGGCCAGCTACCTGCTGGCCGACGCGGAGGTCGCGGCCGGCGGCGACTGGTTCGACGCGGTGGTGCTGCCGGACGGCCGGACGGCGCTGGTCGTCGGCGACGTCGTCGGGCACGGAGTCGCCGCGTCGGCCACCATGGGCCAGCTGCGCATCCTGCTGCACGAGCACCTGATCGCCACGGCCGACCCGCGCGCCGCGCTGACCGCCGTCGACGCCGCCGCGGAACGAATCCCGGGTGCCCGTGCCGCCACCGTCTGCGTGGTGCTGCTCGACCCGGCCACCGGCGCCGTGGAGTACTGCACCGCCGGGCACCCGGCACCGCTGGTCCTCACGCCCGACGAGCGGTTCCGCTACCTGGCGCCCACCGGCGCCGGGCCGCTCGGGGTCGGCGGCGGGTTCGCCCACGCGACGACCGGCACGGACCGGCTGGCCGAGGGCGAGCTGGTGCTGCTCTACACCGACGGAATCCTCGAACGCCCCGGGCGTGAGCTGGCGCGCAGCACCGTCGAGCTGGCCCGGGTCGCCGCCGGCCGCGTCTTCCCGCAGGACGCGGGCCCGGCGGCGGAACGGGTGTGCACCGAGACGCTGGAGGTGCTGACCCGGTCCACCGGGCACAGCGACGACATCACGCTGCTGGCCGTCCAGCGCCTGCCCGCACCGGCCGCGCTGGAGCTGTGGGTGACCGACGACGGGCCCGGCGCGATCGCCACGGTCCGCCACCGGCTGGCGGACTGGACGGACCACGCGCGGATCGGGCCGCACGACGCGGACGCGCTGCGGCACGCGGTCGTGGAGCTGGTCAGCAACGTCTTCGACCACGCCTTCGTCGACTCGCCCGGCCCCCGATCCTGTCACCTGACGGTCGCGCTCACCGACGCCGGCGACCTGCAAGCCTCGGTCGCCGACCGCGGCCGGTGGCGGGAGCCGGTGCCCACCCCCGACCGGGGCATGGGCCTGCGCCTCGCCGAGGGCCTCGTCGACACGCTGCGGGTGGAGCACGACGACGCGGGCACCGTCGCCACCGTCACGCTGCGCGCCAGCACCCCGGCCCGGCTGCTCACCGGCAACGACCTCAGCGGACGTACCTCGGCTGCCCCGGCGCCGCAGTCCGCGCCACTGCTGGTGATCGAGCAGCCGTCGGCGGCGGGCCCGCGGATCCGGGTGGACGGCCCGGTCGACGCCGGCACGGTCGCCGAACTGGACCTGCACACCCGCGTCGCCGGCGTCAGCGGCACCCGCCCTCTGATCATGGACCTGACCGGGGTCACCCACCTGGCCAGCGCCGGCGTCGCGGCCCTGCACCAGCTGATCACCCTGCACCGGGCCGCCGGCACCACGCTGCGCCTCTACGCCCCCACCGGCACCCCGGCCGACACGATCCTCTCCCTGGTCCAGTCACCGCACGACACCCGCGACCCCGATGCCCCGCCCGGCTGAGCCGGGCGGGGCGCACGCGCCGGCCGGCGGGTCAGGTACGGAACGGGCCGGTCACGCAGTACGTGATGCCGCCGGAGGAGGAGCCGGAGGTGCCGCGCTGGGAGGAGAAGTAGAGGCGGTTGCCGGCCGGGGTGAAGGCGGGCCCGGTCAGTTCGGACGAGCCCTGGCCGTTGACCCGCAGGAACACCGAGATCCTGTCGTCCGGGGTGATCATGCAGATCTCCATGTTGCCGCCGTCCTCGGCCACGTAGAGGTCGCCGAAGGACGAACTGGTCACGTTGTCCACGCCGGTCAGCGGCGCCGGCCCCGGGTTGACCAGGTTGTCGTCGTAGGCCAGCTCGTACGTGCCGGCGGCCGGGTTGACCTGCCAGACCCGGTTGTCGCCCTTGGTGGTGAACCAGACCGTACCGTTCGCGTAGTGGCAGCCCTCGCCGCCGTTGAACGACTTCGCGCCGCTCACCTGGTAGCGCGTCGCGGTCGGCGAGCCGTCCGGGTCGGGCACGTTCTGCCAGCTGAATGTCCCGGACGTGCCCGATCCGGCGATGAGGACCTGCAGCGTGCCCGCGGACAGATCACCCCACGTCGTCGGTACGAACCGGTAGAACCGCCCGTCCGTCTCGTCCTCGGTCAGGTAGATCACCCGGCGGTCCGGGTCGGCCGCGGCGGCCTCGTGCTTGAACCGTCCCATCGCGGGCCGGACCACGGCGGTGCCGCCCAGCGGGTACGTCTCCCACACCCGGCCGAGCGAGACCTCCTCGCAGGACAGCCAGGTGTTCCACGGCGTCTTGCCGCCGGCGCAGTTCATGTTCGTCCCGGACAGGATGCGCGACGCGCCGGTGACGTTACCGTTGGCGTCGAACACGATCCGCGACGCGCCGCCGCCGGCCGACGAGCTGACCTCGGAGTTCGACACGTAGATCCAGCCGGTGCCGTTCGGGATGACCGCGCCGCCGTCCGGCGCGTCGTGCCAGACGTACGAGGTGCCGGGCACGGTCTGCCGGGACCGGGCGATCACCCGGCTGGTGAATCCGGCGGGCAGCTGGATGCCGTTCGCGTCCGCCGCCTGCAACGGTCCATAGGGTCCGGCCGCGTTCTGCGCCGGCGCCGCGTACGCCGCCGACCACGCGGTGAACGGCAGCGCGAGGCCGCCCGCTCCCGCCACGGTGGCACGCAACAAAGATCGTCGATCCATGCCGGGAACTCTAGCGGTGCGTGCGTCTCCTGCGGCGGAGCGTGACATGAACGGCGTCCGGCGGCGCGGCGAACGCCGCTATCGAGGCGGCCGCAGCACGCCGAGCAGCCTCCACCCGGGCGGCATCGGCCCGGCCGGGCGGGTCGGCGGGCTCGGCGGGTCCGGCGCCGGGTACGCCACCCCGGCCTCCTCGATGGCCGCCAGGTCCGCCGGCGTGATGCCGCGCCCGGTGAACCGCTCCACCGCCAGCAGCCCCTTGCTGACCTTGTCGAACGTGCCGAAGTCCAGCCCGGCGAGCACCTCGGACAGCTCGGCCGGCCACTCCGTCCTCCCGGTCGGCTCGGCCCCCGCCACCATCCGCCCCCGCTCCGCGAACGACAGCCGGGTCAGCGCGCGCACGTTCCAGAACATGCTCGCGGCCCGCCCGCCCGCGGACAGCGCGGTCAGGACCTCCGCCCGCGCGCCCCGGTAGTGGTTGTCCTCCACCACCAGCACCGCCTCCGGCGTGGCCAGCACCGTGATCCGCTCGCGCTCGCCGCCGGCCGGGAGGCGGTCGTCCGGGAACGGCCGGGGATCGCCCGGGTCCGCGCCGAACGCGCGCAGCGCCTCCTCGGCCGTCACGCCGGTCGCGACCGTGACCGTGCCGGCCTCCCCGATCCGCGACCCTCGCACCCCCGCACCCTACCCGCCCCCCCGGGGGCTCCTCACTCGTCGATCTAGGACGGAGTCTCGCGATTGGAGATCACACCGCCGGAATCCTCCCTAGATCGACGCATGAGGTGGGTGGGGGTGGGGGTCAGTCGCCGCCGGGGAGGTCGGGCAGGCCGGGGATGTCGGGTAGGCCGGGGATGTCGGGCAGGCCCGGGTTCTGATCGTCGTCGTCCTGTTCGTCGTCGTCATCGTCGTTGTCGTTGCCGTTGGTCGGGGGCTGGGGCGGGGTGTTGCCGTTGCTGATGCGCAGCACGACGGTGCCGCCCTCGATGGTGCTGTCGCCGGGCTCGGTGCGGGCCACGCGGCCGGCCGCGCAACTGGAGTCGACCCGCTCCGGCGAGACGCTGATCTGGAAGCCGCGCGCCTTGAGCCGGGTGGTGGCGTCCTCGACCGAGTTGCACTCCACGGACGGGATCGCGGCCAGCTTGCCCGTGATCATCTTCTCGCTGGGCGGGGCGAACTCCTTCGCCTCCTTGCCCTTCATGAAGTCCGCCAGCGTGTTCGTCACCGCGGGGTTGACCGCCTCGGTGTGCGGGTTCCACCAGCCGTCGCCGCCGCCCAGCATGGACGTGTTGTGGTTGTCCGGGTCCGCGACGATGCCGGCCACGGTCATCTGCACGGTGCTGAGCACGAACGCGGCGGTGCGGTTGCCGTCGGTGGTGCCGGACTTGCCGATCACCGGCTTGCCGACGCGGTCCCAGGCGCCCGGGTCGGTCGCGCCCGCGCACCGCGAGGTGTCGGAGGAGTCGCCGACCGGGCAGCGCGCCGCGTCCGCAGCGGCCCGGGCCACGTCCTTGTCGATGACCTGCGAGCAGCGCGGATCGCCGGCCGCCAGCTTCTGCTTGTCCTGCCAGATCTCCAGCACCGGGATCGGCTCGCAGTACCTGCCCTCGGCCGCGATCGTCGCGTACGCGTTGGCCAGGTCGAGCGATGTGGTGCCGGAGACGCCCAGCGTGAACGCGCCCCAGGTGGAGGCGTTATCCGCCAGCTCCTGGTCGTCCGGGTCGCGGAACTTGATGCCGAGGCGCTCGGCCACCTCGACCGCCTTGTCCGCCCCGACGCGCTCCTCCAGCGGTACGAAGTACGTGTTCACCGACCGGCCGAACCCGGACCACATGTTGAACGTGCCGGTCAGGTTCGCGGAGAAGTTCGTCGGGCAGTAGATCGGCCGGCCACGGCAGGGGCCGCTCGTGTTCGGCTCGATCGGGAAGTTGGAGACGTAGTACGACCGCGGCGAGGCGATGTCGTAGGTCAGCGGGTAGCCCTTCTCCAGCGCCGCGATCATCGTGAACAGCTTGAACGTCGACCCGGCCTGGAACCCGCCCACGTCCGGGCTGCCGGTGATGATCGGGTTCGTGGTGTTCGGGTACGACCCGCGCACGCCGGCCCGCCGCTTCTCCGGGTCACTGTTCGGCTCGTTGCCCTTGTCGTCGTTCTTGTAGACCCGGTTCACCGCCAGCGCGCGCACCTGGCCGGTGCCCGGCTGCACGGCCGAGACCATCAGCGCGTTCTTGTTGCCGTCCGCCGCGTACTTGCTGACGTGGGTGCGCGCCGACTTCTGCATGCCCGCGTCGAGCGAGGTGACGATGCGGTAGCCGCCGCTCTTGAGCCGCCGCTCCCGGTCGAACGGGGTGGCGCCGAAGGTCTCCTGCTCCATCCACCACCGGTAGAAGTAGTCGCAGAAGTAGCCCCAGTCGTTCTTCGGCGTGTTGACGCAGCCGCCCGGCGTGCGCTTGCCGCTGACCTTGATCTCCGTGGCCTTGGCCTTCTCCGCCTGCTCGGCGGTGATCATGCCGAGTTCCACCATGCCGGGGATGACGTAGTTGTTGCGGCGGTCCAGCGACAGCTTCTTCCCCTCCTCGGTGGTGGGGTCGTACGCGGACGGCGCCTTGACCATGCCGGCCAGCAGCGCGGCCTCCTCGACCGTGAGGTCCTTGGGCTGCTTGGAGAAGTACACCTCGCTGGCGGCCCAGATGCCGTAGGCGCCGGCGCCGAACGGTGCCATGTTCAGATAGCGGGTGAGGATCTCCTCCTTGGACAGCTCCTCCTCGATCTGCATCGCGTACCGCGCCTCGCGGGCCTTGCGGGCCGTGGTGTCCTCGGTCGCCGCGACCACGTCGGCCGGGTGGGTGGCCGAGTAGGAGATCGCCATCCGTACGTACTGCATGGTCAGGGTGGATGCGCCCTGCGTGGTGGCGCCGGACTTGTTGTTCAGGAACGCGCGCAGGATGCCCCGGTAGTCGACGCCGTGGTGCTGGTAGAACATGCGGTCCTCGGCCGCGACGATCGCGTCGCGCATGACCTTGGGGATTTCCTCGTACGTCACGTCCTTGCGGTTCTCGTCATAGATCATGGCGAGCTGCGTCTTGTTGTCCGACGTGTAGATGTACGTATTCTGCGGCGTCCGCTGCACCGTGAGCTCGGTCGGCAGCTTGTCGAACGCCTCGATGCCGGACTTCGTGGCGAGCCCGGATATCGCGGCCACCGGGAAAGCCGCCGCGGCGACGACCACACCGGCCAGCAGGCCGCAGATGATCAGCGAGAATGCGCTGGTCAGCGGCGAGTGGTCCCGGCGGCCGGCGCGGAACAGGCCGGTCAGCCGGTTCAGGGGCGGAGCCATCGGTCTCCTTCGACAGGCGGTAGTGATCGGATTGTCCCTCGTCAGAGGCCCGAGCGCCCACCCCGGTCGCCGAATGCGGGGAAATTCGTCGATCCGTGTTTGAACCGGCAACACCCTCTGCACCGTCGCTAAACCCGACGAATCAACGGGGAGGATCTGCCGGCGACCGCACCGCTCCGGCTGGGCGCCGAGGCCGCGGCACCCTAACCACATCGGACGGATTTAAACCTCGACGGCGGCTGAACGTACGTTCAAAGGTCGCTGAATGCTGGGGAACTGCTCACGTCCGGCGCTTGTGCCCGACACTCACCCGGGCCCGGCGTCGCGTGCGGCCAGCAGCCGGTGCAGCTCGTCCAGGTCGGCCACGAGCAGCACCGGAGCGATGCCCTCCAGGCGTTCGGCCAGCCGCAGGCGCTCCTCGGGGGAGGACGCGACCGCGATCAGCAACGGCGTCGGGCCGTCGTCCGGCTGCTTATCTCTTGGTGACAACTTGCTTACGTAGCGTCTTGATCGTCCATTCTGCTAGATCATAGTGTCCCTTCGGGCTTCCGGCGTCATCCCTCCGGGGCCTGGGCATGGAAGTTCGCCGTTCCAGTCTCATCCGAACGGCGGGGCGAGACTTCCGCCGCCCTCCGAATGACTCGCTCAACCCCCGAGTCGTACCGAGGAGAGGCAGCATCGATGTTCGATCGTCCACACCTGCTTAGAGCCGCCGCGGCCACGGCCGTCGCGGCCGCGAGCCTCCTGGTGGCCGTGGCCGGTGCGCCACCCGCGCAGGCCGCCGCCAAGGAAGACAAGATCCCGCAGGCACTCGACGCGCAGTTCGAGGCGAAGGCGGAGGCGGACTACTGGATCCGGTTCGGCGCCAAGGCGGACCTGCGTCAGGCCGCCGCCATCAAGGACTGGAACGCGCGCGGCACCGCGGTCGCCGCCGAGCTGAAGAGGACCGCGAGCGCCGCGCAGGAGAAGGCCCGCGCCGAGCTCACCGCGGCCGGCGTGACCTTCCAGTCGTTCTGGGCCACCAACGCGATCAAGGTGACCGGCGGGTCCACCATGACCGCGCAGAAGATCGCCGCGCTGCCCGAGGTCGAGGCGCTCTACCCGAGCATGGCCTACGAGATCCCGGAGACGAAGGAGGGCGACGACGAGAAGGTGGTCAACGCCCTGGAGTGGGGCATCGCCAGCATCAACGCCGACGACGTGTGGTCGCAGTACGGCGTGACCGGCGAGAACGTCGTCATCGCCAACATCGACACCGGCGTCCAGTTCGACCACCCCGCGCTGGTCGGCAAGTACCGGGGCAACAACGGCGACGGCACGTTCGACCACGCCTACAACTTCTTCGACGCGGCCGGTGCCTGCGCCGGCACGCCGTGCGACACCGACGGGCACGGCACGCACACGATGGGCACCATGGCGGGCGCGGACGGCGCCAACCAGGTCGGCGTCGCGCCCGGCGTGACGTGGATCGCGGCCAACGGCTGCTGCCCCTCCGACGCCGCCCTGATCAACTCCGGCCAGTGGATGCTGGAGCCGACCGACCTCGCCGGGCTGAACCCGGACGCCAGCAAGCGCCCCAACATCATCAACAACTCCTGGGGTACGCGGCTGCCGTCCAACGACCCGTTCATGGCCGACATCAGCGAGGCCTGGGCCGCGTCCGGCATCTTCGGCGTCTGGTCGAACGGCAACAGCGGGCCCGGCTGCCAGACCAGCGGCTCCCCGGGCAGCCTGGAGGCCAACTACTCGACCGGCGCCTACGACGTGAACAACGCGATCGCGAGCTTCTCCGCCCGCGGCGCCGGGCAGAACGGCGGCATCAAGCCGAACATCTCCGCCCCCGGCGTGAACGTGCGCTCCAGCGTGCCCGGTAACGGGTACGACAGCATCTCCGGCACCTCGATGGCCGCGCCGCACCTGGCCGGTGCGATCGCACTGCTCTGGTCCGCCGCGCCCGCGCTGGTCGGCGACATCGCCGGCACCCGCGCGCTGCTCGACGGCACCGCGATCGACACGTCCAACACCACCTGCGGCGGCACGGCCACGGACAACAACGTCTGGGGCGAGGGCCGGCTCGACGCGCTCGCGCTGCTCAACGCCGCACCGATCGGCGACACCGGCACGCTGGCCGGCACCGTCACCGGCCCGGACGGCGCACCGGTCGCCGGCGCCACGGTCACCGTCGCCGGCGCGGTCCAGCGCACGCTCACCACGGCCGCGGACGGCACGTTCAGCGTGCTGCTGCCGGCCGGCGACTACACGGTCACGATCACCGCGTTCGGATACGCGGCCGTCACCCGCACCGCCACGATCACGAACAACGCCACCACCACGCTGAACGTGCAGCTCGCCGAGGTGCCGAAGGTCAAGGTCACCGGCACGATCACGGACGGCTCCGGGCACGGCTGGCCGCTCTACGCCAAGGTCACGGTGGCCGGCCCGGCCGGCATCTCCGACTACACCGACCCGACCGACGGCTACTACGAGCTGGAGCTGCCCGCCGGCGCGACGTACGAGCTGACCGTCGACCCGGTCTACTCCGGATACCAGACCGTCAGCGAGGACGTCACGGTCGGCGTCGCGGACACCACCTACGACCGGGCCGTCCCGATCGACTCCGCGTCGTGCGCCACCGCGCCCGGCTACGGCTGGGCCTCCGACGGCGTCTACGAGACGTTCGAGACCGGCGGCACCACGCCGTCCGGCTGGACCGTCACCGACGCGGCCGGACGCGGCCAGACCTGGAAGTTCACCGACGACGGCAACCGCGGCAACCGCACCGGCGGCGCCGGCGGCTTCGCCATCGTGGACAGCGACGACTACGGCGCCGGCGGCGCGCAGGACACCTCGCTGGTCAGCCCCGTGGTCAACCTGTCCGCGGTGACCGCGCCGGTCATCCGGTTCAACCAGGACTTCAACTGGCTCGGCTCGGACCGGGCCGACGTCGACCTGAGCATCGACGGCGGCGCCACCTGGACCACCGTGCTGCGGCAGACCGCGGACGCACTCGGCCCGCGCGTCACCGAACTCCCGATCCCGGCCGCGGCCGGGCAGGACGACGTCCAGGTCCGCTTCCACTACTACGACGCCAGCTACGAGTGGTGGTGGCAGATCGACAACGTGCTGATCGGCTCCACCTTCGCGTGCAAGCCGGTCACCGCCGGGCTCGTCGTCGGCCACGTCGAGGACAAGAACAGCGGCGGGTACGTCAACGGCGCCACCATCACCAGCGGTGCCAAGGCCACGGAGAAGACCGTCAGCGTCGCCACCCCGGACGACCCGGGCCTGGAGGACGGCTTCTTCTGGCTGGTGTCCACCGCGATCGGCAAGGTCGACCTCACCGCGGCCGCACCGAACTACCAGTCCCAGACCAAGTCCGTCACGGTCAAGGCGAACAAGGTCGTCACCACGTCGTTCCAGCTCGCCGCCGGGCAGATCACGGTCAAACCCGCCTCGATCACCGGTACGGTCCGCATGCCGGACGGCACGGTGAACAAGAAGCTGACCGTCACCAACACCGGCGGCCTGCCGGTGGAGCTGGAGTTCAGTGAGCGGCCGGGCGGCTTCGAGCTGCTCCGCGCGGACGGCACCAAGGTCACCGACCGGCAGATCCTCGCCGCGGCCGGTGCGCCGTTGCAGCGCCTGACCACGCCGGCGTCGCTCGCCAGCCGCGCGTCGATGGGCACCACCGCCACCACGCCGGCCCCGGCACCGAACGCGGCGCCGTGGGCGGACATCACCGACTACCCGGCCACCGTGATGGACAACCGGGTGGTCTCGCTGGACGGCAGGACCTACTCCATCGGCGGCGGCAACGGCACCGCGGCCACCACCAAGAACTACGTGTACGACCCGGTGGCGCAGACCTGGATCGGCATCGCGGACCTGCCCGAGGCCCGCAACGCGGTCACGGCCGGCGTGCTCGGCGGCAAGATCGTGGTAACCGGTGGCTGGGGCCCGACCGGACCCTCCGCCACGACCTGGTCGTACGACCCGGCCGCGAACACCTGGACCCGGCTCGCCGACAACCCCGCGCCGCGCGCCGCGGCCGGTCAGGCGGTCGCGAACGGCAAGCTCTACGCGATCGGCGGCTGCACCACGGCCGCCTGCGCGCCGATATCCAACACGGTGACCGCGTACAACCCGGCGACGAACACCTGGTCGACGCTCCCGGCGTACCCGAAGTCCGTGGCGTTCAGCTCCTGCGGCGCCATCGACGACGTCATCTACTGCACCGGCGGCAACGACGGCAGCGCGTCGCAGAAGGCGTCCTACAGCTTCGACGGTACGACGTGGACCGCGATCGCGGACGCGCCGGCCGACAACTGGGCGGCGTCGTACGCGGTGGCCAACGGTCAGCTGCTGGTCGTCGGCGGCTCGCAGGGCGGCGCGATCACCAACGCCGGCTTCGCCTACGACCCGGCGGCCGGCACCTGGTCCGCGTTGCCGAACGCCAACACGGCCCGCTACCGCGGCGGCGCGGCGTGCGGGTTCTACAAGGTCGGCGGCTCGTCCGGCAACTTCAACGCGCTGCCGGACAGCGAGGCGCTGCCCGGCTTCACCGAGTGCGCCACCGCGGCCGACGTGCCGTGGCTGACGCTGGACAAGACGACCGCCACGCTCGCGCCCGGCGCGTCGGTCACGGTCACGGTCGGCCTGTCCGGTGCGGTGGAGCAGCCCGGTACGTACACGGCTGGGATCGCGATCAAGGAGAACACGCCGTACGCCGTGGCACCGGTGCCGGTCACGCTCACCGTCCAGCAGCCCAAGACCTGGGGCAAGCTGCTCGGCACCGTGACCGGGGTGAACTGCCAGGGCGTGAGCGCGCCGCTGACCGGGGCCACCGTCCAGGTCGACTCGTGGGCGATGTCGTTCACGTTCACCACGGACGCGGCCGGCAAGTACGCGCACTGGCTGGACAACCGCAACAACCCGCTCACGCTGATCGTCGCCAAGGACGGGTGGAAGCCGCAGACCCGTACCGCGAAGATCAACACCAGCACCCCGACCACGGTCGACTGGGTGCTGCGCCCCACCACCTGCTAGATCCGATCCCGCCCTCGCGGGGCCCGTCCCGAGCCGTGTCGCGGCCCGGGGCGGGCCCCGCCCCCCGTTCAGCTCGCGGCCAGCTCCCGTACCGTCCGGGCCACCGCGGGCGAATCCCGGCGCAGAACTCCGGTGTGGTTGCTCGGCACCCGCGCGCCCACGGTCAGCAGCGGGTTGCGGGCGAGCAGCGGCTCGAGCGTGGCCCGGCCCGCGTCCATCTCGCCGCCGCCGCTGCCCATGCTGTCGCCGGTGGCCAGGACGAACCGCACCGGGCGGGTCAGGCGCTCCAGCACCGGCACGCTCGCGGCGGCGATCTCGTTGAGCTCGATGTTGACGTCCGCGTGCTGGTCGGCGCTCATCCGCGCCCCCATGCCGATCAGGCTGGTGATCGGCAACGCGAACCGCGCGCGGCGGAACAGCCGCCGGATCCGCGCCCGCCCCTCCTCGCCGGTGACGCCGACCGGGAACGCGTCCACGCACACCACGCCCAGCGTCCGCTCCGGGAACCGGTCCGCCCAGTGCCAGGCCACGACGCCGCCGAACGACCAGCCCACCAGCAGCGGCCGGTCCACGCCACGGGCGGTCAGCACCGCGTCCAGGTCGCGCAGGCAGCCCTCGAACGAGTAGTCGGCCGAGCGCCGCGACCGGCCGCGGGCGCGCTCGTCGTACGTGATGTGCCGGTAGCCGTCACCGAGTTCGGCGATCACCCGGCGCCAGTGTGACTGGTCCGCGTACGCGCCGTTCAGATACACCACCGGACGGCCGGGACCGCCGGTGTCCCGGGTGTAGAGCGCGGTGTCGTCGACCGGGATCATGCCGGACCAGGTCATCGCGTCACTCGCAGAAGACGCGGACGCTGGCGTCCGGCTGGGCGACGTCCACGATCACGTCGTCCAGGTGCTCGACCAGCGCCTCCAACTGCTCCGGCTTGAGCTGGGCCAGGTCGATCGGCACGCCGGAGCGGTGCAGCTGGGCGTTGGCGTGCTCGAGCGCCACCGGCGGGATCAGCGCGGCCAGCCGCACGCCCGCGCGCAGCAGCTGCAGCGGCACGCGGATGTTGATCCGGCCCTCCTCGCCGTTCTCCACCGTCTCCACCATCAGCCGCAGGTACTTCGGCCGGCCCGTCGGCGGCCCGTCCGGCCCCGGCGGCGACGGCGGCCGGTCCCGCTCCAGCGCCGCGATCAGCTGGTCCGCCTCCGCCGCGGTGATCTTGCCCTCGGCCAGCATGTCCAGGATGTCCTTGCGTTGCTCCGTCATGGTCCCCGCTCCCTTGCTCATCGGATGGTGACGAGCAGGCCCGTGCGGCCCTGCCCGAGGTGGAACCGGGTGCCGGGCAGCGCGGAGAGGACGCGCCAGCCGGCGGCGAGTGCCCGCGTCGGGTGCACGCGGAAGATCAGGCAGGCCACGACCGCGGCCAGCACGACGAGCGGCCCGAGCAGGAGCGCCAGCGGCAGCACCGGGACCCAGGCCCGGACCGGGCGCCTGCCGGCGCGGTCCACCCGTACGGTCACGAGCTGCGGCATCATCGCCGGTCCTCCAGCTCGGCCAGTGCCTGCTGCGCCGTGATCTCGCCCCGGCGCAGCCGCTCGATCACGTCGGCTCGCGAGGGCCCCGGATCGGTCTCCACGAAGTCGAGCGCCTGCGAGATCCGGTTCAGCCGCGACTTGATCGTCGGGTAGCTGACGCCGAAGATCCGCTCCATCTCCTTGATCGAGCCGTGACACCGCACGAACGCGGTGACGAAGACCTGATCCTCCGCGCTCAACTGAGCGAGCTGCGGCAGCTCGAACCCGCCCTCGATCGCCACGCCCCCCGCCAGCCGCACCCGCTCGACGACGAACGCCCGCCCCCGCGTCAGGTTCGTCAGCTCCTGCCAGTCCATCGCCCGCTCCGCCATATCTGAAGTATGGGGTGGCGGGGTATTAACTTTCAACATGTCGATCTTGATTTTCTTAATCTGGCGCGGGTCGTCTCGTGGTTTGGGAGGCGCGCGGGACGCGGCGGCGGTGGGCCCCCCAGGGCTCGGTCCTGTATCGGCGGCTCCGCCGCCCCGTGATGCCGGGTGATGGGTGCGGGGCGTAAGGGCCTTCTCCGCTCCGGCCGTGACCGCCTTTGGCCGCGCGGCGCTTTGGCCGCGCGGGACTCTGCCCGCGCGGGACTCTGCCACGCGGCACTCTGCCACGCGGCACTCTGGCCACGCCGGGCGTTCTAGCCACGCGCGGTGCTCTAGCCACGTTCGGCACTGCGGCCACGTGTGGCGCTCTGGCCGTGCATGGCTCTGGCCGTGCATGGCTCTGGCCGTGCATGGCTCTGGCCGTGCATGGCTCTGGCCGTGCATGGCTCTGGCCGTGCATGGCTCTGGCCGTGCATGGCTCTGGCCGTGCATGGCTCTGGCCGTGCATGGCTCTGGCCGTGCATGGCTCTGGCCGTGCATGGCTCTGGCCGTGCATGGCTCTGGCCGTGCATGGCTCTGGCCGTGCATGGCTCTGGCCGTGCATGGCTCTGGCCGTGCATGGCTCTGGCCGCGCACGGCTCTGGCCGCGCACGGCTCTGGCCGCGCGGGGCTCTGGCCTCTGCGGGACTCCGGTCATCTGCAGGACCCCGGCCATCTGCGGGGGACCGGTTGCGTGCGGGGCTCGGTTGTCGGCGGGGGCCCCGCCACGTGCGGGACCCCGGTTGCCTGCGGAGCCCTACCAGGAGCGGAACCCCACCGGCGGCCGGCCGGCCGCCGCGAGGTCCAGCCAGCGCTGGAACCCGGCGGGTCGGGACCGGCCCGCCCCGGGTCCGCCCGCGCTCGCAAGCCCCGTCCACCCGGCCCCGCCCTTCCGGCTCGCCGATCTAGGCGGTATTCGCGTGATCAGAGATCAAAGCGCCGGAATCCGCCCTAGATCGACGCGATGGGGGGCGGCGGCGCGGCCGGCGCGACAGGGGTGCGGCCGGCGCGGCGAGGCGGGGGAGGGAGGGGCGGGGCGGCGAGGCGGGGGCGGCGAGGGGCGGCGCGGCGAGGGGCGGCGCGGCGAGGGGCGGGTGGCGAGGGGCGGCGAGGGGTGGTCAGTGGGAGGCGTAGCGGAAGCCGACGCCGCGGACGGATTGGATGCGGGCGGAGGTGCCGAGCCAGGTGAGTTTGCGGCGGATGCGGCGGACGACGGAGTGGAGGTCGGAGCCGCGGCCGAGGTGTTCGTTGCCCCAGACCTCGAGGTGGAGGCGCTTGTAGGTCCAGACCTGGCCGGGGGAGGCGACCAGGCAGCGCAGGAAGTCGTGTTCGAGCGGGGTGAGGCCGACCTCGCGGTCCCGCCAGCGCAGCACGCGCCGGTCGGAGTCGACGCGCAGCGTGAGGGAGTCCTCCGGTGCTCGCGTGCGGGCGCCCGGGAGCGGGGCGGGGGCCACCGCCGGCGTGGGGCCGTCGGCGAGATCGGCGCGGTCGGCGCGGTCGGCGGCCTCGGCGTCGAGGGGGGTCGCGGGGGAGGCGGCGGACGAGACCGTGACGACCGTGGCCTCGGGGGAGCCGACGATGTCGAGGAACTGGCGGGCCTGGTCGACGCTGGACACGATCAGGAAGGCCTCGGTGTCGCCGAGGAGGCGGGCGAGCCGGCGGCGGTCGTCCGGCGTGGCCGCGATGCCGATGGTCAGTGACGTTACCGGGATGTCCGCCATGCCGCACCTCCGGAATCCCCCGCGAAGGAGCCCCCCGTGAAAACCGGGACCAACGCTGTGATGACGATCAATTGGCACGACACTAATCCCGCATTGTCACGTCCGGGTTAAGAGACTCCTGGTCGCGCGGCTACCGGTGTCGCATCCGCGACACGCAGTGATGAATTGGAATTCTTCGATTAAACGGTCGGCAAAAGAGCAGCCAATGCGTATTGGATCGCGTCGGGACGGGTATGAGGGCCACTACCGCCCGGTCGTCACCGGCCGGGCGGGATGCCGTACCGGAACGCACGTGAGGAGCTGCCATGACAACCGCCGCGAGCCCGGCCACCGTCGCCACCTGCCTGCGGGTCGGCGCCGGATTCTCCCAGGGGGACCGGAACTGGATCGCCGAGCAGTTCGCCACGCTGGACGCGCGCCTGGCCGCGTTCGACACCGACGCCACGGAGCTGGAGGTCTCGGTCAAGGACCGGGCCGCGAAGGGGCAGAAGGTGACGCTGGAGTGCTGGATCGCCGGCCGCCCGAAGCTGGTCACCACCTCCACCGAGGAGGACCTGCACGCGGCGCTGAACGACGTGCGCGACGACCTGCGCCGCAAGCTCAACGACCAGAAGACCCGCCAGGAGCCGCGGCACAACCGCCACCTGCGTGAGGGGCGCCCGGAGATCGAGGAGCCGGAGCTGATCCCGGCCGAGGGGCTGCCGGGGCAGGACTGAGCCGGCCGGGTCCCGGCGGCACGGGCCGCCGGGACCTTCACATCACACGGGGGTACGGACGGCAGCCGGCACCCAGAGCGCCAGCGCGCCGGCGACGGCCGCGCCCAGCACCAGCCCGGCCAGCACGTCGGGCACCGAGTGCACGCCGCCGAGCACACGCCCGGCCGCGCACAGCGCCGCCAGTACGGCCGCGGTCACGGCCAGCCGGCGGGAGATCACGGCCACGCCGACCGCGACGGCCGCGACCAGGCCGGAGATCGTGCTCGGATACGACCAGTCGGGCGGGCAGGACAGCAGCGCGCGGTCCGCGCCGGGCGCCGCGCACGGGCGTACCCCCTGGAACTGGTCCTTGAGGACCGAGCCGATCGCGAGCGTGAGCGCGGCACCGGCCGCGGCCACCAGCAGACCGGGCAGCGCGCGCTGCGGGTGCGGCCGGATCGCCAGCACCAGCAGCGGCACGAACAGCACCGGCAGCAGTGGCACCGCCCACGCCACGGCCACCACCGCCCACCGCGGCCACCCGGCCCCGCCCACCATCGGGCCGGCCGGCGCGCCGGTCGGTGCCAGCGCCAGAATGACCGAGCCCGCCGCCGTGAGGAGTAGCCCGCACGTGATCGTTCTACGCCACATGGCACCGTTCTCCTTCAGCCCCCGAAAGCCGGGCGGCGCACAAGGGGGCTCCTGAACTCATGATCACCAGCACAGTCGGCCCGGATGGATCCGCGGATGACGAACCGTGGACGGCCACGCCGGTGCGCGTCGCCGGGGGCGTGCTACGCGCGCGCCGCGAGCGCGGCCTGACCGTGCTGCGCGGCGTCCGGTACGCCACCGCCGCCCGCTTCGCCGAGCCGGTACCGGAGGAGCCGTGGACCGGTGAGCGGGACGCGCTCGCGGACGTGGGCGTCCCGCCGCAGCCCGCGTCCCGCCCCACGTCCGGACTCGGCGTGATCACTGTCGGACCGCTGACCGAGGACTGCCTGCGGCTCACCGTGGCCACGCCGGCCGCGGACGACCGGCGCCGCCCGGTGCTGGTGTTCCTGCACGGCGGCGGCTACCGGTCCGGCGGCGTGGCCTGGGGCCGGTACGACCCGCGCCGTCTGGCCCGCGAGGGTGACGCCGTGGTGGTCAGCGTCGGCAGCCGGATCGGCGCGCTCGGCTGGCTGCGCCTGCCCGGCCTCGCGCCCGGCAACCTCGGGCTGCTCGACCAGCTGACCGCGCTGCGCTGGATCCGGGACAACGCCGCCGCGCTGGGCGGCGACCCGGACCGGATCACGCTGGTCGGCCACTCGTCCGGCGCGCACGCGGTCGCCTGCCTGATCGGCGTGCCGGCCGCGCGCGGCCTGTTCCACCGCGCGATCGCGCAGAGCCCGCCGCTCGGGCTGGGGCTCGGGTCCCCGGCCGCGTCCGCGCGGGCGGCCGCCGCGTTCGTGCGCCGGCTCGGCACCGACCCACGGGACGCGACCGTGGCGGAGATCGTGGCCGCGCAGGAGCGCACCGAGCGCGACCTCGCGGTGCGTACGCTCGGCGGCCTCGTGCCCGCGTTCATGCCGGTCGCCGGCGCCGAGCCGCTGCCCGCACCGGACGAGTGGCGCGACACCGCCCGCGAGGGCGCCAAGGACCTCCAGGTCGTCGTGGGTACGGCGGAGCGCGAACTCGCGTACTTCTTCCGCGACACGCCGCTGGCCACCGTGCCCGGCCTCCAGCAGGCGTCGACCGCGCGCGTGTTCACCCGCCCCGCGCAGCGCTTCGCGGAGCTGCTGGCTTCCGGCGGCGCGCGCGTGCACACGTACCGGGTCGGCGCGCCCGGCCCATCGCTGCCGCTGCGCGGTGCGCACTGCGGCGAGCTGCCGTGGCTGTTCGGCACGGAGGCGGACTGGGCGGGCGCGCCGATCCTGAACGGGCGCTCGTGGGCGGAGGTCACCGCGGACGGCGCGCCGATGCGAGCGGCCTGGCTGCGCTTCGCCGCCACCGGCGACCCCGGCTGGCCCGCCGACCCGGCCCGCCCGCACCGGTTCTGACCGGCTCAGGCCCAGGCCGGGGCGTTCGCGGCCGCCTGCGCCACCACCCGCGCGATCAGGTCCGCCGGCCGGTGCGGGTGGCGGCCACCGGCCGCGTCCATCCGCTCGGCCAGCCGCGCCCACGCGGCCTCCACCAGGCCGGTGGCGCGCCGCGCGCCGTCCAGCACGCCGGCCCGCTTCACCGCGCGGCCCGCCACGAACACCGAGTCCACGTCGCCCGGCCCGGCGTGCAGCACGACCGTGGCGAACGGGTCGGTCAGCGGCCGGTGCCGGATGCCGTCCACCCGCAGCAGCACCACGTCCGCCTGCTTGCCCGGCTCCAGCGAGCCGGCCAGGTGATCCAGGCCGAGCGCCCGCGCGCCGCCCAGCGTGGCCGCGTGCAGCACCTCGCGGGTGCTCATCGGCACGCCGGCCAGCCCGCCGGTGCCGTCCGCGTCCAGCACCGCGCGCTGGGCGCGGCCGTTCTCCGCCTGCCGGGCCAGGCGCATCGCGGCGAACAGGTCCGGCCCGTTGTTCGCCTGGATGTCGCTGCCCAGCGCGGCCGGCACGCCGAGCGCGGCGGCGCGGCCGAGCACCGGGTGGCCGATGCCCATCTGCAGCTCGGTGTCCGGCGTGGACACCACCGCGGCGCCGTGGTCGGCCAGCAGCCGCAGCGCGTCCTCGGATGCCGCGTTGACGTGCGAGAACACCTGGCGCGGGCCGAGCAGCCCGTCGCGGTGCAGCCACTCGATCTCCGGCGCGCGTACCGGGCCCCAGATCGTCTCCAGGTGCGCGGTCAGCGGCAGGTCCCGCTCGCGGGCGAACAGGTACTCGGCGCGGGTGGTCGCCCACGGCGCGTTCCCGATCTCGTCGGCCGCGACCGCGAGCGTGACCAGGCCGCCGGCGTCGGTGGTCAGCCCGCCGGCGGCCGCGGCCCGGACCGCGGCCGGCGCGCTCGCCCACACCGCGCGGATGCCCGCGTCCCGGACCGCGCGCAGTCCCGGCTCCGCGTGCGCCGGCAGGTGCATGTGGTCCAGCACCGTGGTGGTGCCGGCGTCGAGGGAGGCCAGCGCGCCGGCCAGCGCGCCCGCGTAGACGTCGTCCGGCGTGTGCAGGCTCGCGTGGTGGAATCGGATGCCGTACAGGAAGTCGAGCAGGTCCCACTCGGCCGTGATGCCGCGCATCGACGCCTCCCACAGGTGAGCGTGCGCGTCCACGAAGCCGGGCAGCACCAGCATGCCGGTCGCGTCCACCATCTCCGCGTCCGTGACCGGTGGGAACGTGCCGATGCCGACGATCCGGCCGGCCTCGGCGAGCAGGTCGGCGCGGCGGAACTCGCCGTGCATCGGCGCACCGGCCAGGACCGTACCGCCGGTGATCAGAAGTCGTGAGGTCATGCGCTCGACCCTGCGCCGCCGCGCCCGGAGCGGGAAGGCACCGCTCAGCCGGTGATCCGCGATCACTGGCTGAGCGCGGGCGCGGCGATCATGCTGGAGCGCATGGACCGTCCCGCGCTCGCCGCCTTCCTCCGCCGCCGGCGCGAGGCGATCCGGCCCGCCGACGTGGGGCTGCCGCCGGGCGTGCGCCGCCGCACACCCGGCCTGCGCCGCGAGGAGGTCGCCGGGCTCGCGGTCATGTCCGTCGACTACTACAACCGGCTGGAGCGGGGGCAGTCGCCGCAGCCGTCACCGTCGATGCTGACCGCGCTGGCCCGCGCGCTGCGACTGACCCGGGACGAGCGCGACTACCTGTTCCGGGTCGCCGGGCACCCGGCGCCCGCGGACCACACGCGGCTGGCGCACGTCCGCCCCGGGCTGCTGCACCTGCTCGATCGGCTCACCGACACGCCCGCGCTGATCACCACGGACCTCGGCGAGATCCTGGCACAGAACGACCTGGCGATCGCGGTCCTCGGCGACCTGGCGCGCGGCGGCGGCCCGGAGGCGTCCTGGGTGTACCGCTGGTTCACCGAGCCGAGCGTGCGCGGCGTGTTCGTCGCCGACGATCATGACACGATCGGCGCCGCGCTGGTCGCGGACCTGCGCGCGGTGCACGCGGCCCGCGGCGGCGACCCGGTCGCCACCGCGGTCGTGGAGCGCCTGCGGGCGCGCAGCGCCGACTTCGCGCGGCTGTGGGACCGCCATGACGTGCGGGTGAAACAACTCCGGCACAAGCGCGTCGCGCACCCGGCCGTCGGCGTGCTGGACCTGGACGTGGAGCTACTGGACAGCGACGGCCGGCGGCTGCTCCTCCTGACCGCCGCGCCCGGCTCCGAGACCGCGCGGAAGCTGGACCTGCTGCGCGTGATCGGCCACCAGGACCTGACGGTCGGCTAGTGTTCGGCGGGCACCGGTCGCGATGCCGCCTGGCCGATCCTGGACGCGGCCGAGCCTAGCCGCCATCGAATGCGACGCCGGTGACGCGACGAACCCGCAGCGCTCAGCGGCCGTCGAGCCGGTCGCGGATCGGGGCGGCGACGCGGGCCAGCGCGGCGGCGAGATGACGTTGCTGCGCGGTGCCGAGCGGGTCGAAGACCAGCCGCCTGACCTGCTCGACGTGGGCGGGCGCGGACCGCACGACCTTCGCCAGGCCGGCCTCGGTGAGCGTGGCCAGCGTGTACCGGCCGTTGTCCGGGTCGGGGTGCCGGGTGACCCAGGCGTGCTGCTCGAACCGGACCATCACCTTGGACAGCCGGGGCAGCGTGCTGTTGCACTGCGCGGCCAGGTCGCTGAGCCGCATGGTGAGCGTCTCGGTCATCGAGAGCCGGGCCAGCACGCTGTACTCGAAGTGGGAGATGCCCTCGTCCCGCTGCATCTGGCGGTCCAGCAACGCCGGCAGGCCGATGACCACGGTGAGCAGGTCCTGCCACAGCTGCTGCTGCTCGTCGTCGAGCCATCGGGGTGCGCCGGTCATGCCGCCCAGCGTACGTCTCCCCGATTGACTTGCCTGGGCAAGTCAGGCAGACTCCGCTCTCAGTTGCCCAGGAAAGTCAGCGCATCGGGAGAGTTCCATGAAGGCGATTCGATACCACGAGTTCGGCGGCGCCGGCGTGCTGCGCCGGGAGGAGGTGGAGCGTCCGGTGCCCGGCGCCGGTCAGGTGCTGGTCAAGGTGGCCGCCACCTCGTTCAACCCGGTCGACGACCACATCCGGCTGGGCGTGCTCGCCGAGCTGATCCCCACGCCGCTGCCGATCACTCCGGGCCTGGACGTGGCCGGCACGGTCGCGGAGCTCGGCGAGGGCGTCGACGGGCTGCGGGTGGGCGATCCGGTGATCGGGATGTTCCCGCTGGACGTGCACGGCGGCGCCGCGGAGTACGCGGTGATCGCGGCCGACCTGGTGGCCGCCGCGCCGCGCAGTCTCACGCTGGCCGACGCGGCCGCACTGCCGCTGACCGGGCTGGCCGCGCGCCAGGCCGCGATCGAGCTGGCCGGGATCGAGGCCGGCCAGACCGTGCTGGTCAACGGCGCGGGCGGCGCGGTGGGTGGCATCGTGGTGCAGCTCGCGGCGGATGCCGGCGCGACCGTGACCGCGGTCGACGACCTCCGGCACGCCGACCGGCTGCGCGGCTACGGGGCGGCGCACGTGACCGGCCCGCTCGACCTGGACGCGGGCCCGGCGGCCGTGGGCGGGCCGTTCGACGTGGTGGTCAACCATGTCCGGCTGGCGCCCGAGGACCTGGCGAGGCTGACCGCGTACGCGGCGGACGGCGGCACGATCGTCAGCTCCGCCGGTCCGGTCCCGGCCGACGAGTCCCGGTCGGTGCGCACCGCCGGCGTGTGGGTCGGCCCGCACGGCGGCCACCTGGCCGACCTGGTCGACCGCGTGGACCGGGGCCGGCTCCGGCTGCACGTCGTGGACCGCCGCCCGCTGGACGACCTGCCGGCCGTGCACCGCGACGCGGCCACCGGCACGCTGCCCGGCAAGACCGTCATCCTCGTCGGCTGACCGGCGGCGCCCGCGGCGGGTCCCGGGTGCGCCCGGGACCCGTGGCCGGCGCCGGCCGGTCAGTCCGTCTCGGTCGGCTGCGGCTCGACGGTCCCGGTCGGCTGCGGCTCGACCGTCTCGGTCGGCTCCGGCTCGGCCGTGCCGGTCGGGGACACCGTCGGCGACACGGTCGGCGTCACGGTCGGGGACACCGAGGGCGAGACCGACGGTGCCGGGCGCGGCCGGTTGCGGTCCGGGCGCGGCTTGACCCGGGACTTGCGCTCCTCGCTGACGCGGTCGTTCCCGCGGCGGTCGATGGCGCGGACCTTCCACTTGACCTCGCCCGGGTACGCGGACAGGTCGGCCGAGAGCTGGTACGGCGCGGTGGTGTCGGTGGCGACGATCTTGCCGCGGACCAGCAGCGACACCGCTCGGACGCCGGACGCGTCGGAGGCGGCGACCGCGACCGTGAGCCGGTTGTCCTGCATCGAGTAGGACGTGACCTTCAGCCGCGGCGGCGTGCGGTCGCCCTTGCGGGCCTGGGCGGCCGAGGCGGGAACCGTCAGCAGCCCGGCGACGAGCAGGGCGGTGACGGCGGCGGATGCGGTTCTGCGCATGAAACGGCTCCTCGAGGTCCGGGGACCCGGCGCATCGGACGCCGGCCGGCCGACCTGAGGGTTCCGGCAGCCGGCTGTGCGGAACTGACCGGAAGGCGGAAACCGCCCTGGCCCTTCCGGTGGATCAGATGGATCAACGACCGTTCCCGCGCGTCGCAAATTTGACTAACCTGCCGGGAGTGGTCGAAACGGCGGAGCGGGCGCCACGGGGCGGCGTACTCCGCCGGAAGGGGCTGTTCGACCTCCGACTGGCGGCGGGCCGCGGCGACGTGTTCCGCGCGCGGCCTCGCCGCCGACCGGAGCCCGCCTGACTGAACGATCACTCCAGCACGGCGCCTGATCGGGCGACCCCCGGACGCGCTGTCCGTCACACCCCCCACGCCACGACTACCGTCCGTGCTCGCCTGACCGCGCGGACAGCCGGCCGCGCGGCTCCCGGTTCGTGGCGAGGAGGACGAACGGTGCCCGACGAGCGCCCGGTGGACATGTTGCGGCAGCGACTCCGCCGCCTGCACACCAGCGCGGGACTCCCGAAGGCGGAGAGCCTGAAGGACCACGCGCACCGCCGGGGGCACCGGGTCAGCCGATCAGCGCTCGCGGCGGTCACCGGCGGGTCCGGCGGCATGCGGTGGGCCACGGTGGAGGCGTTCATCGACGGTTGCGCCGGCTACGCGGCCAGCCGGCAACGGCCGATCGCGGCACAGGAGCTGACCATGACCGCCTGGCGCGAGCTCTACGAACGAGCCTTCCCCCGGCCGCGCGGCACCGCCCGGGACGCGAGCCGGACCCGGATCGGCACGGTGCCCCCGCCGGCCGACGGGCACCAGCCGCGCGCGTCCGCCCGGGGCATCGCGGCGCGGCCGGGCCGCTGGGTGCTGACCGGGCCGGGCGGCGCGGGCAAGACCCAGGCGGCCGCGCACCTGGCCGAGGAGCTGTGGCGCGGGCGCGAGATCGACCTGCTGATCTGGATCAGGGCCGGTTCCCAGGAGCAGATCATCAGCGGGTACGGCCGGGCCGCCGCCGAGCTGGGCCGGCCGCTGCCGGACGCGCTCGCCGACGACGGCCGCCGCTGGCTGGTGGTGCTGGACGACGTCACGGACGCGGCCGACCTGGACGGGCTGCTGCCGCCGCCGGACGGCCGCACCGTGATCACCACGCGCCTGCCGGCCGCCGCGGTGCCGGGCCGGGACGTGCCGCTGGACGCGTTCACCCGGACCGAGGCGCGGGACTTCCTGCGTACCCGGCTGGCCCGCCGCCCGGACCTCGCGGACGACCCGGACGGCGTCGCCGGGGACCTGGGCGGCCTGCCGCTCGCGGTGGCGCTGGCCGGCGCGGTCATCGTGGAGGAGGCGCTGCCCTGCTCCTGGTACCGGCGGCGGCTGGCCGCGCGCGGCACCGGCGTGCACCGCGAGCCGGACCGCGCGGTCGCGGCCTCGCTGGCCCTGGCGGTCGAGGCCGCGGACCGGGCGCGCCCGGCCGGGCTGGCCACCCCGCTGCTGGCGCTGTGCGCGGTGCTCGACCCGGCCGCGATCCCGGTGCCGGTGCTGCTCACCCGCGCGGCCCGGGACTGGCTGTGCACGCACGCGGCCGCGGCGAACCCGCTGGACCCGGACGAGGTCCGCGCCGGGCTGCGCCGCCTGCACCGGTTCGGGCTGGTCACCGCGGACGACGCCGCGGCGGCACTGCATCCGCTGGTCCGGCGGCTGCTGCTGGACGACCTGTCCGCGGCGGAACTGGCGGACGCGGCCACTGCGGCGGCGGACGCCACGCTCGCGGCCTGGCCGGACCGGGAGCCGGACCCCGGATACGCGTGCCGCCTGCGCGCCGGCGTGGACGCGCTGCTCGGCGCGGCCGGCGACGCGGTGGCGCTGCACCCGGTGCGGGCGCGCGCCTGTCACAGCCGGGGCACGTCCGGCGACCCGGCCGGTGCCGCCGCGGCCTGCGCGCGCCTGGCCGCGGACGCCGCCCGGCTGCTCGGCCCGGACCATCCGCGGGCGCTGCTGGCCCGCGGCAACGCGGCGCGCTGGCTGGGCGAGTCCGGCGACGCGGCCGGCGCGGTGGCCGCGTACGAGGTGCTGACCGCGGAGTCGGCGCAGGTGTTCGGCGCGCACCACGCGAACACGTGGACGTGCCGCAGCAACCTCGCGTACGCGCGCGGGATGGCCGGAGACGCCGCCGGTGCGGTGACCGCGTTCGCGGGCCTGCTGGCGGAGTGCGAGGCGGTGCTCGGTCCCGAGCATCCGGGCACCGCCTCCGTACGCGCGAACCTGGCCCGCTGGCGCTCCGGCCGCACCCCGTAGCGGTCACGGCCGACGTGGAAGCCGGCCCGCCGGAAGCGGGCGATGAATCAGCTCGTCATGCCGATGCCGGCGAGGACGATGCCGGCCGGGCGGCGCGACCGGGGTCGTGGCCGCGTCGAGGCCCGTGCCCGTGGTGCCGCGCTCGCGGCCGGCGCGGCGCTGGCCGGCACCGGGCGCCGCACCGTGCCGGTCGCGGCGGAATATCCGATCATCGGGTAGGTCCGCGCACGCGCGCGTCGCCGGAGGTCACGCGCGCGGGAAGGTGGTCATCCGGGTCCGCGGCCGACCCGGGCGGACGCGCGCGCCGCGCTGCGTGGTATAAAAATCCCGGTATAGAAATACCACGCACGGATAGGGAGTCTGTCGTGATCGAGCTCAAGTCGGCCGACGAGATCGACCGGATGGCGGTGACCGGCCAGTTCGTGGGGGAGCTGCTGGCCGAGCTGAGCCGGGTCGCCGCGGTCAGCGTCAACCTGATGGACGTCGAGCGCCACGCGCGGCGGCGGATCGAGGAGCGCGGTGCCGAGTCGTGCTACTGGGACTACGCGCCGTCGTTCGGGCGCGGCCCGTTCCGCAACGTGCTGTGCCTGTCGGTCAACGACGCGGTGCTGCACGGGCTGCCGCACGACTACGTGCTGCGCGACGGCGACCTGCTCACCATCGACATGGCGGTCGGCATCGACGGCTGGGTCGCCGACTCCGCGCTCTCGTTCGTGGTCGGCACGCCCGACCCGGCGGACCTGACGCTGATCGAGGCCACCGAGGTCGCGCTGGAGGCCGCGATCGCCGCCGCCCAGCCCGGCGGCCGGCTCGGCGACGTCTCGGCCGCGATCGGCGAGGTCGCCCGCTCGTACGGCTACGGCGTCAACGGCGAGTTCGGCGGGCACGGCATCGGCCGCACCATGCACGAGGACCCGCACGTGTCGAACAGCGGCCGGCCCGGTCGCGGCATGAAGCTGGAGCCCGGCCTGACCATCGCGATCGAGCCCTGGTTCTGCCGTTCCACCGATAAGATCCGGTACGACGCGGACGGCTGGACGATCCGCTCGGCCGACGGCTCGCGCACCGCCCACTCCGAGCACACGGTCGCCATCACCCCGTCCGGCCCGCGCGTGCTGACCCGTCGTCCCGCGCCCGAAACCACCCCCGCGGACTCCACCGGACGGCCGGCCGCGGCCGCCTGACCGGCGGATCTGCCGCAGTCGGACGGCCCGGGACGCTCAGAACGCGCGCCGGGTGGCCGATGGTGCGGACATGTCGTCCGGCCGGGGAACGGGCTGGCGCGGTGCCACCGTGCTCGCGTCCGCCGTCGCCGTGCTCGGCGTCGTGCTGGCGCTGGTGGCCGGCGGCGTGGTCGCGGCGGGTCAGCGGGACGCGGCGGCGGAGCAGCTCCGGCAGCGGTCCAACGCGATCGCGACCCGGGTGGCGGCCGAGGCCCGGCGGTACACGGACGCGGTGTCGCTGGTCGCGGCCTCGCTCAGCGACCGGACCGCGGTGACCGGGCGCGAGTTCCGGACCGCGGTCGCGCCGGTCGAGCGCATGCGGCTGCCCGGCGCCACCGCGATCGCGTTCCTGGCGCCGGTCGCGCGCGGGCGGGTGGCCGAGGCGCAGCGGCGGTGGCAGCAGCGCGGCGCCACCGGGCTGAGCCTGCGGCCGATCAACGTGGCCGAGCCGGAGCACTACTTCTACGTGTTCGACGCGTCGCTGGACGGCGGCCGGGAGCGGATGGCCGGCGTCGACGTGTCCGCGTCCCGGGAGGCGGTCGTCGCGTTGCGCGGCGCCCGGGACGGCCGGCGGCTGACCGTGTCCGACGCGTACTGGCTGCTGCGCGACGCGGACGTGCCGGTCGAGGTGCGGCAGCTGTCGTTCGTGGTGACCGCGCCGGTCTTCACCGCGCCGTCGCCGGGCGTGCGCGAGTTCGCCGGCTGGGTGGTGATGGGCATGCGCGGCCGGGACCTGCTGGCCGGCGCGCTGGACACCGGCACGCCGGAACCGGTCGACGTGACGCTGCGGGCGACCGTGCGCGGCGCCCGGGCCGAGGTCGCGTCGCTGCCCGGAGCCGCGACCGGCGCGCGGGACCTGACCGGCGGCGCGCACATCAGGGTCGGCAACCGGGCCTGGTCGCTGCGGTTCGCGGTGCCGGCCGCGGCGCTGGACGGCTCCCGGCGCGGCGTGCCGGCGCTGCTGGCGACGGCCGGCTCCGCGGTGTCGGTGTGTGTCGCCGCGCTGATCTGGGCGCTGGCCACCGGGCGGGCCCGGGCCCGCGCGCGGGTGGAGACCGCCACCCGCGAGCTGCGTGCCTCCGCCCGGGCGGTGGAGGCGCAACGCGCGTACCTGGTCCAGGTGCTGGATCTGCTGGATCTCACGGTGGTGACCTGCGACGCGTCCGGCGCCGTGGTGCACATGAACCGCAGCGGCCGGTCCCGCTTCGACGGCCCCGCCGTGATCCACGTCCGGGACACGATCGAGCCGCTGGGCCTGAGCAAGCCGGACGGCACACCGCTGACCGCGGAGGAGGCGCCGCTGCTGCGCGCGCTGCGGGACGAGTCGGTGCAGGCGGAGGAGATCGTCCGGACCATGCCGGACGGCACGGTACGCCGCCTGCTCGCCCATGCGCGGGCGCTGCGCGACCCGGACGGTGCCATCGTCGGCGCGGTCTCCTGCGCCTACGACGTGACCGCGCTGCGCGAGCGGGAGGCGGAACTGGCCGCGTTCGCCGGCATCGTCGCGCACGACCTGAAGAATCCGCTGGCCATGGTCATCGGCTACGTCGACCTGCTGCTCGACGAGCTGTCCGACGCGCCCACGGTGACCGAGGAACAGCTGCGCACGCTCTCCCGGGTCGCCGCGACCGGCCGCCGCATGCGCCGCCTGATCGACGACCTGCTCGGCATGGCACACGCCCGGGACGGTGCGCTGCGGCCGGCCGACGTGGACCTGCGCGCGATCGTCGACGACGTGGTCGCGGAGCGCCTGGCCACCGCCGGCGACCCCGCACCGCAGGTGTACGTGGGCCCGCTCGCGCCGGTGCGCGCGGACGCCGGCATGCTGCGCCAGGTGGTCGACAACCTGATCGGTAACGCGATCAAGTACACGCCGCCCGGCCGTCCCGCCCGGGTGGACGTGACCACGAGCGCGCTGCCGGACGGGCGGGTGCGCCTCGAGGTGGCCGACCGCGGCATCGGCATCCCGCCCGGCCAGCACGCCAAGGTCTTCAACGACTTCCATCGCGCGCACGCGGCCGACGGCTACGCCGGCACCGGCCTCGGGCTCGCCATCTGCCGCCGCATCGCGGAACGCCACGGCGGCACCATCACGGTGGAGGACAACCCGGGCGGCGGCTCCCGCTTCTGCGTCACACTTCCGGCGGCGGCGGGCGAGGTGCCCGCCGCCACCCGCGAGCCGCGTCGGGGCAGGGTGACCGAGCCGGCCATGGTGGCCTCGACGGAGCCGCCGACAGTGGTGCGGTAGTGGTGGAGCAGGCGGGGCCGCTGCCTCGTTCCAGGTGAGCCGCGCGGCGTGCCCGCTGATGCTCTCCAGAGGGGCAGCGCGCCGCCGCGCCCGACGGCCGCCTGGCCATTGATCGCGCCGGCCGCCGCCGCAGCACGAACGCCACCGTCGCGCGGCGTCAGCCGGTGGCCGGGCGCAGGGCCGCGTGCTCGGTGAGGGCGTCGTGCAGCGCCGCGCGCTCCGGGTCGGTGTAGGCCAGGAACCAGACCGCGCGCAGCCGTGTCGCCGGGTGCGCGACGAGGTAGTCGGCGGCGGCCGTCACCAGGTCGGTCGCGGTGGGCGCGAGCGCACCGCCGGCCACGCCGGTGCCGAGCATCGGCACCAGGATGCTGGTGGCGCCGTCCAGCCGCTCGGCCAGCGAGAGCGCGTTGTAGACGCACGCGCCCACCTTGCGCACCTGGCGGAAGCCCGCGCCCGGCTCGCCCTGGACCGCGGCGACGTGCACGATCCAGCGGACCGCGTTGCTGGCGGTCAGCGCGCCGGCGCCGGTGGCGAACGCGGCCGCCGGCGCGACCGGGCTGACGCCGCCGACCGCGCGGGCCAGCTCGTCCGCGATGACGTCGTGCACGACGTGGCCGCCGGCGTCCCGGTGCGAGCCGTGGTAGCGGATGATGCTGGACACCGAGAAGTCGTTGATCCGCGCCATCTCCATGTCCGTGTTCTCGCTGTTGACCCAGACGTCGGCGTCGTGAATCTGCATGATTCCGCCGGACCGTATGCCGATCGTGCAATTCGGAGCGTCGTCCCCGCGCAGCCGGAACGCGCCCGGCCGGGCCCGCTCCGGAATGGACGGGCCGCGCCACAGCCACGCGTTCTTCCGATATTCCTTGGTCTCCACCTCGACCGGTGAGAAATCGTCGGCCGAAAGGCCGGAATGACGCTCCCGAATGGCGTACGAATGGAGCTGGTCGGACACCATGACCGCCAGGTCGGCGCCGGGACGCCGGTCGAGCGCGCGGCGCAGCGCGTCGCTGTCGACCAGCCGGCCGGCCTCCACGACCGCGTCGCCCGAGAAGCCGATCGCGGCCGGGCCGAGCGGTCCGATCACCACCGCCATCCGGAGCCGCATGCGGTCGCGGTAGCGGCGGTTGTCCTCGGCCAGCGTCTCCACCGCGGATCGCAGCAGCCGGGCCAGCGCGCGGTGCACCTCGACCTCGGTGGGCAGGAAGACCACGATGCCGTCGCCGGTGCCGTGGTGGTGCGTGTCCCCGATCCGCAGGTCCAGGTCGGCCAGCACCTCGTCGGTGAAAGCGGTCACCCGATGCTGGAGATCCACCTTCTCCCGCGCGGACCGGCGGCTGTAGCCCGCCACGTCGACGACGAATCCCATCCGCACCGAGGCACTGAACGTCACCACACCCCAATGTAGATCCGCCCGGGACCGTTCAGCCAGCCCGCGCGGCCGGGCGGGCGTTCCGGTGCGCCCGTCCATTCGATTCATACCGGATCGGGTGCGTGATTCATTACCAGGGATCGCCGACACCGTATGGGAGAGGCTCATGACATATTCCGTATCCGCGCCACCGTTCCCCGACGATCCGGTCACCGCGACCCGGCACCTGTGCGCGGCGGCCTATCTGGACGACGAGTTCCGCGACGTCACGCTCGGCGAGGTCTACCACCAGCCGCGGCGCATCGTGGCGCCGTCGCACGGGTTCAACCTGGTGCCGGTGATCGCGCACTGCCTGCGCGCCCGCAACATCGCGATCTGGCGCGACGCCGCGATCGTGGTCATGCTCGGCCTCACCCTCTGCCTGTCCACCACCGTGCTCGCGTACGTGCTGCTAAACCTGGTCAGCGTGCAGCTCACCGTGTCCGCCTGGCGGTTCGTGCGGGACACCGTGCGCCGGCTGCGCGACGGCGTGGGCGCCGACCCGAGCCTGCTGCTGCTCCGCGGCGGGCTGCTCTTCGCGGCCTGGGGCCTGACCACGGCGCTCTCGCTGTACCTGACCGTCGCGCTGATCGCTCAGGCGGCCGGCGACCTCGGCCAGGTCAGCCCGGCCGACCTGGAGTGGCTGCAGGTGCGGGCCCGGGTGACGGCCGGCGCGGCGCTCATGGTGACCGTGCTGCTGTTCGCGGTGCCGGTCGCCTGGTCGCTGTGGCGGCAGTGGGAACTGGACGGGTTCCGCCCGGGGACCGTGCCGACCGTACCGGTGGACACGCCCCGGCTCCGCGAGATCAACCGGCAGCAGTTCGCCAACACGGTCGTGTACGGCGGCTTCGAGCCGTACGTCGGCGCCGGCGGCCTCGTCGAGACGTGGGGCTTCGCGCAGCGCCTGGTCCGGCCGCTGCCCGACCCCGCGACCGCGCGCGCGGCCGAGCTGGGCATCGTGCCGGACGAACTGACCGAGCGCTCGCGGGAGTTCGAGCGGCCGCCGTTCGAGGCCGAGGAACTGGTCGCGCACCTCCGCGAGCACCTGCACGGGCTGGTCGCGGTGCCCGGCCGGGACGCCGAGGAGACCATCGCGGGGCTGACCGTGCAGGACACCGTGATGCTGTCCGGGACCGAGGTCAGCCACCTGGCGCCGTACACCGGCCCGGAGACGATGAGCGCGGTGATCCGGCACCCCACCACGCCGGCCCGGCACGCGCTGGCCTGCCGGGTGGTGTCCTGGGGCGGCGAACTGGTCACGTCCGTGCACGTCCACGTGGCGGTGCAGGGCAGGTCGCTCTACCTGGAGCTGACCACCACCGCGCTCGGCCCGTGCGACGACCGGTACCGCGTGGTCTCGCTGGTCGGCGGCACCGGCGCGGCGGCCTGGGCACGGGCGCTGTGGCGCGGGCTGGCGGACACGCCGCGGACCGTGGCGCGGGCGCCGCGCCGGCTGGTGCGCGCCCTGATCCAGCTGGTGTCGTCCAGCGGCGGGCCGGTCGCGTTGCAGGTCGAGCGCGGCTACGACTACGGCGCCCGGATCGGCGTGCGCGAGCTGGGCCAGTCCGGCACCGCGCGGAACCGGGTGCAGCTGCAGGACGTGGACAGGTTCCAGCGGCTGATCGAGCGCCGCACGCTCGCCGCGGTGCTGGACTTCCTGGACGCCAAGGGCGTGGACACCACGGAGTACCGGCAGCGCGCCGACTCGGTGCTCAACATCTCCGGCTCCAACATCGTCACCAACAGCCGGATCGAGAACTCCTCGCTCGGCGCGAAGTCCGGTGGAGGCCGTCCGTGATCAGCGGGTCGAACATCGTCACCGGCAGCGCGATCAGCGGCTCGCGGTTCAACGCCGCCGCCGGGCCGGGCGCCGGGCCCGCGGCCGATGCCGAGCCGGAGGAGCCGCGGACCGACCTAGGGGTGATCACCGTGCTGCCGCAGGAGCAACACGCGGTGGTCACCGCGCTGACCGGCGGCCACGCCAGCCGCCCCTCGCCCGGCGGACCGCAGTACTACGAGGCGTGGCTGCCGGTCCCGCGGCGACCGCCGATGCGCGTCGTGGTCTTGCAGACCCTGCGGCCGGGTACGGAGTCCGCCGCGCTCGCCGCCCGCGAGCTGAGCACCCGGTTCCGGCCCGCGGTCGTGCTGCTGGTCGGCATCGCGGGCGCGGTCGCGGACTGGGTGCGGGTCGGCGACGTGGTGATCTCCGATCAGATCATCGCCTACGACGCGCGCCGCGAGACCGCGGGCGGCCCGAGGGTGCGCGGCTGGGTGCAGACCGTCCGCGGCGAGCTCGGGCACCGGCTCAACGAGTTCGACGCCCACCACCGGTACACCCCGCACGATCCGCGCTTCCGCGTCTTCCGCGGCCCGGTCGGCTCCGGCAACGCGGTCGTCACGGACCGGGACTCGCACATCCGCACCTGGCTGCGTACCGTCCACGAGAACGTGCTCGCGGTGGAGACGGAGGCGGCCGGCGCGGCGCAGGCGTTCCACGAGGCCGCCGGCGACAGCACCCGCTACGGCTGGCTCACCATCCGCGGCATCTCCGACCTGGCCGACGCCACCAAGCCCTCGGCCGGCGACCACCACGACCTGGCGGCCCGGCGTGCCGCCTCCGTCATGCTGGGCCTGGCCCCATACCTGGACTTCCGTCCCTGAGCCCGGTCACCGGGGGCGGGGGCCGGCGGGACCAGGCCAGCACCACGTGCACCCGGTCGGGCACCCCCAGCTTCGCCAGGATGCTCGACACGTGCGCCTTCACCGTGTAACGGCTGATGTCCAGCCGCTGCGCGATCTCGTCGTTGGACAGGCCCCGGCCCACCAGGTCGCACACCTCTCGTTCCCGCCGGGAGAGGTGACGCACGGCGGCGTGCAGGCGCTCGTCCTCCCGGCTCGGCAGGGCCGGGCCGAGCGTCTCGATCAGGCGGGCGGTCGCCTCCGGGGCCAGCACCGCCTGCCCGGAGGCGACCACGCGGATGCCGTCGCGCAGCCGCTCGCTGGGCGCGTCCTTGAGCAGGAAGCCGCTGGCACCGGCGGACAGCGCCGCGTACACGTAGCTGTCCAGGTCGTACGTGGTGAGCACGAGCACCCGGGGCGGCCGGCCGGCCGGCGTGGGCGGGCCGGCGACGACCCGGCGGGTCGCCTCGATCCCGTCCATCACCGGCATCCGGATGTCCATCAGCACCACGTCGGGCGCCAGCCGCCCGGCCATCGTCACCGCCTCGGCGCCGTCGGTCGCCGCACCCACGACGTCGAGGTCCGGCGCGGCGCCGATCAGCCGGGTCAGGGCCTCCCGCAGCAGCCGCTCGTCGTCCACGACCAGCACGCGGATCGAGCCGGGCTCGGTCATGCCGGGCTCCGCAGCGGGAACGTGGCGGTGACGGCGAAGCCGCCGTCGGCCGGCCGGGCCGACAGCGCCCCGCCGACGAGCTCCACCCGTTCCCGCATGCCGATCAGCCCGAGCCCGCCGCCGGCCTTCGACGGCGGGCGGGTCGCGCGCGCGTTGACCACCCGCACGGTGAGCGCCTCCGCGGCGTACGTCAGGGACACCGCAACCTCGACCGGCCCGGCGTGCCGGGCCACGTTGGTCAGCGACTCCTGCACCACCCGGTAGACCGCCTGTCCCACGCTGGCGTCGACCGGGCGCACCGTGCCGTGGCGTTCCAGCCGCACGCGCGGGCCGCCCTCCCGGTCCACCGCCACCAGCGCGTCCACGTCGTCCAGGCCGGGCAGCACGGCGAGCGGATGGTAGCCCGGCAGGTCGGGGGCGGTCCGCAGCACCCCGAGCAGGCGGCGCAGCTCGGCCAGTGACTGGCGGCCGGTCCCCGCGACCCGCTCCAGCGCCGCCCGCCACTCGGCCGGGTCCCCGGTCTCGGCCGTGGCGTCGGCGTCCAGCACCATCGCGGTGACCGCGTGATTCAGGATGTCGTGCAGTTCCCGGGCCAGCAGCAACCGTTCCCGCTCGGCGGCGCGCCGTTCGACGGCCGCCCGCTCCTCCTCCAGCCGGCGCGAGTACCGCCGCAGTTCGCCGAGCCGATGGAAGTCGTGGGCGTTGAGCCGGCCCACCACCCAGAACCCGGCGAACATCGCGATCAGCGCGGCGGCACCGGGGAGCACGTGCCCGGGCCGTGGACCGCTGATCAGGTTCGCCGCCGCCAGCACCGCGAGCAGCACGGCGCCGAAGGCCAGCCCGATGCGCTGGTGGCGGCGGCCGGCCCAGGCGCCCAGTCCGCAGACCGCGGCCATGACGCCGACCAGCAGCTCCATGTCGACGACGATCAGCACCGTCTCCAGCAAGGCGACGATCACCAACGTGGCCAGCGGAGACCGGCGGCTCCGGAGCAGCGCCACCGACTGTCCGGCGACGAGGCAGGCCAGCAGCCACACCGGCCCCTGCACGTCGCCCTCCAGCACCGGCCAGATCGCCGCCAGCGGCGGCAGGCCGACCAGCAGCGCGGCGCTCAACCGCTCCAGGCGGACGCGATCCTCCGTCGTGCCGGCCGGCTCCGGATCCAGCGGTACGTCAGCCAGAACCCCGCGATGATCCAGGGAAGCAGCCCGGCCGTCCAGCTCAGCAGGATCGGAGGACCGGGACGGGGACCGACCGGCAACGCCAGCGTCCCGGTCGAGGCCCCCTCCGGGCCGTGCAGGGTGAACTCGAACCGCCACATTCCCTCCTCGGGCAGCGCGACCGCGTCCAGGCCCCAGACCCCGTAATCCCGCGGGTGCCGGACCAGCGTCATCTCCTTCTCGCCGGCGAGGCGGCTGGCCATGCCCAGCGCGGTCACCGCGCCGCCGGGGGAGACGGCGCGGAGCGTGCCGCGGCGTCCCTCGATGCCACCCGCCGGCTCGAACGTGAAGTCTAGCGATCTGGTGGCGCGCAGCGGCCAGTCGCTGAACGAGGCGGTCATCGTGGTGCCGCCCAGCGTCATCGTCTCGCTGTGCACCCGCTCCGGCTTCGGCACGGCCGCGGCGGCCGGGGTGGCCGCGGACAGCAGCGCGACCGCGGCGGACATCATCACCAGGGCGGTACGCGGCCACCCGGTCCACATCGAACGGCGGCTCATGCGACGGCCACCTCCGGTCGCGCCGCGCGCAGCAGCGCCGCGTTCTGCCAGCCGACCCAGCACAGGCCGGCGCCGGCGGCTCCGGTCAGCGCCAGGTGCAGGACCGTAGCGATGGAGGGGCTGCTCATCAGCACCGTCTGGGCCACCACCGTCAGTGCGGTCAGCGCGCCGACCGCCAGCATCGCCACGCGCGGCGTGAGCCGCCGGCGCCGGGCCGTCCGTACCGCGGCCGCGAGCAGCAGGGCGATCAGCGGAAACAGCAGCGGGAGCGCGAGCGCCGCGATGGGTATGCCCGGCGCGTTGTCCCGCATGCGCAGATCGATCGCGTCGGCGTAGACCCGGGTGGCCCACGGCGGGAACAGGAACGTCAGGCCGAGCAGCACGACGTAGGCGGCCCCGATGGCCGCCAGCCAGCGGGCGGACAGGCCGGCGCCGACCACCATGCCGACGACCCAGGCCGTACCGGCACCGAGACCCAGCACGTTCAGCGGGATGCCCAGCGGCTCGCCGTCGACGCCGATCGCGGCGCTCGCGACGAACAGCGAGATCGCCGCGGCCAGGCCCCACCGCCCGGACCGTTCGCCGCGCAGCCCGAGGAACGCCAGCACCACGCCGGCTATCTCCAGCTGCATGCCGAGAAACAGCCCGAAGTGTGACGGGGTCTCCTCGAGGATGTCGAAGCCGTAGACCTCGTGCCACCAGAGGTCCGTGGCGCCGTAGAGCAGATGCGCGGCCGCGCCGAGCCCGGTCACCAGGAAGGCGATCGGCGCGCGGAACGGCCCGACCGGGACGGTCGTGCCGGCGGACGCCTCCGGGCGGCGGGTCACCAGCAGCACCACGGCCAGTGAGCAGAACCCGAGCAGGGCGGAACCCGCGTAGAACATCAGGTGTGGTGCGGTGTAGAACGTGTCCGGGCCCACGTCGACGTGCCACTGCCCGTCCCACGCCACGCCGAACCACAGCAGGGTGTAGGCGCCCAGCAAGGTCCATGCGCCTCTGCGTTCGATCACTCGTTTCCTCCTCAACGGTCGACCGTGACCGCGATGCCGACGACATCGGATCCGGTATCGGTGTCCACTCGGACGTCCATCCGCCACGCCCCCGGCATGGTGAAAAGCTCCCCGTGCACGCGGAAGCGCGCCGGGCCCAGCGGCTCCGCCGCCCGCTCCGCCGTGACGTGACCCATCGCCGGCATGACGGCGGAGACCGCCACCGCCCGGACGGCGACCGGCCCGCCGTCGCGCCGCGACAGCTCGATCTCCACGCCGATCACGCCGGTGGCCGCCGGGTCGAGCCGCGCGGCGACCATGAACTCGCGTCCGCCGCCGGTCAGCGGGGCCGGGTCCGGGCGGCCGGCCCGCACCACGCCGAGCACGGCCAGCACCGCCGTGACGGCCAGCGCGATCAGCCCGGTCACGGTCCGCGCGCTCACGGTGCGACCTCGACCACGTACGGCACCGTCACGATCCGCAGGTCCCGGGCGTACTGCAGCCACACGAAGTAGCGCCCCGGCTCGGGGAACGTGAACGCGAAACGCAGTCGCGGCTCGAACGCCGCGACGGTGTCGTCCGGCACGGCGCCGCCGGCCGCCATCGACGCCTGCTCGTGCGCGTGCCCGAGGAAGTCCCCTCGCTCGGTGCGGACGATCAGGTGGCCGGCCATGCCCAGCCACGGCTGCACCCGCCCCGGCCCGGTGTCGATCTCGATCTGCACCGGCCGGCCGGCGACCACCCGCCCGGGGGTCGTCGGCAGCGTCGCCGGGGTCTCCGCCTCGGTGCGCGCCGCCCCGGCGACCTCGAAGCGGCCGGAGACGAGCTGGCCGCCGGAGTCCTCGCGCTCGAACTCCACGTCCACCCGGTACGGACCCGGCCGCGCGCCGCGCAGCCGCATCTCCAGCTGGCCGGCGGCCGTGCGCCGGGGGTGCAGGTGGTGGAGGCTCGCGCCGTCCACGGAGGACACCACCGCGTGCGCCAGTGCCTGGTGGTGCGGCACCAGGTCGTCCACCGGCCGGCCGGTCGAGGAGTCCAGCAGGGTGAACCGCAGCAGCAGATCCGCGCCGGCCGGGACCGCGGTGAACCGGGCCTGCACGTACGGCCGGCCGGCCGGCTCGGCCGCCCCGGCCGGGTCGGCCGGCGGCGCCACGGCGAGCGTCGCCGCGACGACCAGCGCCATCCCGCCGGCACCGCCGAGCGGCAGCGCAATCCGGCGCGGGCCCAGGCCGGCCGCGGCCAGCGCGCCGATCAGCAGCAGCGCCGCCGCCGCGAGCGCACCGCTCGTCCACAGCTGCGCGGCCGACGCGCGCGGAAGCAGCACCTGGAAGGGCAACTGGGAGAACTCGTCCCCGGCGCGCAGCTCCAGCCAGTGCGGCCCGCTCTCGCCGACGGTCAGGGCGACCGGGTACGTACGCGCGGCGTCCCGCTCCAGCCGGGCGGACCCGGTGGCGACCGCCGTCGACGTGGCCGACCGGACCGTCACCTCGATCGGCAGGGCGCGCACCGGGACGTGCGGGATGACGTCCACCCGCAGCGGCCCGGGCACCTCCGTGGCGCGCCGGATCGCCAGCGTCAGCTCCATCCCGCCGATCGTCTGCGCCAGCAGCGTGTCCGCGGCGACGGCGGGCGCGTGCGCGACGGCCGGCGCGCCGCCCGCGGCGACGGTCACGGCGACGAACGACGCCGCGAGGAGAAGTCGGAGAAGCATGCTCCAGACGGTAGGAATCCGGCCGGGCCGGTGCGTAGGGCGCGGGGCGGAGCGGGACTAGTTCCCGGGAACGAGGCTCAGCGGAGCGTCCGGACGTCGGCGGCCGGCAGGTCCTTCTGCCACCAGTGCCCGTACCGGCTGTAGACCTCGGGGTCGCGGCCGGCCAGGAACGCGATCAGCGACCGCGCCTCGCCGGTCAGCCCGTGCCACGCCGGGTCGTCGAGCGGGCGGAACGCGGTCACCTCGATGCCGTCGCCGGTCGCCCGCCAGACGCCGGCGACCTGCCCGTCGACCAGCACGGCCGGTAGGACGTCGCCGTTCCGGCGGAAGATCACCGGACGGTACGCCGGGGGGACGACGCGGCTGCGGTCGGCGTAGGCCAGCAGGATGCTGTCCCACATGGGCAGCAGCCGCGGCGGCGCGGGCGTGTCCTCGTCCGGGATCTCGCCGCCCGGCACGTCCAGCAGCTTCGCCTTCGCCGGGCCGGTGAACCGGATCAACCGGTCGCCGAGCGCGTCGGCCGCGCGCCGGATCGCCGACTGGGTCATCAGCGTGAACTGCCCGATGTCCTGGAGCGTCGCGGGCCCGAAGCCCTCCAGGTAGCGGAGCACGAGCGCCTGCGCCGCCTCCTCCGCGGGCCGCGATCCCCGCGCCGCGACGTAGGTGGCGGGCGGCGGGCCGAACGCCCACGGCCCGCCGGTCGGCACGTGGTGCAGCGGCGCGAACGTGCGCAGCGCCCACCACACCCACCGGCCGGGCACGCCTGATCGCTCGGTCAGCATCGTCTCGATGTCCGTACCGGTGCGCGGCGTGGCGGCGAACTCGGCCAGCGCGGGCAGCAGCGCGTCACCGTCCACGTCGGACAGCCCGGTGGAGGTGTAGCGCTGGTCGTAGAGCCGCCCGTCGCGCAGCCGCGGCGCCATCGCGCCGTGCAGCACCGGCCAGTCGTCCGCGTGCGCCGCGTGCAGCGTCATCCGGATCAGCGTGGCCCGCACGACGGTGCCGTCCGCGTAGGCGGCGTCCAGCGTGGCCGGATCGAAGCCGGCCAGCCGGTTCCACAGCGCCAGGTACGGCGAGGCGGGGGACTGCGCCTGCAACGCCACCACCCGGCGGACGCCCTCCGGCGTGGACAGCGGCGCGCGGGCCAGCAGCAACTGGCGGGCGAGGGCTGCGCGGTTGAGGGACCGGGTGGTGATCGTCGGCGTCGTCATCGGGACAGTGTTCCGAACCGCGGGACGTCGCGGGGCCAGAAATCGGTTTCACCGCGACATCTATCGTTCATCGTGGACCCCGAGGCGGCGTACCGCCCGGTCATGCCGTACTCCCACGGGCTTCCGCGGCGGTCTTCGCCGAGCCCACATCGTTGCCAGCGCCGGTCTCGGAGCCGGGACACCGGCCGGCTGCCCCGAACGGGCGCTCCGGTCACCGCATCCGGGGCGGTGCCCCGTGCCGGCCGAGACCGGGACGGGGCACCGCGATGTGCCGGACGTGCCTGACGCGTCAGCTCAGGCAGGGGGTGGTGGGTGCCAGCCAGCGGTGCGAGCGGGTGAAGACGCCGCTGGAGCTCGTCCACGAGTCGCCGCGCTGGAACAGGAACAGGTAGCCACCACTGTAGTTGGCGTTCCGGTACAGGCACACGACGTCGTACGCCGTGCTCTGACCGTTGTTGTATGCCGCGCGGACCGGCTGCGTGCCCGACCAGGAACAGGCGACGGATCCGCTGCGCCAGTCGGCGTCGGCGTTGGTCCAGGTGCACCGGTTGCTGGTGCCGCCCGTGTTGGGCCAGACGCAGACGTTGCCGGACGGGCAGGACAGCGCGAGGCGCGCGGCCAGCTCCGGCGAGGCGGGCGTGATGTCCGCCGCGCGGTCGGCCGCGACGGCGGCACCGGCGGAGCCGGCCGAGGACGGTTCCGCGGAGGCGGGGCCGGTGGTGCTGAGCACCAGTGCTCCGGCCAGCGCCAGCGCGCCCAGAGCACGCTGGAGGATGCGATTCATGCGTTGTACCCCGTTTCGTCGTATGGACGATTCCAACGTGCCGAAGGCCCTCGACGCCGAAACGCTCCCATGCGAGAGCGCACGCCGTAATCGACTGTCCTCGATCTGACAGGGGTCGGCGCTCGCCGCGTCGCCGGGCCGGTCAGGGGGTCGGGCCGTGGTGCGCCGCGGAAGTAGACGCGCTCCGTCGCCGGGACAGGCCGGCGCACAGGTGGCGGCGGCCGGCGGTGGCCATTGTGGATTCGCTTGCGACGAGCGTTCTCGTTCGTGCGGGTGGCCACGGAGAGCACACCACCGGCCGCCGGCGCGCGGCGTCCGGTCGGCGGAGCCGTCCGCGTCGCGGGCCGCGCGGACCGAGGAGTGCTCGGCCGAGCGGATCGACGTGCGCAAAGACGGCGGCGCCGGTCCCGACGGCGTCACCGCCGCACCGGATAATGCCGCCATGACCGACCTCGACCCGTGGAAGAACCCGCCCGCCGTGAAGGCCGGCCGGGTCGACCCGATCGGCTCCGGCGCCGCCTCGCTCGGCACCGGAATCCGGCTCGCCGACCGAATGGGCCCGGCCCTGACCGAACTCGCGGGCTCCTGATGGCGACGGCCGGCGAACTGTCCGCCAGCGCGGTGCAGCGGCGGATACTGCGCCGCCAGCGCACCCGGATCGGCGTGAGCGTGGTCTTCCTGTGCTCCCATCAGGCCGCCGAGGCTCTCGTCCCGGTGATGATCGGCGTGGTCATCGACCGCGCGGTCGACACCTCCGACGCCCGCGCGCTCCTGCTGTCGCTCGCCGGCCTGGCGCTGCTCTTCACCGTCCTGGCGTTCTCCTACTTCTTCGGCGCCCGCCTCGGCTACGCCGCGGTCGAGCACGAGTCGCACACCACGCGCGTGGAGATCGCCCGGCGCGCGCTCGACCCACGCGGGCTGCGGGCCGGGCTGCGCGACGGCGAACTGCTCTCCGTCACCGCCACCGACGCGGAGCTGTCCACGCTCGTGCTCCGCGCGGCCGGCGTGGCGGCGGCCGCGATCACCGCGCTGGCCGTCTCCGCGACCGCGCTGCTGGTCGTGGACGTGCCGCTCGGGCTGGGCGTGCTGCTCGGCGTACCGCTGGTGGTCCTCGCCCTGCAACGGCTCGCGCCGCTGCTCACCCGGCGCAGCGAGGCCCAGCAGGAGGCGCTGGCCACCACCACCGCGCTCGCGGTCGACCTGGTCTCCGGGCTGCGCGTGCTGCGCGGCATCGGGGCACAGGACCACGCGGCCCGGCGGTACGCGGCGGCCAGTTCGCACGCGCTCGGCGTCACGCTGCGCGCGGCCAACACCAAGGGCCTGCACCTGGGCCTGACCACCGCGGTGAACGGGCTGTTCCTGGCGGCCGTGGCCGGCGTGGCCGGGTGGCTGGCGCTGCGCGGCCGGCTGACCGTGGGCGAGTTGGTCGCGGTGATCGGGCTCGCGCAGTTCATCGCGGAGCCGGTGCAGACGCTCGGCTGGTGCGTGCAGCTGTTCGCCACCGCGAAGGCGTCGGCGACCCGGGTCGGGCGGGTGCTCGGCGCGGCGCCGCTGGTCACGCCCGGGTCCGCGACGCCCGGCGAGCCGGCGGAGACGCGGCTCGCGCTGGACGGCGTCGCATACCGCAACCTGGACGGGGTGTCGCTGACCGTCGGCGCCGGGGAGATCGTGGGCGTGGTCGCCTACGACCCGCGCGACGCGGACGCGCTGGTCACGCTGCTGTCCGGGCGCGTGCCGCGGGAGGACTACCGGGGCGCGGTACGGATCGACGGCGTGCCGGCCGAGACGCTGACGCTGGACGCCGCCCGGGGCGCGCTGCTGGTCGAGCAGCACGACGTGGCGCTGTTCGAGGGCACGCTCCGGACGAATCTGGCCGCCGGCACGGCCGCGGACGGCGACGAGCCCCTGCTGGGTGCGCTCCGCGCCGCCGGCGCGGAGGACGTGGTCGACGCCCACCCGGACGGGCTGGACCGGGTGCTGACCGAGCGCGGCGCGAACCTCTCCGGCGGGCAGCGGCAGCGTGTCGGCCTGGCCCGCGCGCTCGCCGCCGACCCGCCGGTGCTGGTCCTGCACGAGCCCACCACCTCGGTCGACGCGGTGACCGAGGGCCTGGTCGCGGACGGCCTGACCGCCGCGCGTGGCACCGCGCCGCGCGGCACCCTGGTGATCACCAGCAGTCCCGCGCTGCTGCGCGCCGCGCACCGGATCGCGGTGCTGGACGGCGGCCGCGTGGTCGCCGAGGGAACCCACGACGCGCTGGCCGCGGCCGACGCCCGATACCGGGAGGCAGTCCTGCGATGAGCGAGCTCGCGCGCGAATCATCAGCTCCAGCGCCGGCCACGCCGGAACCGCAGCAGGCGGCGGAGCCCGGGATGAGCACCACCCACCTGCTGCCCACCGCCACCGGCCGGGAGGCCTGGGCCGCGGTCGTCGCCGAGTTCCGCCGGCTGCCCGGGCTCAGCGCCGCCGCGGGCGTGCTGCTGGTCGCCGCGTCCGCGTCCGGCCTGATCGCGCCGTGGGTCCTCGGCCGGCTCGTGGACGACGTGATCGCGGGCGCCGGCACCGACCGCGTCCTGATGTGGGCGGGCGTGATCGCGGCCGCCGCCGTGGTCGCCGGCGTGCTCACCGCCGCCGGTGCCGCCGCCGCGGCGCGGCTCGGTGAGACCGTGCTGGCCCGGCTGCGCGAGCGCGTGCTCGACCGTGCGCTGCACCTGCCGTCCAGCACGCTGGAGCGGGCCGGCACCGGCGACCTGGTCGCGCGCGCCGGCGACGACGTGGCCGTGGTCACCAACGCGATCACCGGCATCGGACCGCTGATGGTCGGCGCGCTGCTCACCGTGGTGCTCACCGCGGGCGGGCTGTTCACGCTGGACTGGCGGCTCGGCCTGGCCGGGCTGGTCGCGGCCCCCGGCTACGTGCTGGCGCTGCGCTGGTACCTGCCGCGGTCGACGCCCTACTACGCCCGGGAGCGGATCGCCACCGGCGAGCGGTCCCAGGCGATGGCCGGCGCGCTGCACGGCGCCGCCACGGTCCGCGCCTACCGCGCCGAGGACGCGCACGTGGCGCGGATCGCGGACCGGTCGGCCGCGGCCCGGGACCTGGGGCTGACCGTGTTCGGGGTGTTCACCCGGTTCGGGCTGCGGATCAACCGGGCCGAGTTCGTCGGGCTCAGCACCGTGCTGATCGCCGGATTCCTGCTGGTCCGCGCGGACGCGGTCACGGTCGGCGCGGCCACGGCGGCGGCGCTGTACTTCCACCGGCTGTTCAACCCGATCGGCCTGATCCTGCTCGAATCCGACGCGGTCATGCAGGCCGGCGCGAGCCTGGCGCGACTGGTCGGGGTGGCGTCGCTGCCGCCCGTACCGGCCGCGGCGGATCCGGTCGTGGGGGACCACGACGCCGCGCTGAGCGTCACGGTGCGCCGGCACCACTACCAGGACGGCCCCACCGTGCTGGAGGACGTCACGCTCACGCTGGCGCCGGGGGAGCGGGTGGCGCTGGTCGGGGCCAGCGGCGCGGGGAAGAGCACGCTCGCCGGGATCGCGGCCGGGATCATCCCGGCCTCGGACGGTGCGGCGCGCCTGCGCGGCGTACCCCTGGAAGACCTCGGAGAGATCCGGGTACGCAAGGAGATCGCGCTGGTCAGCCAGGAGGTGCACGTCTTCGCCGGCCCGCTCGCGGAGGACCTGCGCCTGGCCCGGCCGGACGCGGACGACGCCGAGATCGAGAAGGCGCTCGACCGGGTCGGTGCCACCGGCTGGCTGCGTACGCTGCCGGACGGCCTGGCCACGCACGTCGGCGAGGGCGGCCACCGGCTGACCGCCGCGCAGGCCCAGCAGCTCGCGCTGGCCCGGCTGATCCTGGCCGACCCGGCCGTCGCCGTGCTGGACGAGGCCACCGCGGAGGCGGGCAGCGCGGGCGCCCGTGACCTGGACCGGGCCGCGGCCGCCGCCACCGAGGGCCGCACCACGCTGATCGTCGCGCACCGCCTGGTGCAGGCCGCGGACGCGGACCGGATCCTCGTCCTCGACCACGGCCGCGTGGTGGAGCAGGGCACGCACGACGCCCTGCTCGCCGCCGGCGGCCGGTACGCGCACCTGTGGCGGTCCTGGAACGGCGGGGTCTCATGACCGCGGAGCGCCGGAGCCCTACCGCCGGTACGGTTTCCCGATCTTGTCGAGCTGGGCGGTGCCGCAGTCGGGCAGCGCCCGGTCGCGCTCGCCGGAGCCGCCGTCCTCGAAGTAGACCTGCGGGACCACGCCCCAGTGCGGGGGATCGTCGGCCAGCGTGAGCGCCCAGTGCCCGGTGCGCACCGTCCCGTCCAGCGCGATGGGCTCGCCCGGGAGCTGGCACTCGAAGTACTGCCGTGCGCCGGTGTGCTGGCGCAGTTCGCCGGCCTCGGCGCCGGGCCGCGCCGCGTCGAACACCGGGATGGTCGAGTCCGGCCGCCACCGGTCCATCACGCATCGATACGCCAGCTCCGGGATTGTCGGGTAGGGCTCGTACTGGCAGGACGTGCCGGCGCGCCCGCCGCCCCGCGGCACCAGCCACACCAGCGCGACGATGGCGATCAGGCTGACCGACGCGGTCCCCAGCACGGCGTACCTGCCCGCGACACCGACCGGTCCGGACTCCGGATCGCCGCCGCCGCGCAGCGATCGCACCGTCTCCAGCGCGACCAGACTCGACACCAGCGCACCCAGCGCCAGCGCCCACGTCCACGACCAACTGGCCGTCACCACGTTCGCCACGATGCCGATGCCCACGCCGACCAGCACGGACGCGGCGGCACCGACGGCATGCCCGACCCTGCGCGACACAGGCGTCCCCCTTCATCCATGCCTATGGATGAAGGTTAGCGTCGGCGGGCCGGCCGCCGCGGCCGTGCGATCCGTGATCCGCCAGGCCGGCCGGAGCCGTCCGAGGACCTCACGCGGTGAGCTGGTCGTGCAGGCCGTTATCGGTCATCGGCATCAATCCTTCCGGGGCGTTCCCCGTCAGACTTCCGCGAGAGAGACGCGCCGTCCCTCGGCGGCCGATCGGACGATCGCGTCCAGGAGCCGGTGACGCCGGACGGCGTGGGCGAAATCCGGGGCGGTCGTGGTGCCGTCGACGAGATCGTTGTGGATCGCCGCGTACGTGTGCGCCAGGTTGTGCATCGGTGTCCCGGCCAGGTGTGGGTAGTCGTCGTCCCGATCGGGCGGTAGCAGTCGCGTCAGCGGG